>DAORNK010000294.1:0-5819 GCA_035440985.1 Rubrivivax sp. | reverse complement strand
CGCCCCAGGCCGTGGCGCGGCCGCCGGCCTTGGCCGCATCGCCCCGTTGCGCCCAGCGTGCCAGCAGGATGCCGGCCACCAGCCCGGGCGCCTCCATCACCGCCACCCACAGCGCAGCGTGGCTCTCGTAGCCGATGCCGGCGCGCGTGAGCGCGGCCGTGGCCACCGCGAAGGTCACCACGCTGACCGAGCCGTAGTGGGCCACCAGCGCCGCGGCATCCACGCCCGAGAGCTTCAGTGCCCGCGCCAGCGGGTACAGCACGAACGGAATGACGAAGCCCAGCGCCATGCAGGCCAGCACCTGCGGTGCCAGCGCCAAGAGGGGCTGCTTGCTGAGCTCGATGCCGCCCTTCAGGCCGATGGCCAGCAGCAGGTAGATCGACAGTGTCTCGTACAGCGCTTCCGGCAGGCGCAGGTCGCTCTTGACGAGGCGCGCCAGCACACCCAGCAGGAAGAAGAAGACGACGACATCGACCATCGCGATGCGCATGCTGCCAGAGTGCCAGCGACCGCAGCCCGGCAGGGCCTTGAGCCGGTCGTCCAGGCGCCCCGCAAGACACAGGCCCCGCCCCCATTGCGGGAGCGGGGCCTGTCTTCTTCAAGCCGAGGCCGCGATCAGAAGACCACTCTGGCCATCGCCAGACCGGTCACCACCGCCACGCTGGTGGCCACCAGGCCCGGGATCATGAACGAGTGGTTGAGCACGTACTTGCCGATGCGCGTGGTGCCCGAGAGGTCGAAGTTGATGGCTGCGATCAGCGAACCGTAGGTCGGGATGAAGAAGTAGCCGTTGACCGACGGGAACATCGCGATCAGGAACTGCGGCGGGATGCCCAGCGTCACGCCCAGCGGCATCAGCGCGCGGGTCGTCGCGGCCTGGCTGTAAAGCAGCACGGATGCGAAGAACAGGCCGAAGGCAAAGGTCCACGGTGCGGCCTGGGCCCATTCGCCGATGGCCGGCACGATGACCGCCTTGTTGGCCGAGATGAAGCTGTCGCCCAGCCAGGCCAGGCCGAAGATGCCGATCACCGCCACCACGCCGGCGCGCAGCGTGGCCGTCTTGGGCACGTCGTCCACATCGACCCTGGTCGCCAGCAGCATCAGCGCGGCCACCGACATCATCACGATCTCGATCACGATGGGCATGCCCAGCGCCGCCTTGGCGCCCGGCAGCGTGCGCAGCGACGGGAAGAAGCCGAACAGCACCACCAACGCCACACCGCTCAGGAAGATCATGGCCGACAGCCGGGCCGAACCCTTCAGCGGCGGACGCGCTTCGGGCGCGGCGGGGCGCGGAATCAGGCCTGCCTTCAGGCGCGCCTGGTAGACCTGGTCGTCCTTCAGGTCCTTGCCCATGAACATCGAGATGATGGCCGCCGCCACGACGCCGGTCAGCGTGGCGGGCACGCAGATCATCAGGATCTGCGCCAGGCCCCAGTCAGCCATGCCCTTCTCGGCGAACAGGCCGATCATCGCCGCCGTGGCCGCCGCCACCGGGCTGGCCGTGATGGCCTGCTGCGAAGCGATGGTGGCCACTGCCATCGGGCGCTCGGGGCGGATGCCGTTCTGGTGCGCCGTTTCGTAGATCACCGGCAGCAGCGGGTAGACGATGTGGCCGGTGCCGGCCAGGAAGGTGAAGGTCCACGTCGTCAGCGGCGCGACGATGGTCACGTGCTTCGGATTGGCGCGGATGATGCGTTCGGCGATGCGCACCAGGTAGTCGATGCCGCCGGCCGCGTCCATCACCGAAGCGGCCATGATCACCGCCAGGATGATCAGCATCACGTCGATCGGCGGCGAGGTGGGGTTCACCCCGAAGCCCACCACCAGCACCAGCAGGCCCACGGCGCCCCACAGGCCCAGTCCCACGCCCATCGAGCGGGCACCCATCCAGATCGCGGCGAGCACGACCAGGAATTGAAGAGCAATCATCATTGACATGGGATCCTCCAGGATCAGTGTTCGAACTTCGGATTGATCAGGTTTTCGAACGAGAAGGTCTCGTCCCATTGCGCCTGCGTCAGCAGATGGCGTTCCTGCACCACGATCCGGTGCAGCGACTTGCCGGTCTCATAGCCTTCGCGCGCGATCTCGGCGCAGGTCTTGTAGCCGAGCAGCGGCTTGAGCAGGGTCACGATGCCCAGCGAGTTCAGCACCATCTCGCGCGTGCGATCGGCGTTAGCGGTGATGCCGGCGACGCAGTTGACGCGCAGGCTGTCGACGGCGTTTTCCATCGTCGAGATCGAGGTGAAGAGCGCGAAGCCGATCACCGGCTCCATCACGTTGAGCTGCAGCTGGCCGGCCGATGCCGCCAGCGTCACCGTCAGGTCCAGCCCGATGACCAGGAAGCCGACCTGGTTGACCACCTCCGGGATCACCGGGTTGACCTTGCCCGGCATGATCGACGAGCCCGGCTGCAGTTGCGGCAGGTTGATCTCGTTGAAGCCGCAGCGTGGCCCCGAGGCCAGCAGGCGCAGGTCGTTGCAGATCTTGGTCAGCTTGGCCGAGGTGCGCTTGAGCACGCCCGACAGCAGCACGTAGGCACCGGTGTCGGAGGTGGCCTCGACCAGGTCGCCGGCCAGAATGAACTTGAGCCCGGTGATCTCGGACAGATAGCGCGTGGCCAGTTCCGGATAGCCCGGCGCCGCGGTGACCATCGTGCCGATGGCGGTGGCGCCCAGGTTGATCTCGTGCAGGAACTGGCGCACCTCGGCGATGCGCTGCACCTCCTCGCCCAGAGTCGTGCCCCAGCCGTGGAACTCCTGGCCCAGCGACATCGGCACCGCATCCTGCAGGTGCGTGCGGCCCATCTTGAGCACGCGGTCGAATTCGACCCCCTTGTCGAAGAAGGCCTGCTGCAGGCGGCGCAGCGCCTCCATGTAGCGCGTCAGCCGCAGGATCAGCGCCAGGCGGAAGGCCGTCGGGTAGACATCGTTGGTGGACTGCCCGTAGTTGACGTGGTCGTTGGGGCTGACGATCGCGTATTCGCCCCTGGCATGGCCCAGCCGCTCGAGCGCCAGATTGGCGATCACCTCGTTGGCGTTCATGTTGGTCGAGGTGCCTGCCCCGCCCTGGATGAAGTCGGTCAGGAACTGGTCGCGCAGATCGCCGGCGATGAGCCTGTCGCAGCCGGCCACGATGGCGTCGGCGATGCGCGGCTCCAGCACACCCAGGTCGCGGTTGGCCAGGGCCGCGGCCTTCTTGACGTAGCCGAAGGCGCGCACGAACTCGGGTTCGGCCGACATCGGCACGCCGGTGATGCGGAAGTTGTCCATCCCACGCTGCGTCTGCACGCCGTAATAGGCATCGGCAGGTATCTCGCGCGGGCCCAGAAAATCGCGTTCGGTGCGTGTGCTCATCGGTTCCTCGTTGATGGGGTCTGAACCGATTCTCGAAGGTGCATCGGGCCGATTCTTGAGTTCGATCAAGTGCTCCAAGCCGGCAGGCAACGGATTGCGCATGAGGCAATGCGTGGAGCACATGCAGCCCTCAGGAACTGCCTCTCTTGCATGCACCCATGCCCCTTTCGCATGGCGCCGCCCAGGTCCCGGACGGCCTACGCCATTCCTGGGACAAACCCGCGATTTGCTGCCTCGGTGGCGGATTCGGGGCCGGCAGCTGTTGTCGTGGAGGCTTCGATCCCTATACTCGCGCCCCGTGCCGCTTGCCTATCGTCACCGCCGCCCCACGCTCTGGATCGCCTTGCTGGCGATCCTGTTTGCCGCGCTTGCGCCCGCAATCTCGCACGGACTGGCCGCAGGCTCCAGCACCTGGATCGAACTGTGCACGGCGCAAGGGTCCCGCTGGATCGCGGTTGACACTGGCGGCGCGGAGCAACCGGCAGGTTCGAACGGACTTGGCGGAGGACATTTCGACCACTGCCCGTTCTGCCACCTGTCCAGCCCGGCCATGGCACCGCCGCCGGCGCACGCTTGGGCAACACGGTTGCCCGAGCTGCGCGACGGACTTCCCGAGCGCTTCCTCTCTGCCCCGCAAGCTGCGCACATCTGGCGCGCGGCCCAGCCTCGGGCACCTCCCCTGACCACCTGAGGCACTGACCGTTCTTCTCTGGCCATCGGCGGGCCCGCGGGCCTGCCGATGCGGCGGTGGAGCGTCTGCATCGCGCACCCGCGCGCGGCTCTCGGGCCGCCGTAGGGAGCACGTCGGGGGTTTCGATGGCTTTGCTCTGTTCGAGCTGGCGCCTTCTGGGCGCCGGGGGCATGCTGGCCTGTGCAGCCTGGCTTGCCTCGCAGGCTGCGCCCGCAGCGGCGCATGACTTCAAGATCGGCCCGCTGCGCATCGACCACCCCTACGCAACACCCACGCCGCCTGGGGTCACCACAGGGGCGGCCTACCTGCGCGGCATCCGCAACACCGGCGAGCAGGCCGACCGCCTGCTGGGCGCCAGCACGCCGGTAGCGGGCCGGGTGGAGATCCACCGCAGCGTCGTCGACACCCTCAACGTGATGCGCATGCGCGCCATCGATGGCATCGACCTCCCCCCCGGGAGCGAACAGCGACTGCGGCACGGTGGCGAACACCACCTGATGCTGATCGACCTGAAGTCACCACTGAAGCCCGGCGATCGTTTCCCGATGACCCTGCGCTTCGAGAAGGCCGGCGAGCGCGAGGTCATGGTGTGGGTGCAGCAGCCGCGCGATGCGGCCGGCACGCACGAACACCGTCATTGACCGGCCCCAACCGTTTCTCAGCACCTTTCAACCTTCTGATCCCATCAAGGAGCCCTTCATGGAACCCACTCTTGTTCAGGCCAGCACCCTGGCCTCCCGCCGCCTGCGTCCCGCCCTGGGCCTGCTGGCAGCCGCCGCACTGTTGGCCGCCTGTGGCGGCGGCGGCAACGACGGCCCGCAAGCGGTCGAGATCCGTTTTGCCACGGTGGCCGGAAGCACGCCGGTGAACTGCGCCACCACCAGCATCCCCAGCCTGGGCAGCACCAATGCCACCGGCCGCCTGAAGGATGCGCGCTTCTACATCATGAACGTCTCGCTCGTGCGCGCCGACGGAAGCGAAGAACCGCTGAAGCTGCCGGCCAACGACAACTGGAATGCGACAAGCGGCAACGAGCGCGTGACCCTGATCGATCTGGAAGACAAGACCGGCGCCTGCGACGGCACACCGGAGACCAATCCATCGGTGAAGGGCACGGTGCCGGCAGGCATCTACGTCGGCGTCAAGATGAGCATGGGAGTGCCCTTCGTGCTGAACCACACCAACCAGGGCGCCGGCGTCGACGTCACGCCCGCGGTGGTGAACAACGCGGTCAACCCCGGCATGGCCTGGGCCTGGGCCGGCGGACGCAAGTTCGCCAAGATCGAACTGACAGACACGCTGGCCGCATCGCCCGCCGGCACTGCCGGCAAGTGGAAGGACCCGGTGTTCAACGTGCACATCGGCTCAACCGGCTGCACCGGCACCAACCCAGCGGCCGGTCAGGTGGACCGCTGCGCGGCGCCCAACCGCACGGCCGTGCACTTCGCGGCCTTCAACCCCGACACGCAGCAGGTCAACGTCGACGTACGCGCACTGCTGGCCGGCAACAACGTCACGACCAACGTATCGAGTGCGCTCGGTTGCATGTCCGGCGGTACCGACTTCGAATGCCCCGCGGTGTTCACTGCGCTGCAGGTGGGGTTCAACGGTGAGACGCCTGCCGGCGCGGCGTACACCGTCGGCAAGGTGGGTGATGCCAGCAATTGGGGCCTGCCGATCAACAACGGCGCGGCACAGACCGTGTTCAAGGTGGCAACGCGATGAGGTCCCGGCAGCGTCGCATCCAGGCGCTGCTGGCGGCGGGGGCC
>DAORNK010000293.1:0-5819 GCA_035440985.1 Rubrivivax sp. | reverse complement strand
TGCCGTGGCGCTGGCGGAACGCGCGCGAGAAGTCCGAGCTCGACGCGAAGCCGCAGGCCAGCGCCACCTCGGTCAGGCGCACGCCGGGCCGGTGGGCCATCATCTGCAGCGCGCGGTCCAGGCGCAGCCGGCGCACGAAGTCGTTCACCGTCTCGCCGGTAAGCGCGCGGAAGATGCGGTGGAAGTGGAACGGCGAGAACGCCGCCGCGGCGGCGATCTCGTCCAGCCGCAGCGGGCCGTCGAGGTGCGCGAGCACATGATCGATCGCGCGGTTGAGCCGCTCGACGTACGCGGAATACGCAAGATTTGACAAGCCGTCCATCGGCGGTCATCGTATCGTCGGCCGCCATGAACACACCGCAAACGATGGAACTGGGCGCTTTCTCGATCAGCCTGGCGGTCAAGGACCTGGCGGCGTCGAAGGCCTTCTACGGCGCGCTGGGCTTTTCGGTCATCGGCGGCGACGAGTCCCGGCGCTGGCTGATGCTGCGCAACGGCAGCACCACGATCGGCCTCTTCGAGGGCATATTCGAGCGCAACATGCTGACCTTCAACCCGGGCTGGGACGCGGCCTGCAACGTGCTGCCGGCGTTCACCGACGTGCGCGAGCTGCAGCGCCGCCTGCGCGCGCAGGGGGTCGAGCCTTCGACCCCGGCCGACGAATCGACCAGCGGCCCGGCCCACTTCGTTGCCATCGACCCCGACGGCAACCCGGTGCTGGTCGACCAGCACGTGTAGGCCGGGTGGTGCCGCCAGGCCCACCCGCGCATGATCGGTGACGGCCTGCGCTCAGGTGTAGCGATAGGCCGGATACATGCGCTTGAGCGCCTGGCCGTGATTGATCATCTCCGCCCGTGACGGGATGCGGATGGCAGCCACGCGCACCGTGTTGTCGGCCATGCGGTCGTAGCCCCAGGCAATGGCCACCAGGTGGTGGACGTTGCTGCCGGTGACCTTGGTCAGCGCCGTGACGAACTGCGTCCAGATGCGCCCCTTGGCAGGGAAGGGTCCCTGCGGCGCGTCTTTCAACCCCGGGCCTGCGCCACCGGCCAGGTCGGCCGCCGTCCAGTAGAACGGCAGCAGATCGTCGGCCTTGCACAGGCCCGGCACGGCGGGCAGCGAGACCTTGTGCAGCGACGGCGATCCGTGGCCGAACGGATCGACCCGGGTGAGCATCTTGCAGTCGACGGAGAAGCCACCGTTGCTGGAAACGGTCTGCACCCACTGGAACTGGGAGCCCGCCACGTTGGGCAGGTTGTGGCTGATCGAGATCTCGACGCCATTGGCCGAGGTCGCATAACGATCGACCTTGATGTGGCGGCCATGGTACCCGGCCTGGTGGATGGGGAAGAGTCGCATGCGGTCGATCTCCGTGAGTTGAGGGTCACTTTCAGCGTCGAATGGCAGCGACAACCGGTGCTGACACCACCTTGCCAGTCCAGACACGGTGCAGCCGGGCTTCGCGACTCGACACCGATCGATAAATGGCCCGCAGCGTCACGCTGCGCCATGCGCCAGGCTTCAGGGCGGGCAGATTCAACCACCCTGAGGGCTCGAGCGTGACGTCGAACAGCAAGCGCTCACCCGGCGCGAGCGTGGCCCAGTCGGGAAAGTTCTTCTCCCAGGTGATGGGCCGGCGGCGCACTGTGGTGACGGCACCGCCTTCGTCGCGCAATTCGAAGCTCAGGTTCTCGTGACCCCAACTGCAGGAGTCGCGCCAGACCCGCACGGGCTGATCGCCCACGTTCGACAGGGCCACCTGGAACCCCCGCGCGGCTTCGATCGGGGCCGCAGCATCGGCCGGGGGCACGATAGCCAGGGCCAGCGACGGTTGTGCGCTTGTGGGGCCGGATGCAGCGCCGGATGCAGCCCCGGTTGCAGACGCCGCGGCGGACTCCAGCGGCTTCACGACCGCAAGATGCCCGCAACCGACCATCGCGCAAAACAATGCCCAGCGCCGGTTCATCTCCGCAAGTCCTCCCTGCTCACCTGCAGATCTGGCTACCAGATGGCCTGCCGCGACGGCAACTCCCCTCGTGCAGGGGCGCGACCGCGCGGCGAGAGGAATCCGGATGCGTCACGCCCTGCCTCCGCTGTCCTGGGCGCCACGCGCAACTTACTTCATGTGCACGTACTGGCCGGGTGCGTCTTCCAGCACCTCGTAGCCCTTGGCGCCCATCTTCGGCGGCTTGGCCGTGCCGCTGGAGTGCTTGACCAGCCACTGCTGCCACTCCGGCCACCACGACCCGGGCAGGCGCGGTGCGGCTTCGGCCCACTCTTCGGGCGCCAGATGCGGATCGGCCAGCCGGTGCGTCAGCACCTTGTAGCTGCGCTTGGGATGGACCGGCCCGCAGATGATGCCGGCGTTGTGCCCACCGGCCGTCAGCAGGAAGGTGAAGTCGTCGGACCTCACGAGGTTGCTCACCTTGTAGACCGAAGGCCAGGGCGCCACGTGGTCGGCCTCGGTTCCCACCACGAACATCGGCAGCCGGATATCCGACAGACGCACGCGCTGACCGTCGGCCATGAAGCGGTTGGTGGCCAGTTCGTTTTCCAGGTACAGCCGGTACAGGTAGTCCGAGTGCATGCGCCAGGGCATGCGCGTGCCGTCGGCGTTCCAGGACATCAGGTCGATCATCGGATCGCGCTTGCCCTTGAGGTAGTTGTTGATCATCGGCTGCCAGATCAGATCCTGCCCGCGCAGCAGCGCAAAGGCGCCACCCATCTGGCGGCTCTCGAGCACGCCCTTGTTGAACATGGTGGCGTCGAGCGTCGCGAGTTGCCCCGGGTTGATGAAGTAGGCCAGTTCGCCCGGTTCGGAAAAGTCCACCTGTGCGGCGAACATCGTCATGCTGGCCAGGCGCTCGTCCTTCGCGCGCCCCAGCATGGCCGCACCGATGGCCAGCAGCGTGCCGCCGATGCAGTAGCCCACGGCGTGGATCTTCTTCCTGGGCACCACCGCGGCCACGGCGTCGATCGCGGCCTTCAGGCCCAGCTGGAGGTAGTCGTCCATGCCCAGGTCGCGATCGCCCTCGTCGGGGTTCTTCCAGGACATCGTGAACACCGTGTGCCCCTGGTCGACCAGGAACTTGATCATCGAGTTGCGCGGGCTCAGGTCGAGGATGTAGTACTTCATGATCCAGGCCGGCACGATCAGCACCGGCTCGGCATGCACCTCCTTGGTGGCGGGCGCGTACTGGATGACCTCGATCAGATCGTTGCGCAGGATCACCTTGCCGGGCGTCACCGCGACGGCCTTGCCGGGGGTGAACTCCTCGGTCCCGGGCGGATGGCCGCCGTCCAGGGTGCGCTGGATGTCCTCCGCCAGGTTCTGCATGCCCCGCACCAGGTTCTGGCCCTTCTCGGCCTGCGTCAAGGCCTGCAGCTCCGGGTTGGTCAGCAGGTTGTTCACGGGCGAGGACGCATCGCCCGCCATGCGCGCAGCAAAGTCCAGCAACTGCGCGTGGTAGGCGTCCAGGCCGCCAACGTCGTGCACCGATTCCTTCAGCAGGGCCTGCGTGTTCTGATGCGCACGCGCCAGCACGTTGAAGGGAAACTTCGACCAGGCCGGGTCGTCGAAGCGCTTGTCGGCCGAGCCATCCAGACCATCGGTGGGTGATACCGCTTCGCCGCCCATCGCCCGCAACGCAAACGCGCCGTTGTCCGCCGCGCGCTCCAGGGCCTTGTGCTGCAGCTCCATCTGGCGGGCGGGCGACAGGGCCAGGTGCGTCGCCCAGTCCAGCCAGGCTGCGGTGAAGGCAGACAGGGACAGGCCGCCCGTCATCTGGGCCACCTGCCCGCGCACGGTGCGGTCGAGATCCTGGGAGGCGGGCTTGTTCTTGGACTTTGAGCTCATGGCAGCGGCCTGGATGATGGGTTGGTTGATCGGCTGCCTGGCAAGAGGCAGCCCGTGCGGGAGCGGAGCTTACGCCGGCGCGTGCCAGCCTGCATCCACCCAGAGCTCGCCGCTGACGGCGGCGTTGTTCAGCATGAAGCAGATCGCGTCGGCGATCTCCTCGGGCTTGATCAGCCGGCCCAGCTGCGTGTAGGGCAGGATGTTCTTGGCCAGGTAGTCCTGGCCCAAAGCACGCACCATCGGCGTGTCGGTGAAGCCGGGGTGGATCACGCTGCAGCGCACGCCATAGAACATGGCTTCCTGCATGATCGTCGCGGCGGCGCCTTCCAGGCCGGCCTTGGTGCTGGAATAGGAGATCTGGCCACGGTTGCCCTGCGACGAGATCGAGCCGATGAACACCACCGAGCCCTGCATGTCCTCGGTCGGCACCCAGCGCTTCAGGCCCTTGGCGGCGCGGGCTTCGGCGACGCGGCCGATCAGCTCCAGCGCCCAGTACACCGGGGCGATGAGGTTCACGTCCACGACCAGCTTGAACAGGTCCTGCGAGTAGATGCGCGCCTTGCCGGTGAGCTTGTCCACCCGCACCGCCAGCTCGTCGCGGGTGATGCCCGCCGCCGGCACGCACAGCGACACCAGGCCGTGCTGGCTGCTGATCGAGTCGAACACCGATGCGCGGAACTTCTCGTCCGTGACATTGCCCTGGTACGGAACCGCGCAGGTGCGCCCTGCCTTCGCGTTGATCGATGCGGCGATCTCCATGACCGCCTCGTTTGCGTCGACGAGGGCTACCGCCTTCACGCCCCGTTCGGCCATGGCCGTCGCCACCGCCATGCCGATGCCACTGGCGCCACCGGTCACCACGGCCACTCGATTCATCAGGTCCATAGCTGCTCCGTGAAAATTGCTGCAATGCAGCATCGTAATGCCGACGACACACCAAACCTTGCGCCAGGACAATATACCGAGCCCTGGTCGGCTTGCCCATCCGGGCGCGGCGAGGCCGGCCCGGTTTCCAGTGGGGCGAAAAGCGGCGACCACGTAAGCTCGGGGCATGGCGGACGGCTGTTTGCTGGGGCGGTGACCGGCGCCGTGCGTTCACAAGCAGGTGGCGGTCCCTGTGAAGGGCTCGCCTTTCACAGCCACGCCGGACCGCCCCCCCTCAGGAGCTCGCTCGTGCCCTTGCTGCACCTGAATCGCCGCTCGCTCCTGGCCCTGGCGGCCCTGGCAGCCCTGACCTGTGGGCCGGCACAGGCCCGCGGCAGCGGGCCACCGCGCAAGCAGGCCATCGACATGGTGGTCATCCACACCACCGGCGGCCCGACCTGCGACCCGAAGTCCGGGCGGCCGGTCTGGGTCAGGGCCGGTACGCTGGCGGCCAACATGCGCTTCATCGAAGCCCACCCGAAGCTGGGCATCCACTACATGATCGACCGCGACGGCACGCTGCGCCGCAGCGTGCCCGAGGATCAGGTCGCGCACCATGTCTTCGGCCACAGCGCGCGGTCGATCGCCATCGAACTGATCAACGACGGGGACGGCGTCGACCCCTTCCCGGAAGCCCAGATCCAGGCCGTCACGGCCCTGATCCAGGACATCGCGCAGCGACGCGGCCTGACGCGCCAGGCGGTGCAGCGGCACTCCGACCTGGACCGCACGTTGATGCCCTGCGACCGCACACAACGCCGCAAGGTGGACCCGGGGCCGGCCTTTCCGTTCGAGGCGGTGCTCGACGCCGCGTTTCCGGGACAGCGCTAGGCCGATGCCTGCGCGCGCCGTTCGGCGATCACCGCCTGCAGGGCTTCGGGCAGGTGCCCGGCCGGCTGCGGCGCTGGCGCGCCATCGGCCAGCAGCAGGCGCAGAACCGCGGCATAGTCGCCGCCGGCCACGGGTTCGTTGGTGCCGGCATGCAGACAACTGCCCAGTGCGTTGCCGCCAAAGCCGTTGGGTTCATGCCAGCGGGCAC
>DAORNK010000292.1:0-5825 GCA_035440985.1 Rubrivivax sp. | reverse complement strand
CGCAGGGCCGGCGCGCAGCGCCAGCCAGCCGCAGGCCAACCAGAGCGCCAGGGTCAGCCACCAGATGGTCGCTGGCGCCTGGGCCGTCCAACCCACACCCAGCGCCCAGGCGCCCGCAGCGGCCAGGGCCAGCCCCATGGCCACGGCCAGAGGACTGCCCGCCTGGTTCAGTCGACCCCACTCCCACGCGGCGGCGGCGATGAGCACCAGGGTGAGCACGGCAAACGGCCAGGCACTGCCCGCCGACAGCGCGGCCAGCATGATGGAGACGAGCACGAGGGCGGTGATGACACGCTGCCGCAACATCGCGGTCAGCCGCCCTGCGATGCAGGCGCCGCAGGCTGCAGGCCGCCAAACCGCCGTTCACGCTGCGCAAAGGCCCGCAGCGCCGCGTCGATCTCGGCTTCGCCGAAGTCCGGCCACAGGCACTCGGTGAAGAAGAACTCCGCATAGGCCGACTGCCAGAGCACGAAATTGCTGACCCGCATCTCACCGCCGGTGCGGATGAACAGATCAGGGTCCGGCGCGAAGGACAAGGCCATGTTCCGGGACAGCCAGGCCTCGTCGACCTCTTCGGGGCGCAGGCCGGCCGCCACGGCACGGCGGCAGGCCTGCACGATGTCCCAGCGCCCCCCGTAGTTGAAGGCGACGGTCAGCGTGATGCCGGTGTTCTTCTCGGTGATCTGCTCGGCATGGTCACAGGCACGGCGCAGCTTCTCGGAGACACCTTCACGGTCACCGATGACACGGATGCGCACGCCATCGGCGGCCAGCCGGTGCAGGTACTTGGTCACCGCCACCAGCACCAGGCTCATCAGTCCCGTGACTTCCTCGCTGGGCCGCTTCCAGTTTTCCGACGAGAACGCAAACACCGTGAGGTACTCGACACCACGGTCGGCGAACGAATTCACGGCGTCGACCAGGGCGTCCACGCCCTGCTTGTGGCCGAAGAAGCGGGGCACCAGGCGCTGGCGCGCCCAGCGTCCGTTGCCATCCATCACGATGGCCACGTGCCGTGGCACGGCGCGCGCCTGCGGCAGGGCCGGCGCTCCGGCCTTGTCCAGGATGGAAAGATCCGACATGAGGCGTTGGCTGATGGCGCCCGTTCAGACGGCCATCACCTCGGCTTCCTTGGCATGCACGAGGCGATCGATTTCCGCGATCGTCCGATCGGTCAGCCGCTGCACCTCATCCTGTGCCCGGCGCTCCTCGTCCTCGGGAACTTCCTTGTCCTTCAGCAGCTTCTTGAGGTGATCGTTGGCTTCGCGGCGCACCGCGCGCACGGCGATCTTGCACTCTTCGCCCGTGTGCCGCACGACCTTCGTCAGTTCCTTGCGGCGCTCTTCGGTGAGCGCCGGCATGGGTACGCGCAACAGGTCACCCTGCGAAGAAGGGTTCAGGCCCAGGTCCGATTCGCGGATGGCCTTCTCGATCTTGGCGCCCATGCCCTTTTCCCACGGCTGCACGCTGATCGTGCGCGCGTCCAGCAGGGTGACGTTGGCCACCTGGCTGATGGGCACCGACGAACCGTAGTAGTCCACGTGCACCTGGTCCAGCAGGCCCGGGTGGGCGCGGCCGGTGCGGATCTTGTGGAGCTCGTTCTTGAGAGCTTCCACCGACTTGCCCATCTTGTCTTGGGCGGTCTTCTTGATGTCTTCCAGCGTCATGGCAGTCATGTTGAAGGGCCTTTATCAAACGTGCACCAGGGTGCCCTCGTCTTCGCCCATCACCACCCGCTGCAGGGCCCCGGGCTTGTTGATGCTGAACACCTTGATGGGCAGTTTCTGGTCGCGGCACAACGCGAAGGCCGTGGCGTCCATGACCTGCAGATTGCGTGAGATGGCTTCGTCGAAGCTGATGGTGGCATAGCGCGTGGCGCTCGGGTCCTTCTTGGGGTCGGCGCTGTAGACGCCATCCACCTTGGTCGCCTTGAGCACGATCTCCGCGCCGATCTCCGCGCCACGCAGTGCGGCGGCGGTGTCGGTCGTGAAGAAGGGGTTGCCGGTGCCTGCGGCAAAGACCACCACCTTGCCTTCTTCCAGATACTGCAGCGCCTTGGGCCTGACGTACGGTTCGACGACCTGCTCGATGCTGATGGCCGACATCACGCGCGCCGTCATGCCTTCCTGCCGCATGGTGTCGGCCAGCGCCAGCGAGTTCATCACGGTGGCCAGCATGCCCATGTAGTCGGCCGTGGCGCGGTCCATGCCGACCGAACCTCCCGCCACGCCGCGAAAGATGTTCCCTCCGCCGATCACGACAGCCACCTCGCAACCCAGCCTGGTAGCAACCTGCACCTCGCGCACCATGCGTACGATGGTCGCCCGGTTGATGCCGTAGGCGTCGTCGCCCATCAGGGCCTCGCCCGACAGCTTGAGCAGGATGCGCTTGTACGCCGGCATCGGATCGACTCCCGTGCAAGAAAGGGAACAGTGTAAAGGTGCCCGCCAGGAGCCACCCCGACGCCGGGGGGCTCCGGCGGACCTACTGGCCCTTGGCAGCCGCGACCTGGGCCGCAACTTCAGCCGCGAAGTCGTCCACCCGCTTTTCGATGCCTTCGCCGACGACGTAGAGCGTGAAGCCGGCCACCTGGGTGGACTTGGCCTTCAGCATCTGCTCGACGGTCTGCTTGTCGTTCTTGACAAAGGGCTGATTGAGCAGCGAAACCTCCTTCAGGAACTTCTGCACCGAGCCTTCGACGCGCTTGGCCACGATTTCGGGTGACTGCGCGGCCTTGCCGGCGGCCACGGCCGCGGCGGAGTCCTCGGCCGCCTTCTCGGCCGCGACGCGGCGCTCGACTTCGATCAAGTCGGCGGGCACATCGCCGGTGGCCAGCGCCTTGGGCTTCATGGCGGCCACGTGCATCGCCACGTCCTTGGCTGCGACATCGTCGCCGGTGAACTCGACGATCACGCCGATGCGCGTGCCGTGCAGGTAGCTGGCCAGTTGGCCACCACCGGCGTAGCGCTTGAAGCGGCGCAACGACATGTTCTCGCCGATCTTGCCCACGAGGCCCTTGCGCACGTCTTCGACCGTCGGGCCGAAGCCTTCTTGCGACAGCGGCAGCGCGGCCAGCGCAGCCAGGTCGGCCGGGTTGTGCTCGGCCACCAGAGCCGCGCAGGCCTTGGCGAAGGCCAGGAAGGAATCGTTCTTGGTGACGAAGTCGGTCTCGCAGTTCACCTCCAGCAGCGAACCGGTGGTGCCGGAAACGCTGGCGGCGACCACGCCTTCGGCTGCGATGCGCGACGAAGCCTTGCTGGCCTTGTTGCCCAGCTTGACGCGCAGGATCTCCTCGGCGCGGTTCAAGTCGCCATCGGCCTCGGTCAGAGCCTTCTTGCACTCCATCATCGGCGCGTCGGTCTTGGCGCGCAGTTCAGCCACCATGCTTGCAGTGATTGCGGGCATTGGAATCTCCTTGGGATACGGACGGCCGCCGGGCAGCTTGCCGGGCGGCGGGATGTCGGGGGGTTGCGAGGCGCGTCACCGGCGCCCGCAGGTCGCGTGGACCCTTCAGGCGCCAGAACCCCGCTCAGGCCTCTTCGCGGACCTCGACGAATTCGTCGCCACCGGCCACGGCCTGGACCACCTCCTGGGTGGAATTGGCCTTGCCTTCCAGCACGGCATCGGCCACCGCACGGGCGTACAGGGCCACGGCCTTGGCAGAGTCGTCGTTGCCGGGAATGACGTAGTCGATGCCCAACGGTGAATGGTTGGTGTCGACGATGCCGATGACCGGGATGCCGAGCTTCTTGGCTTCAGCTACGGCGATCTTGTGGTAGCCGACGTCGATCACGAACATCGCGTCGGGCAGCGCCGCCATGTCCTGGATGCCACCGATGTCCTTCTCGAGCTTGGCCAGTTCGCGGTCGAACAGCAGGGCTTCCTTCTTGATCATCGCATCGGTGCCGGCCTCCTTCGTGGCCTGCATGTCCTTGAGCTTCTTCAGGGAGCCCTTGACCGTCTTGAAGTTGGTGAGCATGCCGCCGAGCCAGCGCTGGTCGACATAGGGCATGCCCGCGCGCTGGGCTTCCAGCGCGATCACCTCGCGCGCCTGGCGCTTGGTGCCGATCATCAGGATCGTGCCGCGGCGGCTGGCCAGCTGGCGCACGAACTTCATCGCCTCGTCGAAGAGCGGCTGCGTCTTCTCGAGGTTGATGATGTGGATCTTGTTGCGATGCCCGTAGATGTACGGGGCCATCTTGGGGTTCCAGAAGCGTGTCTGGTGGCCGAAATGGACACCCGCTTCCAGCATTTCGCGCATGGAGACAGACATGAGTAACTCCGAAGGTTGGGTCTAGAATCCCGCCGCTTCATCGTGGGCTGTGGAGCACTTCGTCAAGAGGTGCCCAACACCGCCACGACACCTTGGTTCGGTCGGGTTCGCGATTTGTCTGCCTCGCCTGCAGGCGTGAAGGCCTGCAATGCTGCTGGGCTGCCCACGCGGCGCCCGCTGCCGGACTGACTTGCAGCCCTGCCGAACACCACACTGGCACCCCACTGAGGCAAACCCGATGAGTTTAGCACGCGCGGCGACGGCAGTGGCGCCCACCATGCCGGCCCGACGCCTGGCCCAACCGGGGGCAGCCTAGTGCAGGTGGCCATCATCGGCGCAGGCATCGTGGGCGTCACCACGGCACACGAGCTCGCGACTCAGGGACACGAAGTCACCGTGTTCGAGCGCCGCGGCAGCGTGGCCGAGGAGGCGAGTTTTGCCAACGCCGGCGTCATCGCACCGGGCTACGTCATGCCCTGGGCGGCCACGGGCACGCCCGGCCGGATGATCCGGCAGCTGATGAGCCGCCACGCGGCGATCCGCCTGGGTGGTTGGGGCGCGCTGGCGCAACTGCCCTGGCTCTGGCAATGGTGGCAGGCCCGCCGGCCTCAGGTTCACGCAGCCAACCATCGCGCGATGCACGAACTGGCCCGCTTCAGCCACGAGCGCACGCTGGAGTTGACGCGCCGCCTGAGGCTGGACTACGACCAGATGCCGGGCTACATGGTGCTGCTGCGCAGCGAAGCGCAGCTGGCCCGGGCCCAGGCGGGGTTGGCACTGCTGCGCTCACTGGGTGTGCACCATGAGCTCATCGACGCCAGCCGCGCCCGTTGGCTGGAGCCGGCCCTGAACCTGGCCATGCCGCTGCACGCCGCGTTGCACCTGCCCCACGACGGCGTCGGCAACTGCCGGCAGTTTGCGCAGTTGCTCAAGTCACAGGCGCAGAAATTGGGCGCGCAGTTCCAGTTCGACACCCCGGTGCTGGCCGTGCGCCCGGGCCAGCGGCCCCAGGTGGAGTGGGCCGGCGGCGGGCAACGGATGTTCGACGCGGTGGTCGTGTGCGCCGGGGTGCAGGCCAACGCGGTGCTCCGGTCCGTGGGCCTGAAACTGCCCTTGGCCGCCGTGCACGGCTACTCGATCACGGCGCCCATACGGCATGTCGATGGCTACCCGGACCCCGGCCCACGCACGGCGCTGATGGACGAGCGCTACCAGGTGGTCATCTCGCGACTGGGTCAGCGCGTGCGTGTGACCGGCGGCGCGGAAATCGGCGGCCATGGCCTGAGGCACGACGCGGCCGCGCTGGCGACGCTGTACAAGGTGCTGGACGACTGGTTTCCCGGCGCGGCCCTCGTGCGCGAGGCCCAGCACTGGAAGGGCGCACGGCCCATGCTGCCCGACGGCCCGCCGGTGTTGGGCGCCAGCCCGGCGCCCGGTGTCTGGCTCAACCTGGGCCACGGCTCCAGCGGCTGGACCCTGGCCTGCGGCTCGGCCTGTGTGCTGGCCGATCTGGTCAGCGGGCGCCCGCCGCCCATCGATCTTTCACGCCTGG
>DAORNK010000291.1:0-5870 GCA_035440985.1 Rubrivivax sp. | reverse complement strand
TGGGGTGGCTGATGGGACTCGAACCCACGACGACCAGAATCACAATCTGGGACTCTACCAACTGAGCTACAGCCACCGCTGAATATCGAATTATAGCGGTCGCGGCTCAGCGCGCCGGGGCCGACGCAGGCTCGGCGGGCAATGCCACGCCGGGCCGGATTTCGGCCTTGTAGCGGGCCTTCAAGGCGTTGAGATAGGCGTCGGCCTCGGCAGCGGCAAAGCTCTGTGCGTACTGAGCCTGCAGGCCCGCGTCGCCGCCGGGCACCGGCTCACGCGGCAGCACTTGTGTCACGCGGACCACGATGTAGCCTTGCTCCTTCAGGTCCACGCCGATGACCGTGGGCAGCTTGGTGGCGTCCGCGCTGAGCACGAGGTCCAGCACGTTGCGCGGCAGACCGCCCATCTGGGCGCGCGAGACGATGGCGGTGTTGGCCAGGGTCTCGCCGCTGTTCTTCTGCAACGCCGCCAGGCGTGCCTGCCCTTCCTTCAGCGCCAGGTCGGCACCCAGCTTGGCCACCAGGCGCTCGCGCACCTGGTCCTTGACCTCGGCCAGCGGCAACGCCCGCGCCGGGCTGTGCTGCACCACGCGGCCGGCCACCAGCCGATTGACGCCGAATTCCACCGCGTCGGTGTTGCGCTTGTTGGCCACCGCATCGTTGGCGAAGATGGCGTCTAGGAACTTCGCCGAGGCCAGCGGCCCCTGCGCGCCGGCAGCGGGCCTGCGCTGCAAGGTGGCCGTCTTCAGCTCGAGCTTGAGCTTGTCCATCGCCGGCTTGAGGCTGTCGGATTGTTCGTAGACGATGTTGGTGAACTGCTCGGCCAGTTCAGGCCAGCGCTTCTGCGCCAGGCTCTGGCGCAGGCTGGATTCGATCTCGGCCCGCACGCTGTCGAACGGCTTCTTCTGGCCTCCCCGCACCTCGGTCAGCAGGATCACGTGGTAGCCGAAATCGGATTCGACCACCGGGCTGATCTCGCCTGGCTTGAGCGCGAAGACGGCTTCCTCGAAGGGCTTGACCATCGCGCCACGGCCAAAGAAGTCCAGATCGCCGCCCTGCGCTGCGGAGCCCGGGTCCTGCGAGTTCTTGCGGGCCAGTTCCGCAAAGCCGGACGGGTTCTTGCGCGCTTCGGCCAGCAGTTCCTCGGCACGCGCCTTGGCTTTCTGGCGCTCGGCGGCCGGCGTGTCCTTGTCGGCCTTGATCAGGATGTGGCTGGCGCGGCGCTCTTCCACCGCGGTGAAGCGCGCAGCGTTGTCGGTGTAGTACTTGCGGAGCTCATCCTCGCTGACGGTCAGCCCCTTGGCCAGACTCTCCATGTCCAGCACCAGGTACTCGATGCTGGCCTGCTCGGGTGCCTTGAACTGTGCTTCCTGCTGCTTGAAGAAGGCCTCGATCTCGGCATCGCTCGGGTTGGCCTTGGCGCGATAGGCCGACGCATCGAAGCGCTGGAACTGGATCTCGCGGCGCTGCAGCAGGGCATCCAGCGATTGCGTGGCCACACTGGCCGGCGCCACGGCGGTACGCGTCACGCCGGCCAGCACCTGCTGCATGCCGAATTCCTGGCGCAGCCGGGCCGCGAACATCTCGGAGTTCATGCCCTGGGCGGCCAGGATGTCCCGATTCACGGTGCCGTCGGGGTTGCGCAAGGCCGCAAACTGCGGATCGCTGACGAACAGCCGCTGCAAGCGGCCATCGCTGGGCGCCAGGTGCAGCCTGTTCGCTGCCGCGATCAGGACGCGCTCGCGCACGATGCCTTCCAGCGTGTCCCGACGCACCTCGGGCGTCTCGAACATGCGCGTATCGACGTCGGGCCGCTCGCGGCGGACACGGTCGACGTTGCGCTTGTGCAGCGCATCCCATTCGGCCATCGTGATCGATTGCCCATCGACCTTGGCGGCGGTAGTGGCCGAGGCGTCGGTGAATCTGGAGTAGCCCTGCACCCCGAAGAACACGAAGGACGGGATGATCAGCAGCAGCAGGAAGCCCAGCGTGAGCCGGGTGTGGTTGCGGATGAAATCAAACATCGGATCGGACCTCGGGCCGCGGTGGGTACCGCCTCCGGATGGGGGTACCACGGCGAGAAAGAAGGTGCCAAGAAAAAAGCGAACCGAAGTCCGCCCCTGAACCTGACAAACGACCTGCCGCAACGCATGACCAGCATCGACCGCAGCGGCGAGCTGAGGATTCTAGCTGAGCTGGTGGGTGCTGACGGGTTCGAACCGCCGACCTACGCCTTGTAAGGGCGCCGCTCTACCGGCTGAGCTAAGCACCCGGCAGGCGCGAATCACATCGCGTCGCGCAGGCCCTTGCCAGGCCTGAACTTCGGCACCTTGGCAGCCTTGATCTTGATGGCGGCGCCGGTGCGGGGGTTGCGGCCCGTGCGCGCCGCGCGCTTGGGGGCGGTGAAGGTGCCGAAACCGGTGATGGTGACGGTGTTGCCCTTCTTGAGCGTGGTCTTCACGGCACCGATCAGGGCTTCCAGCGAGCGCCCGGCCGCAGCCTTGGAAATGTCGGCCTGCTTGGCGATGTGCTCGATGAGTTCACTCTTGTTCACGACGCGGTTCCCCTCTGGAAATGGTTCGGTGTTCGGGTCTTGTGCGGCTGTGCGCTGAAGGCGGCTTGATCCGGTGTGTGGCGCGCGGCGGGCGACGGGGCATTAAATCCCGCGTGTCAAAGTGGTGTCAAGCGGAGGAAGGATTCTAGGCGCAAGGATTGCACGAAGAACGCAGACCAAGGTCGGGCCCGGTGTGCGCTTTCACGCTTGACAAGGCGCCACGCGCTGCTGACGTCAACCGCGGGCCACGCGTTCGCTCAGGGCGCGCCCCACGTCGATGGTGCTCGCATGGCCTCCGAGGTCCGGCGTGCGGGGCGCATGCGGATCGGACAGCAGGGCCTCGATGGCCGCCATCACCGCATCGTGGGCTGCGCGATACCCCAGGAAGTCCAGCATCATCGCCGCCGACCAGACCTGACCGATCGGATTGGCGATGCCGCGGCCGGCAATGTCGGGCGCAGACCCGTGCACGGGCTCGAAGAGGCTGGGCCACTGACGCGTCGGGTTCAGGTTGGCCGAAGGCGCGATGCCGATGGTGCCGGTGCAGGCCGGCCCGAGGTCGGACAGGATGTCGCCGAAGAGGTTGCTGGCCACCACGACGTCAAACTGCTGCGGGCGCTGCACGAAGTGCGCAGTGAGGATGTCGATGTGGAAGCGGTCCACCGCCACCTGCGGATAGGCCTTGGCCATCGCCTCCACACGCTCGTCCCAGAACGGCATTGTGATGGCGATGCCGTTGCTCTTGGTGGCGCTGGTGAGCTTGCGCCGCGGGCGCGTGGCCGCCAGTTCGAACGCGAACCGCAGCACGCGGTCCACGCCATGGCGCGACATCACCGTCTCCTGGATCACGACTTCGCGCTCGGTGCCCTCGTAGATGCGACCGCCGACGCTGGAATACTCGCCCTCGGTGTTCTCGCGCACGATCCACATGTCGATCTCGCCGGGTTTGAGCGGCTCACCGGCGCGATTGACCAGCGGCGAACGAATGCCCGGCATCAATCGCGCCGGCCGCAGGTTGACGTACTGATCGAACTCACGCCGGAACCTGAGCAGCGAGCCCCACAGCGAGACATGGTCCGGCACCGTGGCCGGCCAGCCGACGGCTCCGAAGAAGATGGCCTCGTGACCACCGATGCGGTCCTTCCAGTCGGCCGGCAACATCGCGCCATGGCGGACCATGTAGGCGCAATTGGCGAAGTCGAATTCGTCGATCTGCAGGGCGATGCCGAAACGCCGGGCAGCGGCGTCCAGCACGCGCAGGCCCTCGGGCATGACTTCGGTGCCGATGCCGTCGCCGGCGATGGCCGCAATGCGGTGGCTGCTCATGATTTACTCCAGGTCAAGGTTCATGCGGCGGCCGCTGGCCGCGGCGGCTCGCGTACGACCAGGGCCACGCCCACGGCGGTCAGCGCCATTCCGGCCAGCACGCTCAGGCCCAGCGCTTCGTCGAACAGCAGCCAGGCCAGCACCGCGGTGCACGGCGGCACCAGATACATCAGGCTGGTGACCCGCGTCGCAGCGCCGCGCTGGATCAACAGGTAAAGGAGCGAACTGCCGCCCAGCGTGAGCACCAGTACGCTCCACGCCAGCGCCCCCAGCATGTGGGGGTGCCAGTCGATCGATTCGGATTCCAGCAGCGCCAGCGGCAGCGTCACGGCCAGTGCCGCCAGCAGCTGCACGCTGTTGGCGGTGCGGACGTCACAGGCCGCCAGCCAGCGCTTCTGGTACAGCGTGCCCACGGTGATGCACGCCAATGCCAGCACGGTGAAGGCCAGGCCGCGCAGGCTGGCCTGACCCAGATGCAGCTTGTTGCCCACCACCAGCACCAGCCCCATCAGCCCCAGGCACAGGCCCAGCCACTGCCTGTGCGTGACACGATGTCCCGCGCCCTGCCTTTGCTGCGCGCTCATCCACAAGGCGGTCAGCAAAGGCTGCAGGCCGACGACCAGGGCCACCAGCCCGGCACCCAGGCCCCCCTTGATCGCGATCCACACACCGCCCAGGTAGCCGCCATGCATCAGCACGCCGGTCACCGCCAGGTGCAGCCACTGCATGCCATCGCGCGGCCAGCTGGCCCTTGCCAGGACGATCCACACGCCGAAAGCCATCAGCGAGCAGGCATAGCGCAGGGCCAGGAAGCTCATCGGCGGCGCGTGGGGCATGCCAAACCGCGCGACCACGAAACCGGTGCTCCAGATCAGCACGAAGACGGCCGGCATGGCTTGCAGCAGGGCCGTCTGGCGGCCCGCGGACGCAGTCATCTGGCCTTGGCCCGGATCTCGGGGATCGCCTTGCGCAGGTAGTACACCATGGACCAGACGGTCAGCACCGCCGCCACGACCATCAGCCAGCCGCCCCACAGCCGCGTGTCGATCACGCCCAGCAGCCGGCCGTCGTACAGCAGGAAGGGTATGGCCACCATCTGCGAGACGGTCTTGAGCTTGCCCAGCATGTGCACGGCCACGCTGCGCGAAGCACCGATGTGCGCCATCCACTCGCGCAGCGCGGAAATGGCGATCTCGCGGCCGATGATGATGAGCGCCACGATGGAATCGACACGGCCGTGCTCCAGCAGCACGAGCAGCGAAGCGCAGATCAGGAACTTGTCGGCCACCGGATCGAGGAAGGCACCGAAGGCCGAGGTCTGGTTGAGCTTGCGTGCCAGGTAGCCGTCCAGCCAGTCGGTGGCGGCGAAGAGCACGAACATCGACGTCGCCACGAGGTTCTTGGTGCTGGTGTCCCAACCCAGGTAGTACACGCCGATGATCAGGGGAATCGCGGCGATGCGCGCCCAGGTCAGCAGCGTGGGAATGGTCAGGAACATGGGGCCATTGTGCCCAAGGCCGGGCCGGGGTGCGGCCGATCAGTCCAGCGTGCGGGGCTTGAAGCGCAAATCATCGTCGAAGAGGAAGGTCTCGACCACCTTCCACGGCTTGGGCAGGCGCGAGACTTCGCCGTAGGGCGCGGCCCTGTGCACGGCGGCGATGGCCAGCTGGGTGGCCTCGTTGCCGGTGGTCGGCTTGCGCAGCACCTCGATGCGCCGCACGCTGCCGTCGGCATTGAGTTCCACCTCCAGCACGGGGATGGCCCACAGACGGTCGGGCGCCCGCGCGGTGTACGAGGAATCCGGGTGCGCCGCCACCAGCCGCTTGGCGAATTGCAGCCGCAATTCAGCGGCGTTGCGCGGTGTCGCGGGCGGACCCAGCTTCACGTAGCGCGGCGGGCGGGCGGGCGCGTGAGAGGGTGCCGGCGCCGGTGCCGGTGGTGGTGAAGGCTCGGGCGCCGGCAGCGTGGCACCGGGTCCGGATGACGGGGCAACG
>DAORNK010000290.1:0-5888 GCA_035440985.1 Rubrivivax sp. | reverse complement strand
CCAGCGCCGCCCCCACCGGCGCCGGGCAGCGCATCTACGAACGCACCCGCCCACTGCTGCTGCAGGTGCGCACCCTGCTCAAGACGCAGGACAGCCAGTCTTCGGTGGGCTCGGGCTTCCTGGTGGATGACACGGGACTGCTGGTCACCAACTACCACGTGGTCAGCCAGTATGCGCTGCAGCCCAGCCGCCACCGGCTGGTCTACGCATCGGTGGACGGCCACCAGGGCGCCCTGCAGTTGCTGGCCTTCGACGTCGTGCACGACCTGGCCCTGCTCAAGCCGGTGGATACGGCACCACTGGCCGGGCGCGGCGCGGTGCCGCTGCGCCCGGCCGCAGAGCCCATGGCCCGCGGCGCGCGCATCTTTTCGCTGGGCAACCCGCTGGACGTGGGCTTTGCGGTGGCCGAGGGCAGCTACAACGGCCCGGTGGAACGCAGCTTCCTGCGCACGCTGTTCTTCGGTGGCTCGCTCAGCCCGGGCATGAGTGGCGGCCCCGCGCTGGACGAGCAGGGCCGGCTGATCGGCGTCAACGTCGCGGCCCGTCGGGACGGGGAGCAGGTCAGCTTTCTGGTGCCGGCCGAACACGTGCGCGCACTGATCGAGCGTGGGCGTGCGGCGGCACCCGTGGTGGCACCGGCCTGGCCGCAGATCACCCGGCAACTGCTGGCCCACCAGGACAACCTCACCGCGCAGTTCCTGGCCCTGGCCTGGCGCCACGCCGGCCATGCGCGCTACCGCATTCCGGTGCCACAGGAAACCTGGATGCGCTGCTGGGGCCAGGGCTCGCCGCAGGCCGTGCGCGGCCTGCAGTTCGAACGCTCGACCTGCCAGATGGACAACAGCCTGTTCGTCAGCGGTGCACTTTCCACCGGTCTGCTGAGCGTGCGCCACGAAGCCTACGACGGCAGCAAGCTCGGGGCCCTGCGCTTTTCCGAACGTTACAGCGCGAGCTTTCGCAACGAGTTCATCGGCAACGATGACCGCCAGCGCACCGCGGCGCGCTGCACCGAGCGCAGCCTGCAGGCCACGGCCCAGTCCTTGCCGCTGAAGGCCGTGGTCTGCCTGCGCGGCTACAAGAAGCTGGAAGGCCTGCTGGACCTGACCGTGCTGGTGGCCACGCTGGACAGTGCCAGCGGCGGCGTGCAAGGCCGGCTGGACGCCAAGGGGGTGAACCTGGTCAATGCGCAGCGCCTCGCGCAGCACTATCTGGACGGCTTTGCATGGACCGCCCCCAAGACCGCCTCGCATTGATCGAGTGCTTCGAGCGCGAAGGCCGGGCGGCACGCGTGCTGGACGTCTGGCAATGGCCCCTGACGCTGGGCCGGGCGATGGACAACCACCTCGTGCTGGACGATCCCTTCGTCGCCGCGCACCACGCGTGCATCGAGGCCCGGCCCGAAGGCGGCCTGCGCCTGCAGGTGCTGCACACCACCAATGGCGTGCGCGTGGATGGCCAGTGGCACGGTGCGGGTGCCAGCGTGGCCCTGCCCGCGCAAGGCGCCACGCTGCAGATCGGCAACAGCCCCTTGCGCCTGCGCCTGCCGGGTGAAACGCTGGCCCCTGAAAAGCCGCTGCCTGCTCACGCCCCGGCCTGGACGCCACTGGCCCTGGGCCTGCTGCTGTACACATCGGTCGTGACCCGGCACGGCATCGGGCTGGACCCCGGCGCGGAAGTCTCGGCCTGGCTGCCCGCCGTGCTGGGCATGCCGGCCATGGTCGCCGGCTGGTGCGCGGTGTGGGCCTTGATGTCCAAGCTGTTCCGCCACCGCTTCGACTTCGGCGGCCACCTGCGCATCGTGCTGCCCTGGTTGCTCGGTATCGAAGCCAGCGAGATCCTGTGCCAGCAGCTGGGGGCCCTGCTGGGCTGGCCCTGGCTGTGGCGCCTGGCAACGCCTGCGGTCGTGGTCCTGCTGGCCGGATTGATACGCGCCCACCTGCTGCACGTGCTGCCCCAGCACGGGCGCTCGCTCACCGCCGCCTGGGCGGCGGCGCTGGCCGTGGGGGGTGGCCTCTCGCTGCACCTGACCTACCGCGCCACCGATCGCCTCAGCCGGCCGGCCTACATGAGCACGCTGCCCTTGCCCGCCCTGCACCAGGCCGCGCGCACCGATGCCGCGCGTCTGGTGCAGGAGATGGCGCCCATCGCCGAGGCGCTGGCACGCCGCGTGCAAGCGGCCCGTGACGACGAGGCGGAAAAAGGCGATGACGACGGGGGTGAATGAAGGTGGACGCACGGAAACAGGCTCCTCTGCTGATAGGCCTGTCGGCCCGCATCTACACGCCCGGTTCGGCCGGCGTGATCCTGCCCGGCGTGTGGACCAAGCAACTGCACTACCTGGAGCAGTCGGCCGCGCACTGGGTGATGTCCGGCGGCGCACTGGCCGTGATGGTGCCGGCCCTGCATGCCGGGGCGCTGCAGGGCGAGCCCGTCGGCCTGCAAGACTACGCCCAGGCGCTGGACGGCCTGGTGCTGCAGGGCGGCAACGATGTCGCGCCGCAGGGTTATGGGGAAGAACCGCTGCACCCCGACTGGATGGGCGACCCGCTGCGCGACGCCTACGAAATGGCCCTCATCCGGGCCTTCGTCGAGGCCGGCAAGCCGGTGTTCGGCATCTGCCGCGGGCTGCAGCTGCTCAACGTGTGCTTCGGCGGTACGCTGCTGCAGGACATCGCCACCCAGGTGCCCGAAGCGCTGGACCATCGCCAGCTCGGCCGCTACGAGGACCACTTCCACACTGTCGCGTTCGTGCCCGGCACCCACCTGGCCAGCCTCTACCCGGGGCAGCCGCAGGCCACCACCAACAGCATCCACCACCAGGGCATCAAGGACCTGGCGCCCGGCTTCGTGGTCGAAGCGGTCTGTCCCGAAGACGGCCTCATCGAAGCCGTGCGCCGCCCCGGGCCCGGCTACGTGGCCGGTGTGCAATGGCACCCCGAGTTCCATCTGCCCGACGACCCCACGACGCTGGACGACCGCCCCATCCTGCACGACTTCCTGCAGGCCGCGCGCGCCACCCGGGCCTTGCGCGGGGCCCGCTAGTGGAAAGCAGGGGTGCGCCTGTCAGCTTTGCAGGGGGCTGACTGGCGACAATGGCCAGCTGTCCGGTCCTGGCCCATTGATGAACCCTCTGCTTGCCTTCCTGCGTCGAGCGGCGCTCGCGCTGAGCCTGGCTGCCGCCGCATCGGCGCTGGCCGCACCGGCACGGCCTGGCCTGGCCCTGCGCGTGGCTTCGGCATTCGATCCGCAGACGATGGATCCGCACGCGCTGGCCCTGCTGTACCACTCCCGCGTGGCGTTCCAGGTCCACGAATCGCTGGTCAGCCGCGACGAACACTACCGTCTGGAGCCTGCGCTGGCCCTGTCCTGGCAGATGGTCGCGCCCAACGCCTGGCGCTTCAAGCTGCGCCCCGGCGTGAAGTTCCACGACGGCGCGCCCTTCACGGCCGACGACGCGGTGTTTTCGCTCGAACGGGCGCGCGAATTGCCCTCGCAACGCGCCTTCCAGCTCAAAGGCGTCTCGGCCATCCGCAAGATCGATGCATTGACGCTGGAGATCCAGCTGCAGGCCCCTGATGCGGTGCTGCCCGACAAGCTGCAGTACGTGGCCATCATGAACAAGGCCTGGGCCGAAAAGCACGGCGTGCAGCGCGCCCAGGACTTCAACGGCAAGCAGGAGACCTACGCG
This sequence comes from Rubrivivax sp., assembly GCA_035440985.1. Taxonomy (GTDB): domain Bacteria; phylum Pseudomonadota; class Gammaproteobacteria; order Burkholderiales; family Burkholderiaceae_C; genus Rubrivivax. Next base: position 2,200 of record DAORNK010000290.1, on the reverse strand, counting down.
GTGCGCAACGCCAACGGCACCGGCCCGATGCGCGTCGAGCGCTACGAACCCGACGTGCGCACCCTGCTACGCCGCCACGAAGGCTGGTGGGGCTGGAGCGATGCCCGCAGCGGCAACCTGGAATCGGCCACCTACATCACCATCAAGTCCGATGCCACGCGCCTGGCCGCGCTGACTTCCGGCGAGGTCGACCTGGTGCTGGACCCGCCCTACCAGGACATCCAGCGCCTGAAGGCCGACCCACGCATCACGCTGCTGCAGACGCCCGACATCGGTCAGCAGTACCTGGCCTTCGACCAGGCCCGCGACGAACTGACCGACAGCGACGTGAAGGGCCGCAACCCCTTCAAGGACCTGCGTGTGCGCAAGGCCGTCTACCACGCGATCAACGTGCCGCTGATCATCGACAAGGTGCTGCGTGGCCAGGCCCAGCCCACGGGCGCCTTCCTCAGCCCGCTGGTGGATGGCGCGCCCGCCGAACTGGACCGCCGTCTGCCCTACGACCCGGCGCGTGCGCGCCAGTTGCTGGGCGAAGCGGGTTACCCCAACGGCTTTTCCGTCACGCTGGATTGCGTCAACGTGGCCTGGCGCGAGAACGTCTGCCAGGCGGTGGCCGCCATGCTCACGCAGGTGGGCATCCGCACCACGCTGCGCAGCAGTCCCACCAACCTGTTCTTTCCCAAGCTCAGCCAGGGCACGGCCAGCTTCATCGAATTCGGCTGGACAGCCAGCCCCGACGCGTGGAATTCGCTCAACGGCCTGTTCCGCAGCTTCGACCGCAGCGGGCTGGGCACCTTCAATGCCGGCCGCTACAGCAACGCCAGGCTGGACAGCCTGATCGACAGCATGCGCACCGAGCCCGACCTGACCCGCCGCCGCGCGATGGTCAGCACCGTGCTGCGCATGGTGGCCGAAGAACTGCCCCTGGTGCCGCTGTACCGCCGCACGCTGAGCTGGGCGATGGCGCGCCAGGTGCAGGCCCAGCAGTGGCCCAACGACACGCTGGAACTGCGCTGGGTCAGGGTGAAGTAGCGGCGCGCCACGCTACGGCGCCGGACAGCGCCCGTTGCGCTTGCGGAACTGCCACGGCGGCTCGGCACCGGCCGTGGCGTGCAGGCCGCGCCCCAGCGCCTTGGCCATGCGTTCCTGCTTGACCAGCGGGCCCTGATCCCAGCGCGAGCGGTTGCTCCAGGCGTGGCCGTCTTCCACCATGCGGCGGCTGAGGTCCACCTCGTCGACGATCACCGCGCCCAGCGTGCGGCCGTGGCTGTCGCGGCCATGGCTGCGCAGCACGGCGGCCTTGCCCAAGGCCAGGTCGGCCAGCGCACGGCGCGCTTCATCACCCCAGGCCTGGCACAGCTCGGGCGCGTCGATGTCGCGCAGCCGTACCACGATGGGCGGCCCGTCGGCAGGCTTGAGCCACAAGCTGTCGCCATCCTGCACCTTGCTGACCACACCGTGCACGCTGTGCTCGGCCGGTCTGGCGGCCTGGCCGGCCAGCGGCAGCAGCCATGCCGCCAGCAACGCGGCCAGCAACACGAATCGACGGCGCATCATATGCTTCCCCCGTTTGGCGTGATGACTACAGTTTGCCGGCCTCACCGGCGGTGACCGGCAGGTAGACGATCTCCACGTGCTCACGCGCCGGCTGGCCGGCCTGGCGCGGCCGGAAGCTGGAGTTCAGCTCGATCAGCGTCTCGCCACGGCGCCAGCGCGCGCTGGCGGTGGACAGTTGGCTGTCGCTGTCCACATGGGTGGACTCCGGGCCGCCGTAGCGTTGCGTCAGCAGGCGTCGCAACTGGCGGTGCTTGTCGCTCCAATCGGCTTCGGGCGCGGCCAGGTCGGTGGCCGACACCAGCGACACGCGCACCAGCTGCCGCGCCGCCGCGTCCAGGTGCAGGTTCAGCCGGAACGGCAGCCCGGCGACTTCATAGACCGCCAGCTGGGGGTGGTCGCAGGCCTCTGCACGGCGCTGGGCTTCGGCCCGCAACGCGGCCGTGCACTCCGCGGCCTTCAGGGCGGGACCGAAGCGCATCGTGATCTGCGCCTCGCTGGCACCCCAGGGCAGCCCCTGGAAGGCCTCGGGCGCGCCAGACGGGGGGTCGCAGGGGGTGCGTGTCATCGCGAAGTCCACCGCGCGCGCCTGGCCGTCGCGCCGGCCCTCGATGCGGGCACGCAGCCGGCCGGCGGGTTCCGGCCT
>DAORNK010000289.1:0-5905 GCA_035440985.1 Rubrivivax sp. | reverse complement strand
TGGACGTTGCACGCGAGGCAATGGCAGGACATGCGTTGTCTGCCACGGCGGGTGTCACGGCGGTGCAACCCTCGCTTCTGGTGCTGCGCGTGCTCGCACGCGGGGTGGAGCCGGCGATGGAACTGCTGTCGCGTGTGCGAGGCGCCTGGCGCCAGGCGGCCTGGCGCTTGCCGGCCGAGCCACCGCGCATCTGGCGCACTTGAAGCGCGCAGGGCTGCGGCTGGCCCACTCAGCCAGGGCGCTTGAAGGCGCCCGGGCCTTCGTCAGCCACTCTCAGCCAGCGCAGGAGGGTCTCGAAGAGCACGGTCGGGCTGACGGGCTTGCTGATGTAGTCGTCCATGCCCGCCGCCAGGCAACGAGCCTTGTCCTCTGCGAACGCATTGGCCGTCATGGCCAGGATGGGCAGTCGGCGCTTCCCCAGGCACTGGCGAATGCGCTCGGTGGCCTGCAAGCCATCCAGGTTGGGCATCTGCATGTCCATCAGGATCAGGTCGAAGGCCTGGTGCTGCGCCCGGTCAACCGCCTGCAGACCGTCTTCGGCCACCTCGACGACCAGGCCGACATAGCTCAGCAGCTCCAGCGTGATCTCGCGATTGATGGGTTCGTCCTCGGCCAGCAGGATCCGCTTGCCGGCATGCTCGAGCAGGAGCTGCTGTTCCGCGCTCGCGTCCGGCGCCGCAGCGGCGGCGGCAGCGATCGCCGAAGGCCGCTTCAGCCGGGCGGTGAACCAGAAGCGGCTGCCCAGGCCGGGCCGGCTGTCCAGCCCCGCCTCGCCGTCCATCAGTGCGGCCAGCTTTTTCGTGATCGCCAGGCCCAGGCCGGTGCCACCGTACTGGCGGCTGGTGGAGTTGTCCGCCTGCTCGAAGGCCGCGAACAGCTTGTGCTGCACGTCCGGGTCGATGCCGATGCCGGTGTCTTCGACCTCGAATCGCACCAGCAGGCTGGCGGTGGCCGATTCGGCAATGCGCGTGCGGATCGTGACCGAGCCCTGGTTCGTGAACTTGATGGCGTTCACGGCGTAGTTGAGCAAGGCCTGTTGCAGCCGCGTCGCGTCACCCAGCAGCTGCGGGGGCAGGTCGCTCGACTCGACGATCAGCTTGAGGTTCTTCGCCTGCGCCCGGTCGTAGACCAGCGAGGCCACGTTGCCCACCACCGCGCTGACCGACAGTGCGGCTTCCTCCAGCGTGAACTTCCCGGCTTCGATCTTGGACAGGTCCAGCACCGCGTTGATGACTTCCAGCAGGTGCTGGCCGGCGGCGTCGATGGCGTCCAGGCGCTCGGCCTGCCGCGAGGTCACGCCGTCGCGCTTGAGCAGATGCGCCATGCCGGTGATCGCGTTCAGCGGCGTGCGGATCTCGTGGCTCATGTTGGCCAGGAAGGCGCTCTTCGTGACGTTGGCGGCCTCGGCAGCCAGCTTGGCCTCGGCCAGCTGGATCTCGTCGCGCCGGCGGGTGTAGATGCGCCACAGGTCGTTGCCGATGATCTGCAGCTCGCGTGCGTCGGACTCGTCGTAGTCGGTGGCCTTGTTGCCCACGCCGATCAGCATCCTGGCCTGGCCATGCTCGATCACCGGAACGCCCAGGTGGCGCTGCAGCTCGACATGGCCTTGCGGGTAACCACGGCGATGGGGCAGGTGCGGGAAGTCGTTGTGTGTCACGGGCTGCATCTGGCGCACGCAGTCCGCCCAGATGCCGGCCTGGGCGATCGGGTAGTGCATTTCGCTGGTGGCCGTGCACTGCGCCAGCGTGTCCTTCGACCAGGTCACCAGACGCAGCGTCTGCAGGTCATCGCTGACCAGGTGCAGATAACCGACCCGGCTCTCGGTCAGGCGCACCGCCTCGTCGATGCCATGTTGCAGCAACTCGCCTTCCGTCATCTGGCTGGCCCGCTGGCTCATCGCCAGCATGGCGTTCAGCCGCAGGTCGCTCAGGCGCAGCCTGCGGTTCAAGGCCTCCAGTTCGGCCGTGCGTTCTTGCACCAGGTCCTGCAGGTGCTCGCGATGCTGCTGCAACTCGATCTCGACCCGCCTCTGTTCGGTCACGTCCCGCCCGATGCACAGCACCCCGGCGGGCGTGCCGGCCACATCGACGATGGCCCGGTTGGACCAGCGCACCAGCAGCCTGCGGCCGTCACGGGTGCGGGCCTCGAACTCGATATCGGCCAGCGCCGAGGGGTTGGCCAGCACCTGGGCCACCAGGCTTGCCAGATCGCGACCCGACGAAGATTCGACCGGCGGCACGACGCAGCCCACCGCGGCCTGGCCGAGCAGTGCGCCGGGTTCATGGCCGAACAGTTGTTCGGCAAACGGGTTGGCGTAGTGGATGGTGCCGTCCGGTCCCAGTCGCAGGATGACCACGTTGGCGTGGGTGACCAGCTCCCGGTAGTTGGCCTCGCTCAGGCGGATGGCCTCTTCGGCCAGCATGCGCTTGGAAATGTTGGTCGATGCACCGACCGCCAGCACCGGTGTGCCGTCGGCCAGTCGCTCGGCGACCGTGCCGATGGTGTGCAACCAGACATCATGACCGTCGGAGTGGCGAAGCCGGTACTCCGCTTCGAAGATGGGCGAGCCGGGGGCGCGGATCGCCTGCTCCATGCGGGCCTGGAACTCGGGCAGATCGTCCGGGTGGATGCGCGCCATCCACGCGGCCAGCGAGTCCAGCACGTCGTCGGCCCGCAGCCCCAGGATGGGCAGCATGCCCCGATCGAAGGTCAGGCCGCCGGAGGCGAAGTCAAGCTCCCAGTGCACGATCTGGGCCACGTCGATCGCCAGCTTCAGGCGCTGTTCGATGCGCTTGCGCCCGGTCAGGTCATGGCCGATGCCGAGCACGCCGATCGGGCTGCCATCACCCGCGAAGAGGGGGACCTTGGTGGTCTCCATCAGCTCGCGATGGCCGTCATCGGGAAACGTCACCCACTCTTCGTCCTGGATGGCTACGCCCCGGTCGATGGCCGTGCGGTCGCGCGTGCGATAGCTCTCGGCTCTGGCGGGATCGAAGAAGTCACCAGCGGTGCGCCCGAGTACGGCCTGCTCGGGGGCTCCGATGAACCGCTCGAAGCGGGGGTTGCAGGCCAGGTAGCGGCCTTGCGCATCTTTCAGCCATACGGGGTCGGGCAGGGCCGCCAGCAGCGTGCGCAAGAGGCCACGTTCCTTGCGCAGTTCGGCGAGTTGGCTCCCGATCGTGGCGCGGCTCCTGCGGTTCTCCAGCAGAGCAGCCAGTTGCTGGGCGAAGAAACCGACGGCTTTGCACAGGCTGGGCGTCAGGGTTTCGAAGAACCTGGCCCGGGCCGCCGTCACACCGCACAGCAGCAGGGCACTGGCCCGGCTGTCCGTGCCGAGGCAGGTGGCGCGGATGGCCTGGCTCACGGCCAGCCGGGGACCCAGTTCGGCCAGTGCCGGCGTGTCCAGGATCCAGGCATCCCTTGGCGGCACCGGTGCCGGGATCTGCGCCAGCCAGCTGCCGGTCGCCTGCAGGATCTGGGTGTCCACCACCAGCCCCAGCATCCCCGCAGGCTGGCGCTGGGTGCCGTCGGCGTCGCACAACCAGCACACGCCGAAATCCAGCTCGAAGATCTCGACCAGGGCTTCGGCGATCGCGGTGGCAAAGTCGGCGTCGTTGTCGATGGCCAGCGCACGTGCGTTGAACGCATGCATGCGCGTCAGGCAGGTCACCTGCCGGTCGAGGTGGTCGCGGGCCTGGATCAGCTGTTGCTGGATGACCGAGTAAGGCGGCACCCGTAGCGGCGCCGCGCCGGCCTCGCCCGGCGCTACCGGCACGTCCGGCGCCGTTTCGACCACGGGCTTCGAGATGTCGTCCACCGTCAAACGGCCATCGGCCTGCGGTACAGCGCAGCGATGGCCGTCGTGTAGTTGTGGTAGGTGTTGACGCCGGCCAGGCGTGCGTACTCGCCGAAGCCGTACATGCCCAGCCACGGCGGCGCCGCACCGTCGGTGGAGAAGGGGTGCTGCAGGCGCTGGATGAGTTCTTCCTTCATGACCCGATTGAAGAGCAGCCTGCCGCGCGCACCGCAGTCGGCCTGAAAGACGGCCACCGGCTTGCGCCCACCCGCTTCGGCCTGCATGGCCTGGAGCATGCGATCGAGGTCGTTGAAGATGCGTTCTTCGCTGCGCACGGTCAGCCACAACGGGGTGCCTTCCGCGCAGGTCGTCGGATAGTGCATCGCCCCGTCCGGGTCGTGCAGGGTCACGGCGCGCAGGATGTGCTCGTTGCCGTACGCTGCGGCCTGAGCCGCTGGAAGACGTTCGGCCAGAGCGCCGATGGGGGATGAATCGGCGATCGTGGCCTGGGCCGGCAGGCCCAGCCGGGCGAGGTACTCCGGCCAGGCCGGCTTGCCGTCGAGCGCCAGGATCCGGTGCCCTTGGGCGCGTGTCACGACCAGTGGGTCGCCCACCGCGACAAAACCATGCGTGGCGTGCGTGACGACCTCCAGCGTGGGGTCGCAAAAGCCGACGGCGAACGCGGCGTGCTGGTACACGCGCCCGTCCACCGACTGGAAGGTCGCCACCGCGCGCATGTTGTCGCCACTGGTGGCGCCGAACAGCGTCACGCCGCAGCCCAGCCGCTGTTCCAGGGCCCGGATGATGAGATCGCTGGCGTTGTTGATGCCCGGCGCGATCAGGTACACCATGTTCACCGGCGGGCCGCTGCGGAACAGGCCTTCGGCCAGTGCGAGTCCCTTCTCGTAGGCGTTGTCGCCGCACAGACCGTCGACGTGGCTGAGCACGAAGTCCTGGCCACGGATGGCCATCACGGCCACGTCGTTCATGGACTCGCTCACGCCTTCGCGGCCGACCACGCCGGCGCACGAAGCGCCCACGACACGGATGCCGGGGCAACTGGCCTGCGCTTGCGCCGACAGGGCGGCCAGGTCGTGGCCGACGGAAGCGTTGATGATCAGCAGGTCGCAGCCCGTTCCGGAGGCACCGAGCGCGGCCTCCAGGCACTCGAGCATGGCGCGCTGGGGATTCGCCATGCGGACACTGGCGGAGTGGAACTCGAGCATGACCGAACCCCTTGGATCTCAGATGGAACGATGGCCAAGTCTATGGTGGGGACCCTCGAAGAGGCGGCCTGCCACCCCTGGCAGCGTCCACTTTGCAACGTCGGGGTCCGGCGCGGGTTGACGCGGGTCACGGCGCCCGCAGACGGTGGCGTCGGGCGAGGGGCGCCGGCCCGCTATCCTCCGCGCATGTACGCGCCGTTTTTTGGCCTCAGCCGGGAGCCGTTTTCGATCGCCCCGGATCCGCGCTTCCTGTTCATGAGCGAGCGCCACCGCGAAGCACTGGCGCACCTGCTCTACGGCGTGGGCGGCGGCGGGGGTTTCGTGCTGCTGACCGGTGAGATCGGCGCCGGCAAGACCACGGTGGGCCGTTGTTTCCTGGAGCAGTTGCCGTCCCGCTGTGCGGTGGCCTACATCTTCAACCCCAAGCTCAGCGTGGCCGAACTGCTGCAGACCGTCTGCGGCGAGTTCGGCATCGCGATCGAACCCGGCGAAACCAGCATCAAGGCGCACGTGGACGCGCTGAATCGCTTCCTGCTGGCGGCGCACGCCCAGGGCCGGCAGGCCCTGCTGGTCATCGACGAGGCCCAGAGCCTCAGCGCCGAAGTGCTGGAACAGTTGCGCTTGCTGACCAACCTGGAAACGGCCGAGCGAAAGCTCCTGCAGATCATCCTCATCGGCCAACCCGAACTGCGCGACATGCTGGCCCAGCCCGGCCTGGAGCAGTTGGCCCAGCGGGTGATCGCCCGCTACCACCTGGGCCCGCTCTCGCGTGAGGAAAGCGCGCAGTACGTGGCGCACCGGCTGGCCGTGGCGGGGCCTGACGGCCGGGCCGGCGCCGCTGCGCTGTTCGATCCCGCCGCGCTGGCTGCGCTGCACCGCCTGG
>DAORNK010000288.1:0-5914 GCA_035440985.1 Rubrivivax sp. | reverse complement strand
CCAGGCCTCGCGCAGCAGGCCCAGGCCCAGCCAGACCAGGTAGGCCGCACCAGCCCACTGGATCAGCCTGAACGCGCCCGGATTGACCGCCAGCAGGGCCGCCAGCCCGAAGGTGGCTGCCAGCGCATGCACCACGCAGCCGGTGTTGATGCCCGCCACCGCGGCCAGCCCGGCCCGCGCGCCGCCTTGCAGCGTGCGGCTCACCGTGAGCAGGAAGTCCACCCCAGGGGTGGCGTTGAGGATGAAGACCGCCGTCGCGAACACCGCAGCATCAGCCGCGCCCGGCAGCAGGTCCGTCACAACATCTCGATGGCCACCGCGGTGGCCTCGCCGCCGCCGATGCACAGCGAAGCCACGCCGCGCCTGAGCCCGCGCGCACGCAGCGCTCCCAGCAGGGTGACCACGATGCGCGCACCACTGGCACCGATGGGATGGCCCAGGGCGCAGGCGCCCCCATGCACGTTGACGATCTCGTGCGGCAGCTGGAACTCGTCCATCGCGGCCATCGTCACCGCGGCAAAGGCCTCGTTGATCTCCCACAGATTGACGCTCTTGGCGTCCCAGCCGGCCTTCTTCAAGGCCTTGGCGATGGCGCCTGCCGGCGCGGTGGCAAACCACTCGGGTGCCTGCGCGTGCACGGCATGGCTGACGATGCGGGCGATGGGCGTGAGGCCCATCTGCTGGGCCGTGCTCTCGCGCACCAGCACCAGCGCCGCGGAACCGTCGCTGATGCTGGACGCATTGGCCGCGGTGATGGTGCCGTCCTTCTTGAACGCGGGCTTGAGGCCGGGGATCTTGTCGAGCTTGGCCTTGAAGGGCTGCTCGTCCCATTTGATGACCGTCTCGCCCGCCTTGCCGGGCAGGGACACGGGCGCCATCTCCCAGTCGAAGCTGCCGTCTTCGTTGGCTTTCTTGGCGCGCGTGGTGGACGCGATGGCAAAGCGATCCTGCGCTTCGCGCGTGAAGCGGTACTTGTCGACGCACTGCTCGGCGAACACGCCCATGGCCTTGCCACGCTCGTAGGCATCTTCCAGGCCGTCCATCGCCATGTGGTCGAAGAGCTGGGCCGCACCGTACTTGATACCCTTGCGCGCAAACATCAGGTGCGGCGCATTGGTCATGCTTTCCATGCCGCCGGCCACCATCACGCGGGCGCTGCCGGCGGCCAGCATGTCGTGCGCGAACATCATCGCGCGCATGCCGCTGCCGCACATCTTGGTCAAGGTGACGGCGCCGGTGCTGTCGGGCAGGCCGGCGCGTCGCATGGCCTGGCGCGCCGGCGCCTGGCCCTGGCCGGCCATCAGGCAGTTGCCCAACAGCACTTCGTCCACCGCCTCGCCCGGCACGCCGGCGCGCGCGACGGCTGCCTGGATGGCCACCGCGCCCAGTTCCCAGGCGGCAAGGCTGGCAAAGTCACCCAGCAGGCCGCCGATGGGCGTGCGGGTGGCGGACACGATGACGATGGGGTCGGACATGGGAGGCTCCTCGATGGACCGGGTTGCGGGCGATCACCCCGCCGGGCGGTTGCTGAAACGTCTGGCCGGCTCGTAGGGAAACACGTCGTGCACGTGGCCGGCCTGGATGCGATCCTTGTGGCCCTGCCAGAAGGCGGCGTCCAGCAGGTCAGCATGGTGGGCCATGAACACCTCGCGCACCTCCGCGTTGCCCAGCAGGAAGGGGCCAAAGGTCTCGGGGAAGACGTCCTTGGGGCCCACGGTGTACCAGACCTCGCCGCTCATTTCCTCTTCCTCGTTGCGCGGCGCGGGCACGCGGCGGAAGTTGCAGTCGGTGATGTACTCGATCTCGTCGTAGTCGTAGAACACCACCTTGCCGTGGCGCGTCATGCCGAAGTTCTTCCACAGCATGTCGCCGGGGAAGATGTTGGCCGACACCAGGTCCTTGATGGCGTTGCCGTACTCGACCACCGCGTGCGCGATCTGGTCGGGTGAGGCCTCCTGCAGGTAGATGTTCAAGGGGATCATGCGGCGCTCGATGTACAGGTGCCTGATGACGATGGACTCGGCGTCTTCCTCGATCAGGCTGCCGCAGAAGCGCTTCAGCTCGTCGACCAGTTCCTGCTCGAAGCGGTGGCGCGGAAACGCCACGCTGCTGTACTCCAGCGTATCGGCCATGCGGCCCACGCGGTCGTGCTGCTTGACCAACAGGTACTTGCCCTTGATCTGCTCGCGGGTGGTGTCCTTCTGCGGCGGATAGAAGTCCTTGATGACCTTGAACACATAGGGGAAGGACGGCAGGTCGAACACCAGCATGACCATGCCCTTGATGCCCGGCGCGATGCGGAACTTGTCGCTGCTGTGGCGCTGGTGGGCCAGGAAGTCACGGTAGAAGAGGTTTTTGCCGTGCTTCTGCAGGCCCAGGCTGTTGTAGAGCTCGGCCCGCGGTTTGCGGGGCATCAGGCCGCGCAGGAAGTGCACATAGGCCGACGGGATCTCCATCTCCACCATGAAGTAGGCGCGGGCATAGCTGAAGATCATCAGCAGCGGGTCTTCGCCGAACAGCGCGGCGTCGATCACCAGGCGGCCGTCGGGCCCGTGCAGGATGGGCAGGGCCAGCGGCGATTCGACGAAGCCGTTGATGATCTTGCCGACCAGATAGGCGCCCTTGTTGCGGTAGAACAGGCTGGACAGCACCTGGATCTGGAAGTTGGCCCGCGGCCGGAAACCGCCCAGCTCCGACGTCATCGCCTGCACGACGTGATCGACGTCGCGCTCCAGATCTTCGAACTCCACCTGCAGCTGGAAGTTGTGGATGATGCGCGCCCAGGTCTCGTGCAGGTTCTCCCTGGTCGGGTAGTAGGCGCGGTAGGTGGGCATCGAGCCCGGCGCGTCGTTTTCGATGTACTCGGTGCTCACCGCCGGGCGCACGAAGATGAAGTCGTTGCGGAAGTAGCTGCGGTGCAGCAGCTTGGCGGTGACGGAGTTGAAGAAGGTCTCGGCCAGTTCGGGCTGGTGGTGGTCGGTCAGCAGGCCGATGTAGTGCAGCTTGGCCTGCTGCCAGGTGTCTGCCGACAGCGCCGCGATGTCGAACCGTTCCCGCAGCCGCGCCACGGCCTCGTTGACACGCTGGTCGTAGTATTCGATGCGCTGGGCCTGGGCGCGTTGCTGGCCATGCCAGTCGGCCAGTTCGAAGCGGCGCTTGGCCGCGGCGCTGGCCTCGCGGAACAGCCCGTAGTGCCGGTTGAAACCATCGATCAGCGCCTGGGCGATGTCGAAGGCGCGGCTGTCGGTGAGTTTGTGGGGAAACATCGGGATGACCGCCGGTTCAGGCGGCGCTGGAGTCGGTGATGCGGGCTTGACGTTCGTGCCAGCGCTGCCGGAGCCGGCCCAGCGCGGCCTCGTAGGCCGGGCCGACGTCGCTCTCGGCAGCGACGGTGAAAGCCAGGTCCTCGAGCAGGCCATTGTGCAGGCCGTAGACCCAGCCGTGCAGCGCCACGCTCTGGCCTCGCTGCCAGGCGTCCATCACCACGGTCGTGTGGCAGACGTTGCGCGCCTGTTCCAGGACGTTGAGTTCCACCAGCGCGTCGACCCGCAGGCTCTCGTGCAGGCCGGCCAGGAACGTGCCATGCGCGTCGCGCACGTCCTTGACATGCCGCAGCCAGTTGTCGACCAGGCCGGCCCGGCGGTTGTGCATCGCGGCGCGCACGCCGCCGCAGTTGCTGTGGCCGACGACGATGATGTGCCGCACCTGCAGCGCATCCACCGCGAACTGGATCACCGACAACGCGTTGAGATCGGAGTGCACGACCACGTTGGCCACGTTGCGATGTACGAAGAGCTCGCCCGGCAGCAGTCCCACCAGCTCGTTGGCCGGCACGCGGCTGTCGGCACAGCCGATCCACAGGTACTGCGGGGTCTGCTGCTGCAGCAGCCGCGTGAAGAACCCGGGCTCGCGGGCCTCGGTGGTGTCGGCCCACTGCCGGTTGCGGGCGAAGAGATCATCCAGTCCGTGGTTCATGGTGTTGCTCGCTTCAGGGCCGGTAGGCCGCGTACACGGTCACATCGATGGCCTGGCCGCCCTTGAGCAGGCTGCGTGGCTGCAGGGCCTCGAGCACGTAACCGGCCTTGACCGCCACCCGCTGCGAGGTCGTGTTGCGCGCATAGATCGGCGCCACCAGCCGCTGCACCACCGGCAACCCGGCCCAGGCCCACTGCGTGAGCAGGGCCAGCGCTTCCGCGGCAAGACCGCGGCCCCAGTGGGCCCGGCCGATCCAGTAGCCGACTTCGGCATTGCAGGCGTGCATGCCTTCCTTGGGGATCAGGCCGGTGCAGCCGATGGCCTCCTCGGGCCGGCCGGCAACGGTGATGGCCCAGACCTTGCCGAAATGCGGCTCGCGATGCATGGCGCCGCACCAACGCTGCGCCTCCTGCATCGTGTAGGGATGCGGAAAGCCGTCGTACAGGTTGTGCACCACCGCCGCGTCATTGGCATGGAGGGCGATCGCCGGCGCATCGCCCGGCTGCAACGCACGCAGGGTGCAACGCGAGCCCACCAGGGTGGGCACCCAGGGCTCGTCAGGGCTCACATCGTTTCCGCGAACAGCTCGCGGCCGATCAGCATGCGGCGGATCTCGCTGGTGCCGGCGCCGATCTCGTAGAGCTTGGCGTCGCGCCACAGGCGGCCCAGCGGGTAGTCGTTGATGTAGCCGTTGCCACCGAAGATCTGGATGCCTTCGCCGGCCATCCAGGTGGCCTTCTCGGCGCACCACAGGATGACGCTGGCGCAGTCCTTGCGCACCTGGCGCACATGCTCGCTGCCCAGCAGGTCCAGGTTCTTGCCCACCGTGTAGCAGAAGGCGCGCCCGGCCTGCAGCACGGTGTACATGTCGGCCACCTTGCCCTGGATGAGCTGGAACTCGCCGATGCTCTGGCCGAACTGCTTGCGGTCGTGGATGTAGGGCACCACGTTGTCCATCACCGCCTGCATGATGCCGATGGGGCCGGCGGCCAGCACGGCGCGCTCGTAGTCCAGGCCGCTCATCAGCACCTTCGTGCCGCGGTTGACGTGGCCCAGCACGTGGTCGGCGGGTACCTCGACGTTGTTGAACACCATCTCGCCGGTGTGGCTGCCGCGCATGCCCAGCTTGTCCAGCTTCTGCGCGGTGGAAAAACCCTTCATGCCCTTCTCGACGATGAAGGCGGTGATGCTGCGCGCGCCGCCTGCCGCTGCCCGGCCGCCCCCGGCGTGGTGGACCGGCGCCGCGGGATGGCTCTCATGGTCGGGCTCGGTCTTGGCATAGACCACCATGGTGTCGGCATCGGGGCCGTTGGTGATCCACATCTTGGTGCCGTTGAGCAGGTAGTAGCCGCCCTTGTCTTCCGCACTGAGCCTCATGCTGATGACGTCGGAACCGGCGCCGGGCTCGCTCATCGCCAGCGCGCCGACGTGTTCGCCGCTGATCAGCCTGGGCAGGTACTTGCGCTTCTGCGCCTCGGTACCGTTGCGCTTGATCTGGTTGACGCACAGGTTGCTGTGGGCACCGTAGCTCAGGCCGATGCTGGCGCTGGCACGGCTGATCTCCTCCATCGCGATGATGTGCGCCAGGTAACCCATGCCGGCGCCGCCGTAGGCCTCGGGCACGGTGATGCCCAGCACGCCCAGCTCGCCCATCTTGCGCCACAGGTGCATCGGGAACTGGTTGCTGCGGTCGGCCTCGGCGGCCAGCGGCGCGATCTCGGCCTGCGCGAAGTCACGCACGGCGTCGCGCAGCGCGTCGATCTCGTCGCCAAGCTGGAAGTTCAGGCCGGGCAGGTTCATGGAAGGGTCTCCTCGGGGCGGTTCAGGCGGGTTGACGTTTACGTAAACGTCAATCGTATCGGATGGGCTGCGCCGCCAAGCTCGGAGCTTGTGAAGATATGAATCGTGCCCGCGCCGGGGTGGCCAAGGGCCGTGGGCA
>DAORNK010000287.1:3062-5939 GCA_035440985.1 Rubrivivax sp. | reverse complement strand
GACCAGCGCGTGGGCCGGCACATCGCGGTTGACCACCGCGCCGGCGCCCACGAAGGCGTACTCGCCGATCGTGCTGCCGCAGATGATGGTGCAGTTGGCGCCCAGCGTGGCGCCGCGCCGCACCAGGGTGCGCCGGTACTCGGCCTTGCGCGGCACGGCGGCGCGCGGGTTGTAGACATTGGTGAACACCATGCTGGGGCCGCAGAACACCTCGTCCTCCAGCGTCACCGCGTCGTAGACCGAGACGTTGTTCTGGATGCGCACGTGGTTGCCGATGGCCACGTCGTTGCCCACGAACACGCCCTGCCCCAGCGTGCAGTCGCGGCCGATGCGCGCGCCGGCCGAGACATGCACGAAGTGCCAGACGCGTGTGCCTTCGCCCAGTTGCGCGCCGGCGTCGACCACGGCGCTGGGGTGGATGACGGCCGGCATGCGCTAGAAGACCAGCGGCAGGCCGACGCGCACGCCGTCGCGGGCGCTGCGGTAGGCGGCGATCACCACCTCCAGCGAGCGCAAGCCTTCATACCCGTCGACCTGAGCACTGGCTTCGCCACGCAGCGTGTCGATGACGTTGGCGTAATAGAGCGGGTGGCCGAAGCCGTAGACCGAGGTGGTCTGGTAGCTGGCCGAACGCACGGCGTCATCGTGCGGCATGGGCTGGTCGAACTCCCAATGGTCGATGCGGTTGACGGCCACGCCACCCACGCGCACGGTGCCCCGCTCGCCCAAGATGGTGATGCTGCCCTCGAAGTTCTTGCCGTAGGCCAGCATCGTGACGTTGATCGACGCCAGACCGCCGCGGCGCAGGCGCAGGCTCATCACGCCGGTGTCCTCGGCCTCGATCTCGCGCGCCAGCGTGGCCGTGTAGGCGTGCACGCTGTCCACCGGGCCGACCAGCCAGTCCACCATGTCCACGTAGTGGCTGGCTTGGTTGAGGAAGGCGCCGCCGTCCATGTCCCAGCGGCCGCGCCAGCGCGCGTCGTCGTAATAGCTCTGCAGGCGCGTCCAGAAGACGTTGACGTTGACCAGGTGCACACGGCCGAAGCGTCCCTGCTCGACGGCCTGCTTCAAGGCCTGCAGAGTCGCATTGAGGCGGTTCTGCTTGACGACGAAGAGCTTGACGCCCGCGTCGCGACAGACGCGCACCATCGCCATGCCTTCGTCCCACTTGGTGGCCATCGGCTTTTCGGTCAGCACGTGGCGGCCGGCGCGCGCGGCCTGCATGGCCTGCAGGGGATGCAGGCCGCTGGGCGTGGCCAGCACCACCACGTCGGCGTTGGATCGCGCCAGCAGTTCGTCCAGCGACCCGAACCCCACCGCACCGGTCTGCGCGACGGCCGCGGCCAGCGCTTCGGGGCGGATGTCGCACACCGCCACCAGTTCCGCGCGCCCGCCATGCTGCTTCAGGGCCTGCAAGTGGTTGGCCGAGATTCGGCCGCACCCCACCAGGGCAAAGCGGATGGGGCGATCGGTGATCGGATAGGCTGCCGGCATGGATGGGGCGGAACAAAAGCCTCGAATTGTACGGTCGCCCCCCGGGGCGCCGGCCTAAAATTCAAGCACTTTCAATGAGTTGCCGATGACCGCCCAACCGCCCCCCGCCGCCGCCAGCGCCCTGCCCGATGACAACCAGCTGATCGCCGAACGGCGCGAGAAGCTGGCCGCCATCCGCGCCCAGGGCATTGCCTTTCCCAACGACTTCAAGCCCACGCACCAGGCCGCGGCGCTGCACCTGCAGCACGATCTGGTGCCCAACGAGGAACTGGAACCGCGCCAGATCGGCGTGGCCGTGGCCGGCCGCCTGATGCTCAAACGCGTGATGGGCAAGGCCTGCTTCGGCACGCTGCAGGATGGCTCGATGGGCGCGATGGGCCGCATCCAGATCTATGTCACGCTGGACGCGGTGGGCGCCGATGGCCTGGCGGCCTTCAAGCAACTGGACCTGGGCGACATCCTGGGCTGCACCGGCACGCTGTTTCGCACCAAGGCCGGCGAGTTGTCGGTGCGCGCCACGCAGGTACGCCTGCTGACCAAGAGCCTGCGGCCGCTGCCCGACAAGTTCCACGGCATGGCCGACCAGGAACAGAAGTACCGCCAGCGCTACGTGGACCTGATCGCCGACGAAGCCGCCCGCGCGCGCTTCGTGGCGCGCAGCAAGGCCGTCAGCTCCATCCGCAGCTTCATGGTCGAGCACGGCTTCCTGGAAGTCGAAACGCCGATGCTCCACCCCATCCCGGGTGGCGCCAACGCCAAGCCCTTCGTGACGCACCACAACGCGCTGGACCAGGAGATGTTCCTGCGCATCGCACCCGAGCTCTACCTGAAGCGGCTGCTGGTGGGTGGTTTCGAGCGCGTGTTCGAGATCAACCGCAACTTCCGCAACGAAGGCATCAGCGTGCGGCACAACCCTGAATTCACGATGATGGAGTTCTACGCGGCCTACTGGACGCACCACGACCTGATGGACTTCACCGAGGCCGTGCTGCGCCATGCGGCGCGCGCCGCCACCGGCGACGCCGCCCTCGTCTACGCCGGCAAGCCGGTGCACCTGGACCAGCCCTTTGCCCGCCTGACGGTGCGCGAGTCGCTGGTCGCGCACGCGGGCCTGGGGCAGGACGAGGTGGACGACGCCGCCGTGCTGCGCCACCGCCTCAAGGCAGCGGGCGAAGAAGCCCCCGCGCACTGGAAGCTGCCCGAGTTGCAGTTCGGCCTGTTCGAGACCGAGGTCGAATCCAAGCTCTGGCAGCCCACCTTCATCATCGACTACCCGGTCGAGGTCAGCCCGCTGGCGCGCGCTTCCGACACCAACCCGGCGGTCACCGAACGCTTCGAGCTCTTCATCACCGGGCGCGAATACGCCAACGGCTTTTCCGAGCT
>DAORNK010000287.1:0-3015 GCA_035440985.1 Rubrivivax sp. | reverse complement strand
ACAAGGAAGCCGGTGACGAAGAGGCGATGTACTACGACGCCGACTTCATCCGCGCGCTGGAGTACGGCATGCCGCCGGCCGGTGGTTGCGGCATCGGCATCGACCGGCTGATGATGCTGATCACCGACAGCACCAGCATCCGCGACGTCATCCTGTTCCCGGCGCTGCGCCGCGAGAGCACCTGAGGACACCCCGATGACACAAGGCGCGATGACGGCCCAGGGCGCGCGGCTGGACAGCCTGCCGGCGGTCGAAGCGGCCATCTGGGCCGAGCTGCGGGCGGCACCCGGCCAGCAGGACCACGCCTGGCGGGTGGGGGTGCTGGCCACGGTGGACGGCCAGGCCGCCGACGCCCGCAGCGTGGTGCTGCGGGAGCTGGACCTGCCGGGCCGGACGCTGTTGATCTATGCCGATTCACGCAGCCCCAAGGCCGCGCAACTCGCGGCGCACCCGGTCGGCACCCTGGTGCTGTGGTCCGCCGCGCTGAGCTGGCAGCTTCGCCTGCGGGTGACGCTGTCGCTGGAAACCTCCGGGCTGGAGGTGTCGTCCCGCTGGGCTCGCCTGAAGATGACGCCGGGGGCGCAGGACTACCTTTCGCCGCTGCCGCCCGGCACGCGAATCGCCCATCCCTGGCCGGAACGCGGCAGCCGCGAGCACTTCGCCGTGATCTCGGCGGCCATCACATCCATCGACTGGCTGGAACTGCACGCCGATGGCCACCGCCGGGCACGCTTCGACGCCGAGGGCGGGCACTGGGTCG
Source organism: Rubrivivax sp. (assembly GCA_035440985.1). Taxonomy (GTDB): domain Bacteria; phylum Pseudomonadota; class Gammaproteobacteria; order Burkholderiales; family Burkholderiaceae_C; genus Rubrivivax. The sequence goes on along the minus strand of DAORNK010000287.1, from coordinate 2,255 downwards.
CACCCTGAGCCTGTGAGGAACTGAATCGCCCCTGCCGCGTCAGGCGTGCTTGAAGTCCGGCTTGCGCTTGTTGACGAAGGCGTCCATGCCTTCCTTCTGGTCGGCGGTCGCAAAGAGCGCGTGGAAGACGTGGCGCTCGTAGCCCAGGCCCTCGTTCAGGCTGGACTCGAAGGCGCGGTTAACGCAGTCCTTGGCCATCATGACGCTGGGGCCGCTCATGCTGCAGATGATTTCGGCCGCGCCCAGCGCTTCGGCCAGCAGGCGCTCGGCCGGCACCACGCGGCTGACCAGGCCTGAGCGCTCGGCTTCCGCCGCGTCCATCATGCGGCCGGTGAGCACCAGGTCCATCGCCTTGCTCTTGCCCACTGCGCGCGGCAGGCGCTGCGTGCCGCCGGCACCGGGGATGATGCCCAGCTTGATCTCCGGCTGGCCAAAGCGGGCGCTGTCCGCGGCGATGATGAAGTCGCACATCATCGCCAGCTCGCAACCACCGCCCAGAGCGAAACCGGCCACCGCGGCAATCACGGGCTTGCGCACGCGGCGGATGGTTTCCCAGTTGCGGGTGATGAAGTTTTCCTTGTGCGCCTGCATGAAGGTCTTGCTGGCCATCGCCGTGATGTCGGCACCGGCTGCAAAGGCCTTCTCGTTGCCGGTGATGACGATGCAGCCGATGCCGTCGTCCAGGTCGAAGGCCTGAAGCGCCGCACCCATCTGGTCCATCAGCACATCGTTGAGGGCATTCAGTTGCTTGGGGCGGTTGAGCGTGATCAGCCCCGTGCGGCGCGGGCCTTCACCGCGGACTTCGGTCAGGATGAAGGATTCGGTCATCTGTGTCTCCGGCAAAGAGCCCGAACTATATGTTGCACCTGCACACCATCCTTTCGAATGGAGCAATCATCAGTCTGGTGTAAGCTTTTCGCCTCTCTCCATCGAGACGCCCGCTTGACCGACAAGGCCGCCTTCGTTTCGCCATCCTGGAACCTGGACACGCCCCTGCGCAAGACAGCCAAGGGCGTGGCCGAGATCCAGACGCGCATGTACCGGCTGCAGCCCCGCTTGCGCAGCGCCCTGATTCTGGTCGACGGCCGGCGACGTGGTCTGGAGTTGACACCGCTGATCTCGTCCGAACCCGAGACCACCCTGCGCACGCTGGTCGAACTGGGCTTCATCGAACCGACCGAAGCTCCGGCACCCCTCCGGCCGGCACCGGTAGCCGCTCCGGCAACGGCCGCGCCGGCCAGCGAGAGTTTCGAGACCCAGCGCCGTGCGGCCGTGCGCATGCTCAATGACCTGCTGGGGCCGGCGGCGGAGACACTGGCCATCCGGATGGAGCGCGCGCGGGACGTACAAGAGTGGCGCCCCCAGCTGGCTTCGGCCATCCAGGCCATCGGCAGCCTGCGCGGCATCGCCGCCGCAGAGGCCTTCGCGGCCCGCTTCGCCGGTCGCTGAGCGCGGTCAACGCCCGGCTTCGGCCTGTCTGGGCAATTGGTCGATCACCAGATCGACGTAGGTCTCGGCGTCCTGGCGGATGAGGATGCGCACCGGCAGGTATTGCAGGCTGGGCGCGGCCCAGAACTCAGCCACCAGGTCGTTGCCCGCACGGGGTGGGCGCCTGGGCTTGACATGCACCGCACCCACCACGCCAGCGGGCGTGTCCAGGCTCTCGGTGGCGAGCACCTCGTAATTCCAGGTTTCCACCACCCGCGGCAGGGCCAGCGGCAGATCCACGCGGCGCCCGGCCTGCAGCAGTCCGGGCTGCATGGTGAACAACCAGGTCAGCTGCACGAACTGGCTGGCACTGTCCTGCACCCCGGCCGGACGCGGCACGACCACTCCGGAAGGCAGGCGGACCTGGTCGAAATCCAGAAAGATGGTCAACGGCCGCGGTGGTCGCAGCGCCACACGGGTGACTTCATCGTAGCGCCGCGGCTGCAGGCCCAGCGGGGTGATCTCGCCTTCGCTGCTGACCCGGCGCGACATCAAGGGCGCAAACGATGGCCCCACGCTCAGATCCATGTGCACCTGGTAGCGGGTGCCGGAGCGCAGCCACTCCACCTGCGCCTGGCCTTGCACAGGTCCACGGTAGTTGCCGGTGAGCAGGTAGCTCAGGCGGGTGGAAGGCGGCCATTCGGGCGACGGCTGGTCGCCGGCCGGGCTTGAAGCGGCAGGTGCTCCGGCCAGCGGCACCAGGGCCTGGGGCAGGGGCTCGATGGCGGCCAGGTCGATCGGGGGTGCCGGCTCGACGGGCACGGCCG
>DAORNK010000286.1:0-6023 GCA_035440985.1 Rubrivivax sp. | reverse complement strand
GGCGCAGAAGTCCTTTGTCGCGATCAGCGGGCTGAGCCTGTTCAAGTACCTGTGAACCTCAGCCTTCCGCTACGGGTTGCCGGGGCGTGCCTGTCTGGGGTGCTGCTTGCCGCCTGCGGCAAGCAGGAACCCCCTCCGCCGCCACCCGCCCCGGTGGCCAGCGCGCCTGCGTCTGCGCCCGCGCCTAAGGCCCGGGTCTACGTCATCGGAACCGACGCGGCCTATGCCCCGTTCGAGAGCCAGAACGAGAAGGGCGAAATCGTCGGCTTCGACATCGACGTGGCCAAGGCGGTGGCCGCCAAGGCCGGCATCGAGGTCAAGTTCGTCAACACGCCCTGGGAAGGCATCTTCAACGCGCTGGGCCAGGGCGACCGCGACATGATCGCGTCGGCGGTCACGATCACCGAAGAACGCAAGCAGACGATGGACTTCAGTGACCCCTACTTCGATGCGCAGCAGCTCATCGCCGTCAAGCAGGGCAGCAAGGTCACCAAATTCGCGGACCTGAAGAAGCTCAAGGTCGGCGTGCAGACCGGCACCACCGGCGACGAAGCGGTGACCAAGCTGCTGGGCAAGACCAGCACCAACATCAAGCGCTTCGAGAGCACCCCGCTGGCGCTGAAGGAACTGGAGTCCGGCGGCGTGGACGCGGTGGTGGCCGACAACGGCGTGGTGATCCACCACGTGGCCAACAACCCGGGCTCCAAGTTCAAGACCGTGGCCGACAAGGAGTTCGTGCCCGAGCAGTACGGTTTTGCCTTCAAGAAGGGCAATACCGAGCTGCAGGCCAAGGTCAACAAGGCGCTGGCCGAGATCAAGGCCGACGGCACCTACGCCAAGATCTACGAGCAGTATTTCGGCGCAGCGCCGGCGCAGCCGGCGGCGGCAGCGTCCGCCCCGGCCCCGGCCGCGTCCAAGTAAGGCAGCCAGGCAGCAAGGCAAGGAGAAGGCCATGGATCTTCGCTGGGAGATCCTGGCCGGCTACTGGCCGCTGTTCGTCAGCGGCATCTGGATGACCATCCAGCTGACGCTGGTGGCCGTCTCGTCCGGCCTGGTGCTGGGCGTGGGCTTCGGCCTGATCGCCACTTCGGCCGAGGCGCCTGCACCGCCATCGCCCCTGGCGCGCGCGCTGCTGGTGCTGGCCCGCGCGGTGGCCACCGCCTACGTCACCTTCTTTCGCGGCACGCCGCTGTTCGTGCAGATCCTGCTGGTGCACTTCGCGTTGATGCCGGCGTTGATCCATCCCGACGGCGGCCTCCTGCTGTCCGGCGAAACGGCGCGTGCCTTCCGCCAGGAGCACGGTGCCTTCTTTTCGGGCTGCCTGGCGCTGTCGCTCAACTCGGGCGCCTACATCAGCGAGATCTTCCGCGCCGGCATCCAGAGCATCCACCGCGGCCAGACGCAGGCCGCCTACAGCGTCGGATTGACCCACCCGCAGGCCATGCGCTACGTGATCCTGCCGCAGGCCTTTCGCCGCATGGTGCCGGCGCTGGTCAACGAGGGAGTCACGCTGATCAAGGATTCTTCGCTGGTGTCGGCCATCGGCCTGGCCGAACTGGCGCTTGCCGCCCGCACCGTGGCTGGAGCCTACTCGCGCTACTGGGAACCCTACCTGGCGATCTCGGCGATCTATTTGGTGCTCACGCTCACCCTTTCGGTGCTTGCCAAGCGGCTGGAAGCGCCGGCGCACTTGCGCGGCCACTGACGGCACCGACCGGGTGCCAATGGCACGATCCTTGCTTAATTTGCGTTGTTGCGTTGCAACAACGCCATCCCAAGCCGAGCTTCGGCAAGGCCCGGTTAGGCGTCTAGACTGCGACCCCAGCGTTTTCCCTTACCTCAACCAACGAATGCACACCATGAAGAAAACCCTCGTTCCGATCGCTCTCGCCCTGGGTCTCGTGGGCGCCGCCCAGGCCCAGATGACCATCTACGGTCTGCTCGATGCCAGCTACGGCAAGAGCGTGTTTGCCGACAGCATCGGCGAAAAGGCCGACTTCCACTCCGGCGGTGACAACGGCTCCGGCGAAGGCAATTCCACCAGCCGTATCGGCCTGAAGGGCAGCACCGACGTGGGCTCGGGCCTGAAGGCCAACTTCAAGCTGGAGACCAACGGCATCACCAGCAGCGGTGATGTCCCCTCGCCCTTCTTCGCCCGCCAGGCCTGGGTCGGCATTTCGGGTGGCTTCGGCGAAGTGCGCCTGGGCCGCCAGGATTCGGTCTCCTTCCAGACCATGATTCCGTACGACTTCAACGGCGCTTCCAACGGCGTCTCGGCGCTGGGCTATGCGGGCGTCGGCCCGTGGCTGCCTGGCCGCCAGTCGCGTTCGCTGCAGTACATCTCCCCCAACCTGGGTGGCGCGACGCTGCAACTGGGCTTCGTGCCCGAAGGCAATGCCGCAGGCGCGAAGAACACCTTCTCGGCCGGCGCGACCTACGCCGCAGGCCCGCTGTCGGTCTCCGCCAGCTACGAAACCAAGCGCACCGACGGCGGCTCCAGCTTTGCCTCGGTGGCCGGCAGCTTCGACTTCGGCCTGGCCAAGGTGATGCTGGGCTACGCCGACGGCGCCGAAGGCGTGAAGGGCGTCAGCGTGGGCTTCGTCGCTCCGGTGGGCCCGGTCAGCATCGGCGCGCTGTATGGCAAGAACTCGGACACCAAGGGCTACGCCTACGAGGTCTTCGTCAACTCCGAGATCCTCAAGGGCACCTACGCCTACGCCGAGATCGGCAAGTCTTCCGAGAAGACCGGCGTCAAGGGCACGGGCTTCGCCGTGGGCGTGATCTACACGTTCTGATCGACGGCGGCCCCCCGCCTCCTGGCCATCCGATCGGGCCGCCCCATGGGGCGGCCCTTTCCGTTGGCGGGTCGCCTTGGCGAAGCTACTGCAGCTTCACACGCGTCTCGACCGGTCCGCCCTTGAGCATCGTCCACTCGACCATCGACCCGTCGTAGACCTTGGATTCCTTGTTGCCCACCAACTCGCTGGCCACGAACCAGCCGATCGAGGCCCAGTGGCCGGTGTTGCAGAACTGGATGTGTTCACCAGTGGTGGGCACCTGGGCCGCGGCGTAGAGCTGTTCGAGCTGCGCCTTCGGGCGGAACATGCCGCCGCCGTTCACGGTCATCCAGTTGTGCGGCACGCTCCTGGCACCGGCAATGGTGCCGCTCTGCGTCGACCGCGGGTGGCGGTTGATGCCTGCGTATTGATCCTCGGGTCGCGCGTCGATGAGCAGCCGGTTGTCTGCCTGCGCCTTCTTCACGTCGTCCATCGTGACCAGCATCTCCTTGCGCAGGTTGGCTTTGAAGAGCCTGGCCTGCGGCTTCACGGCACCGGCCTGCAGCGGCCGCTTGTCGTCGCTGGTGTAGGCGTTCATGCCACCATTGAGCACCGAGACCTTGTCGTGCCCGAGGACCTTGAAGGTCCAGTACACGCGCGTGCCCTGACCCATGTCGGTGACGTTCATGCCCGGCGGCACCAGCACCACATGGGTGTCGTTGTCGATGCCCAGGCGGCCGATCAGCTCGATGAGCGGGGCGGTGTTCTCGGGGAACATGTCGGGCACCTTGTCGCGGGCACGGTCCTCGCGCCAGCCGTCCTTGGCGTAGTTGCTGTTGACGGCGCCCGGGATGTGGGCACGCTGGTAGTCGGGTGCGCTCTGGAAATCGATGAAGACGATGCCGGGCTTGCCGACATTGGCCGCCGCCCAGGCCGCATCGACCAGCGGTTGGGCCATTGCGGCCAGGCTCGTGAGCCAGAGGGCCAAGGCGCCGACCGTCAGCGCGCTCAACCGGCGGATGAATCCGAGTTTCATGAAACCTCCAGGATGCTGCAGCACGAAAACCGTGATCTTGCCTTGTGCGTCGGTCCAAGCCAAGCCCTGACCCCTTGCGCAGCAGGTGCCCAGGCTCGCCTTGGCGGGGAGATTCGGGCCTGCCTGGGCCTGCCTCGGGCGCGCCGGCAGTGCTGGCGCAGGCCGACACGGGTCCCATCAACCCCGCGGGTGATGCCGCGCATGCAACTGGCGCAGCCTTTCACGCGCCACATGCGTGTAGATCGTGGTCGTGGCGATGTCGGCGTGCCCCAGCAGCATCTGCACCGCACGCAGATCGGCGCCGTGGTTCAGCAGGTGCGTCGCGAAGGCATGGCGCAGCGTGTGCGGCGACAGGTGCACGGCGATACCCGCCTGCAGGGCCTGCTGCTTGACGATGCGCCAGAACATCTGGCGCGACATGGCCTGGCCCAGGCGCGTCACGAACAGGTCGTCACTGGTCTGCTGGCCGAGGATCTCGCCGCGCGCCCGGCCCAGGTAGCGGGTGAGCCAGCCATGGGCCTCGTCGCCAAAGGGCACCAGGCGTTCGCGCGCGCCCTTGCCCATCACCCGCACCACGCCTTCGTTCAGGCCCAACTGCACCGTCTTGATCTGCACCAGTTCGCTCACGCGCAGGCCGCTGGCATACATCAGCTCCAGCATGCAGCGGTCGCGCACGCCACGGGCCTGCGTGGTGTCAGGAGCGGCCAGCAGGGCCTCGACCTGCGCTTCGCTCAGCGTGTGCGGCACACGCAGCGGCTGGCGCGCGGCCCGCAACCGCAGCGTGGGGTCGGCCTGCATGAGGTGCTCGCGCACCGCCCAGTGGAAGAAGCGCCGGAACACGCTCAAACGACGATTGGCCGTGGTCGCGCGCGTGCTGCCATGGCGCGCCACCATGTAGGCCAGCAGGTCGGGCTCGCGGGTCTGCGCCAGGCTGTGCGAGGGCTGCCCCTGCAACCAGGCGGCCAGCAGGGCGAGATCGCGCCGATAAGCCGCCAGCGTCAGAGCCGACAGGCCATCTTCCAGCCACAGCGCGTCGATGAAGCGGTCGATCAGCGCCTGGCTGGCTTCGGGCAACGCTGCGGTTCCGCCCATCACGGGCGCCCGGCCGTGGCCCGCGGACGGGCCATCCCGGTCATTCGAGCGTGAGCCGCTGCTTGGCCACCACCGTCCGGTAGACCTCGAGCTCGGCCTTCATCTGGGCGGCGAACTGCTCCGGCGTGTTGCCCACGATCAGTGAGCCGGTGTCCTCGATGCGCTTGCGCACGCCGGCGTCTTCCAGCGCCTTCTTCACCGCGACGGCCACCTTGTCCACCACCTCCTTGGGCGTGCCCCGGGGGGCCAGGATGCCGTAGTAGGCCATCCGGTTGACCGGCTCCAGACCGATTTCCTTGAACGTGGGCACGTTGGGCAACTGCGCCAGGCGCTGCGGTGCCGCCACGACGATCGGAATGAGCCGGTTGTCCTTGATGAAGGGCAGCGCCGACGGCAGGTTGTCGAAGATCACCTGCACCTGCCCGGCCACCGTGTCGTTGAGTGCAGGGCCGGCGCCGCGGTAGGGGATGTGCGCCATGAAGACACCGGCCAGGCTCTTGAAGAGTTCGGTCTGCAGGTGGCCGATGCCGCCCGTGCCGCTGCTGGAGTAGCTGTACTTGCCCGGGTGCTTCTTGAGCTCGGCCACGAACCCGGCGTAGTCGCGCGCCGGAAACGAAGGGTGCACCGCGATCACGTTGGGCGTGGCCGCGATGTTGATGACAGGCGTGAAGTCGACCGTCGGGTTGTAGCCGATCTTGGGGTTGATGGCGGGGTTCGACGCCGTGGTGGACACGGTGGCCACGCCGAGCACGTGGCCATCCGGCGCGGCCTTGATCATCTCCAGCGCGCCTATCGAGCCGCCGCCGCCGGCCTTGTTCTCGACCACCACCGACTGCCCCAGCGCCGCACCCATCTTGTCGCTGATGATGCGGGCCACGATGTCCGTCGTGCCGCCGGGCGCGAAGGGCACGATCAGGCGCACGGGCTTGCTCGGATAGGCCTGGGCCGACGCGGTCAGGGGCAGGGCCGCGGCCAGCGCAGCGGCGCCGATGATCAGGGCCAGACGGGAACGTTGCATGGCAGGGTCTCCATTGGAAGGGTCTTGTCGTGATAGGCCGCGACGGCTCAGAGTGTGAGAGGCAATCCCATGCACCCGCGCCGGGGTGGCCAAAGGCCCT
>DAORNK010000285.1:0-6025 GCA_035440985.1 Rubrivivax sp. | reverse complement strand
CGCGACACCGTCGCGATCGTGGCCAACTCCGGCGGCCTGGCCGGCGGCACCGTGCTGCCCGGCGGCCCGACGCTGTGCGAGCACGTGCCGCAGGGGCACAAGGTGGCGCTGGTGGACATCGCCGCCGGCACGCCGGTGCTGCGCTACGGCGTGAACATCGGCCTGGCGGCCGAGCCCATCGCGGCGGGCCGCTGGGTGCACGAACGCCTGCTGCAGATGCCCGCCGCAGCGGGCCTGGACGATCTGCCGCTGGCCACCGCCCGCCCCGCGGAGCTGCCGCCACTGGTGGGCTACAGCTTCCAGGGCTACCGCAATGCCGATGGCAGCGTCGGCACGCGCAACATCCTGGCCATCACGCAGACCGTGCAGTGCGTAGCCGGCGTCACCGACTTCGCCGTGCAGCGCATCAAGGCCGAGCTGCTGCCCAGATACCCCAACGTCGACGGCGTGGTGGCGCTGGAACACGGCTACGGCTGCGGCGTGGCCATCGATGCGCCCGATGCGGTGGTGCCCATCCGCACCTTGCGCCACATCAGCCAGAACCCCAACTTCGGCGGCGAGGTGATGGTCGTCAGCCTGGGTTGCGAGAAGCTGCAGCCCGAACGGCTGCTGCCGCCGGGCAGCATCGCGCTGAAGGACGAGCGCCTGACCGAAGCGCTGGATGTGATCTGCCTGCAGGACGAAGCCCACATCGGCTTCATGGCCATGGTCGAACACATCGTGCGCCAGGCCGAAACCCATCTGCGGCGCCTGAACGCCCGCCGCCGCGAGACCGTGCCGGCCAGCGAACTGGTGGTGGGTGTGCAGTGCGGCGGCAGCGACGCCTTCAGCGGCGTCACCGCCAACCCGGCGGTGGGCTTCTGCACCGACTTGCTGGTGCGCGCCGGCGCCAGCGTGATGTTCAGCGAGACCACCGAGGTGCGGGATGGCATCGCCCAGCTCACCGCGCGTGCTGCAACGCCTGAAGTGGCCCGGGCCATGATCCGCAAGATGGCCTGGTACGACGCCTACCTCAAGCGCGGCGGCGCCGACCGCAGCGCCAACACCACGCCGGGCAACAAGGCCGGCGGCCTGTCCAACATCGTCGAGAAGGCGATGGGCTCGATCGTCAAGTCGGGCACGGCGCCGATCAGCGCTGTGTTGTCCCCGGGTGAAAAGCTCAAGGCCAAGGGCCTGACCTATGCCGCCACGCCGGCCAGCGACTTCATCTGCGGCACGCTGCAACTGGCCGCGGGCATGAACCTGCACGTCTTCACCACCGGCCGCGGCACACCCTATGGTCTGGCGGCGGTGCCGGTGATCAAGGTGGCCACGCGCAGCGACCTGGCGCGGCGCTGGCACGACCTGATGGACGTCAACGCCGGCACCATCGCCGACGGCAGCGCCAGCATCGAGGACGTCGGCTGGGAGCTCTTTCACCTGATGCTGGAGGTTGCCAGCGGCCGCCGCAAGACCTGGGCTGAACACTGGAAGCTGCACAACGCGTTGGTGCTGTTCAATCCGGCGCCGGTGACGTGATAGTCGCGGCGCGCATCCGGATCGCCTGGAAGGGGCAGACCCTGGCGCAATCGCTGCACCCGGTGCAGCGATGGGCATCCTGCAACACGGCGCTCTTCTTCCATTGCACGGCATGCAGGCTGAGCAGGTGCAGATCGCAGGCACCCACGCACCGGCCGCAGCCGGTGCAGCGCTGAGGCAAAACCAGGGGCACACGGGCCGTGCTGCGGGCCATCGGTGGCAGCTCGCTACGGAGCGCTTTGCACGCGCCCGTGGCGCGCCCACAGCGCCAGGGCGCGCAGGACAGCGGGAGTGTCGGGAGCTTGCATTCGAAGCGCTGGCCAGAGGTCGGGGCATCAGGGTGCCATGGCCGGGCGAATTGCGCCAGCATGCTTTCGGCCCCGTGTGCAAGCAGCGGTGCCGGCTGACCCATGGCCGGTCCGGGGTAGGATGATCCGAAGCCTGCGCAACCTGGTGGCAGCTGCGTTGTGGCGGCTGTCGATGTCAGGCCCTCACATGCCCGCTGCCATGCATCTCGGACTGCGCCTGTTCCTGCCCTTCGCCGCCGGCTACTTCCTGTCGTACCTGCTGCGCAATGTCAACGCGGTGATCGCGCCCGAGCTCACGCGCGAGCTGGGGGTGTCCGCCGCCGACCTGGGCCTGCTGACCGCGGCCTACCTTCTGGCCTTCAGCTCCTTCCAGCTGCCGCTGGGCGTGCTGCTGGACCGTTATGGGCCGCGCCGCGTCGAGGCGGCGTTGCTGCTGATCGCCGCTGCAGGCAGCGCCGGCTTCGCGCTGGGCACCGACCTGGGCCAGCTGGCGCTGGCCCGTGCGGCGATCGGGCTGGGCGTGTGCGCCTGCCTGATGGCCGCCTACAAGGCCTTTTCCGTCTGGTATCCGGCCGAACGTCTGCCTTCGCTGAACGCGGCGGTGATGGTGGCCGGTGGCCTGGGCGCCTTGGTGGCCACCACGCCACTGGCCTGGGCCGTTCCCGTGTTCGGCTGGCGGGGTCTGTTCGGGGTGCTGGCGGTGCTGACCGCACTGGCCGCCCTGGCCATCTTCTGGACCCCCGAAAAGCCCGCCTCCAGGGCGGCCGGCACGCTGGCCCTGCAGTTGCGGGAGCTGGGTGGCGTGCTGATCAGCCGCGACTTCTGGCGCTACGCGCCGATGGCCGGCGCCTACCTGGGCGGCTTCATCGCGGTGCAGGGTTTGTGGGCCGTCCCCTGGCTGATGCAGGTACAGGGCTACTCGCGCGAGGTGGCGGCCTGGCACCTGCTGCTGACCACGCTGGCCATGATCAGCGGCTCGCTGGGTACCGCCCTGTTCATCGGCCCGCTGCGCAGACGCGGCATCGCGCCGGGCCAGGTGCTGATCGCGGCCAACGTACTGGGCCTGCTGGCGATGGCGGCGGTGTGGCAGGGCATGGGCAGCAGCCACCTGATGTGGTTCGTGCTGGGCGTGGTGTACGCGGTGGGCAACCTCGCCTATGCGGAGCTGACGACGCGCTTCGATCCGGCGTTGGCCGGCCGTGTCAACACGGCCTTGAACCTGTGCACCTTCGTCGGGGCCTTCGCGATCCAGTGGGGCTACGGCGTGCTGCTGGACCGTCTGGTGGCCATGGGCTGGACGCTGGCGGACAGCCACCGGGCTTCGTTCGCCGGCCTGGCGGCACTGCAGGCGGCCAGCCTGGGCTGGTACCTCTGGCGCCGGCCGCGCGCCTGACACGCCGGGCGCCGGCCCGGGCATCGATGCGCGCTGCAGCGCTTGCGCGAACGGGCGCGGCCACGGCAACATCCGCGCGCAGCACGAAAGGGTCCGCAGCATGCACCAGCAGACCGGGTCGATACAGCATGGCCTGCGCCCATGGGTGCTGGCGTTCGCCCTGGGCCTGACCGGCTGGGTGGCAGGCGCTGCTGCAGCGCCGGTCGGCGGCGACGAGCGCCTGGGGGGGCAACTGGCGGAAGATGGCAGCACGGTGCGGTTTCGGGTCTTCTCGCACCACGCCACCCGCGTCGAGGTCTACCTCTACCGCCGGGCGCATGGTGCCGCGCATGCCGCTCGCTACGTGCTGCGGCGCGTGGGCGGATCGCCGGTCTGGCAGGTGGTGGTGCCGGCGGCCAGGCTGCGCAGGCTGGGGTTCGACATCGATCCCGGCAATCCCGCCAAGCTGTTCACCGGTATCTACTACGGTTACCGGGCCTGGGGTCCGAACTGGCCCTATCGGGCCGGCTGGAAGCCGGGCTCGGAGGCGGGCTTCATCACCGACGTCGACACGGCGGGCCACCGCTTCAACCCGAACAAGCTGCTGCTGGACCCCTACGCACTGGAAGTCAGCCACGACTACCTCAGTGGCGTGGTGTCGCCACCACTGACCGACTCGGCGCTGTACGCAACCGGTGGCCCGTCGACGCTGTCGGCCACACCCGACCGCCTGCGCGACAGCGGCCGCCTGGCACCCAAGGGCGTCGTGGCCATGCCCTTCGGTGCGGGCTTTGGCCGGTTGGATACCGGCACGCAGCCGGCCCGGCCGGCGCGGGACGACATCGTCTACGAGGCCCATGTGCGCGGCCTGACGCAGGGTGACGCCGGCGCCGGTGCCTGCCGCGGCACCTACGCCGGCGCGGTGGCCAGGATCCCCTACCTGCAGCAGCTGGGCATCAACAGCATCGAGTTCATGCCCGTCCACGAGACCGACAACGAAGCCAACGAGCTGGACCATGCGGCCACCCGGCGTTCGCCGGCATCCACCCATGGCGACAACTACTGGGGCTACATGTCGGCCAGCTTCTTTGCGCCCGACCGCCGCTATGCCTGCGACCAGCGCATCGGCGGCCCGACGCGCGAGTTCGTGGCCATGGTGCGCGCCTTCCACGACGCGGGCATCAAGGTCATCACCGACGTGGTCTACAACCACACCGGCGAAGGAGGTGTCTGGAGCCCCAGCGATCCGTCCAAGGCCAGCCTGTGGAGCCTGCGCGGCCTGGACAACAGCAGCTACTACCTGCTCACGCGCAGCCCGGGCCGGCCTGAAGACCGCCACTTCTATTACGACATCACCGGCACCGGCAACACCATCAACGGCCGCCATCCCTGGGTGCAGAGGCTGATCGTCGATTCGCTTAACCACCAGCGCCAGGTGCTGGGCGTGGACGGTTTCCGCTTCGACCTGGGCATCGCCCTGGCCAACACCTACGACAATCACACCAACCCAGCCGACCCGCAGCGCTTCTACTTCGACCGCGGCAACCCGCACACCGCGCTGGCCCGGGTGACGGCGGCCTTGCCGGGCGTCTACCTGTCCAGCGAGCCCTGGGGTCTGGCACCGCCCGGCCAGGGCTACCAGCTGGGCCAGATGCCCGCCGGCATCAGCGAATGGAACGGCGGTTGGCGCGACACCCTGCGCCGTGCGCTCAACAAGTACGGCACACGCGACGGCGACGCCACGCGCGGCGCCATCGCCAGCCGCATTGCGGGCTCGGCCGACCTCTTCGGCGACGCCGGAGACGGCCGCGGCAGGCCCTGGTACTCGGTCAACTTCATCAACGTGCACGACGGCTACACGCTCAAGGACGTGTTCTCCTGCAACGGCCAGAACACCGGTCAGCCCTGGCCACTGGGCCCGTCCGATGGCGGTACCGCCGACGAAGACCAGTGGGACAACGGCGGCGACGCGCTGCAGCAGCGCCAGCAGGCGCGCACGGCCTTTGCGTTGCTGATGCTGTCGGCCGGGGTGCCGATCTTCAATGCCGGTGACGAGTTCCTGCGCAGCCTGAACTGCAACAACAACAGCTACAACGTCGACTCGGCCGGCACTTGGCTGAGCTGGGTGCACACGCCTGAGCAGGCCAACTTCCACCAGTTCGCCTCGCGCATGATCGGCTTTCGCCTGCGGCAGCCGGCGCTGCGCCCGGACCGCTTCTACGCCGGGGTCGACGGCAACGGCAATCGGATGGCGCCACTGGACTGGTTCGGCGCCGACAAGAGCCACCGCACCGGCTCGCCGGACGCCGGCTTCTGGCAGGCCACGCCGGCGCAGCCCGACGCCCATGGCCACAACCGCACGCTGGCGTGGCGCTACGACGGCACCGAGCTGGGCGGTGACGACACCATCCTGGTGCTGTTCAATGGCGAGCCTATCGCCCGCGATTTCACGCTGCCCTGGACCGGCCCGGCGCGCAGCACCTGGTGCCGTGTGACCGACACGGCGGCCTGGGCCGAAGGTCCGGACCAGTTCGACGCCGCCGCTCGCGAGTGCGTGGGTGGCGAAGATGCGCGCTACGGCGTGGCCGCCCGTTCGCTGGCGGTGTTCGTCGCACGATGAACGCCGGCTTGTTTCGAGGGGGTCACCGCTGATGCCACCGACGCTGGGACAGGACGCCACGGCCCTGCCCGAAGGCGACTTCGTGCAGCAGGTGCTGCTGCTGGCCTACGGTCAGGGCTGGACGGCGCCGCAGCCGCAGCGCGCGCTGGCGCTGGCGCGATCGCGGCACGTGGACAGCCTGGCGCTTTCACTGGCGCTGGGTGATCA
>DAORNK010000284.1:3751-6038 GCA_035440985.1 Rubrivivax sp. | reverse complement strand
AGCGTGATCCCGGCGGCGACCAGTGGCAGGCGATGCAGGCGCGCGTGGAGGCCGCCGTCGCAGCCGGACTGCCGCTGTACCTGCAGGCTGCATCGCGCGGCATCGGCGTCATCAACGGGCTGGACGCCAGCTTCCACCCCTTCATGGGCTTTCCGGGCTACAAGGCGGTGGCTCACCTGCCGCTGCCGCAACGCGCCGCCGCCCTGCGCGAGCCGGCGTGCAAGGCACGCATCCTGAGTGAGCGCAGCGAACGCGTCTCGGGCGACGGCACGCCCGTGCCGCCGCTGGTGGACATCCTGCTGGCGCGTATCGAGCTCATCAGCGGCCGCATGTTCCCGCTGGCCACCGGTGCAGGCCAGATGCCGGACTACGAGCCCAGCGTGGCCAGCAGCTTCCTGGCCCGGGCGCGGCAGCGCGGCTGCACCGCGCTGGAAGCGCTGTACGACCACTTTGCCGAGGGCGATGGCGGCAACCTGGTGTACTTCCCGATCTTCAACTACAACGGCGGCAACCTGGAAGTGGTGCGCCAGATGCTGGATCACCCGCGCGCGCTGTTCGGCCTGAGCGATGCCGGCGCGCACGTCGGCACGGTCTGCGACGCCAGCGCCACCACCTTCATGCTGGCCCACTGGGTGCGCGACCGGCCGGACCGTTTTGCAGGCGGCCGGCTGCCGCTGGAACGCGCGGTGCACCTGCTGAGCGGCCGCAACGCCGCCTACCTGGGCCTGACCGACCGGGGGCGCATCGCACCGGGCCTGCGGGCCGACCTGAACCTCATCGACCCGGCCCGCCTGGCCGTGGGCACGCCGCACCTTGTCCGCGACATGCCGGCCGGCGGCAAGCGCTTCCTGCAGATGGGCCAGGGCTACGTCGCGACCTGGGTGGCGGGGTGCTGCGTGCAGACCGAAGGCAGGATCACCGACCAACGGCCGGGCCGGCTGGTGCGCCTGGGCCGTTAGGCACCCCTGGCTCGATCTGACCGGGCGTGGGCGACGCCCACTTGCAACCTGCGGCGGCGCCTCCAGATGCCCTACACGGAGGACCTAAGTCGTGCAGTTCAAGGACTACTACCAGGTGCTGGGTGTCGCCCGCGACGCCAGCGCCGAGGAAATCCGCAAGGCTTACCGGAAGCTGGCGCGCAAGTACCACCCCGACGTCAGCAAGGAAGCCGACGCCGCGGCGCGCATGAGCGAGATCAACGAAGCCAACACCGTTCTGTCCGACCCCGAACGGCGCGCCGCCTACGACGCCATCGGCCAGGGCCATCGGGCCGGGGAACGCTTCACGCCGCCGCCGGACTGGGATGCGGGCTTCGAGTTCACGAACCGGCCCGACGGCGTGGAAGGTAGCGACTTCAGCGACTTCTTCGCCGAACTCTTCGGGCGCATGGGCCACCGCACGCGCCGCGAATCGGGGCCGGGCCGCCACGGTGGCGCGCCGGGCGAGGATCACCACGCCAAGATCCTGCTCGACATCGAGGACGCCTGGCGCGGCGCACGGCGCATCGTCACGCTGCGCGTGCCGCAGCTGGACCCGCAGGGGCGCGTGCGGCTGGCCGAACGCACGCTCGAAGTCGCGATACCGGCCGGTGTGAAGGCCGGGCAACTGATCCGCCTGGCCGGCCAGGGCGGGGCGGGGCTGGGCGATGGGCCTCCCGGCGACCTGCTGCTCGAAGTGCGGTTCAACCCGCATGCACAGTTTCGCGTCGACGGTGCCGACCTCATCGCCGAGCTGCCACTGGCGCCCTGGGAGGCCGCCCTGGGTGCGGTCGTACCGGTCCTGCTGCCCGACGGCAACACGCTCAAGGTGCGCGTGCCCGCCGGCGCACAGGGCGGGCGCAGCATCACCGTGCGCGGCAAGGGGCTGCCGGCCCGCACGCCGGGCGACCTGGAATTGCAGCTGCGCGTCGTGCTGCCCAGCGCCTACGACCCACGCGCCAGGCGCCTGTACGAGCAGATGGCCGCCGAGTTGCCCGATTTCGACGCCCGCAAGGTGGCTGCCGCCGAGGACGAACGACAGCATCCGGAGAAGGCCGCATGATCCCGCCCCTGCAAACCGTCGATGCCCTGATCGAGGAGTGCTGGCTGGACGCGGCGCAGTTGTGCCGCCTGGCCGGTGTGAGCGAGGCCTGGCTGCACGAGCGGGTCACGCTCGGCGTGCTGCAGGCCAGCGCCAGCCGCCAGCACGCCACCCGGCAGTTCGACGCCGGCGATTTGCGCCGCGTGCGGCGCATCGCCAGCCTGGAGCGTGACTTCGACGCCGTGCCGGAGCTGGCCGCCCTGGTGGC
>DAORNK010000284.1:0-3665 GCA_035440985.1 Rubrivivax sp. | reverse complement strand
AGCTCGATCTGCACCCGACCGCAGGGCGCGAGCTCAGCGTTTGGATTTCTGATCCCCGGGCCCTATGATGGGCCGCTTGCGGGGTGCATAGTCATCGCCATGGCGATGCCGTGCACCGATCCTCCTCGCGACTGACCCCGAAGCGATGGCAAGAGAACCCCTGTCGGACAGCAGCGACAGCACCCACGGCGCGGCGGCGCAGCGTGGGCAGGGCTGCGCTCCAGTGCCCCACCGCCTGCCGCTGCCGCGCGGCCACGGTGTCCGCGGCGCAAGGGCACGGGGTTGAGCGCGCTGTTCGCCAGATTGCCGTAGGCCGACGACGCCACCGTGCGCATCCTGCTGGCCGAGGACGAACGCGAACTCGCCACCTGGCTGGTGCGTGCTCTGCAGCAAAGCGGCTTCCAGGTCGATTGGGTCGACGACGGTCGTCTCGTGCGCCGCAGCCTGAAGGCCACACCCTATGACGCGCTGATCCTGGATCTGGGTCTGCCGGGCCTGGGCGGGCATGAAGTGCTGACCGACATCCGGGACGCCGACCAGCGCCTGCCGGTGTTGATCCTGACCGCGCGCGATTCGCTGATCGAGCGCGTGAGCAGCCTCAACGAGGGTGCCGACGATTTCCTGGCCAAGCCCTTCGAACTGGCGGAGCTGGAAGCACGCCTCATGGCCTTGATCCGCCGTGCGCGCGGCAGCGACCGCCCGCGCTTTGCCTGCGGCCCGCTGAGCTACGACGCCGCCACCAAGCAGTTCACCCTGCATCACGAGCCCCTGGTGCTGACCCCGCGCGAACACGCGGTGCTGCGCGCACTGATCCAGCGCAGCGGCGAACCGCTGAGCAAACAGGAGATCCTGGACCGCGTCTTTTCGGATGAGGCCGATGTCCATCCCGAAGCCGTGGAAGTCCTGGTCCACCGCCTGCGCAAGCGCCTGGATGCCGGTGCGGTGCGCATCACCACCTTGCGGGGCCTGGGCTACCTGCTGGAGGTATCCCGCTGATGTTCGAACGCTGGCACCAGGCCAGCCTGCGCCGCACGCTGCTGGCCGTGCTGGTGCCGGCCATGCTGCTGGCCGTGGGGGCCGAGCTGTGGTTGACGTGGCGCACGGCGCTGGATGCGGCCAATGCGGCCTACGACCGCTCACTGCTGGGCGCCATCAAGGCGATGGACGCCAACATCTCCACCGCCAGCGGCGGGCTGGGCGTCGAGCTGCCGTATCGCATGCTGGAGTTCTTCGAGCTCACGGCCAACGGCCAGGTGTTCTTCCGCGTGGCCACCGAAGACGGCCTGGTGGAGATCGGGCACGCCGACCTGCCGCCACCTCCGGCGCGGCTGCCCACCGCCCGGGCCGTGTTCAGCGACGCCACCTACCTGGATCACCCGCTGCGCCTGGGCTCCTATGCACGGGAACTGCAGCCCCCGCTGGCCGGGGCTTCGAGTTCGCATCGTGTGGTCATCCAGATCGGCGAGACCACCGGCTCGCGCCGCGATTTCACGCGGGCTTTGGTGCTGCAGTCGCTGGCGCGCAACCTGCTGCTGCTGACGCTGGGCGCGGCCCTGGTGGCTGGCGCCATCGCCTGGGCGCTGCGCCCGCTTGCGCGCCTGCGCGCCGAGGTGGCCGCCCGTTCGCCCGAAGACATGCGCCCGGTGCGTTGCACCGCGATCCCGGCCGACGTGCAGCCGCTGGTGGAGGCCATCAACCAGCACATCGAGCGCCATCGCGAGGTCTCCGAAGCACGCCGTGCCTTCATCGACGACGCGTCGCACCAGATGCGCACCCCGCTGACGACGCTGACCACGCAGCTGGCCTATGCGCTGCGCGAGAGCGACCCCAAGCTGCAGCGCGAAGCCCTGCAGGCCCTGCGCAGCCAGCTCGACGAAACGGTGCGCCAGACCAACCAGATGCTGGCGCTGGCGCGCGCCGACGCCGCCGAGCTGCATGCCGAACGCGTGGATGCCGTGGCACTGGCCGAAGCCCACACGCGGGCCGCCTGGCCGCTGGCACGCGAACAGGGCCTGGACCTGGGTTTCGAACAGGCCAGCGGCCCGGCCTGGGTGCTGGCACAGCCCACGTTGCTGGTCGAGGCGCTGTCCAACCTGGTCCACAACGCCACGCGGTACACGCCACGCGGTGGTCATGTCACGGTGCGCGTGTCGGCGTCGGGCCGCGAAGTGCGGCTGGCGGTGCTGGACAGCGGCCCGGGCATCCCGGCTGCGGAACTGGCCCGTGTCGGCGAACGTTTCTATCGCGGCAGCCGAAGCGGCCCATCGGGCTCGGGCCTGGGACTGGCGATCGTGCGGTCCATTGCCCAGCGCCACGGCGGCCGGCTGGAACTGCAAAGCCCAGGTGAAGCGGGTGGTTTGACCGCTGAAGTGGTTCTGCCCACCGCGCCCTTGCCCAGTCCTTCTGCGCCGGAGGGGATGCCGGCATCCAGCTGACTCGTAGGTAGAAGTACTAGGTTCTGACGCCCGGTTTCGAAAGCGAATCGAAAGCCGCGAGGTCCCAGCATCCGGGACATACGCGGGCCCTGTTGCCCACGTCGAGCGATTCCACACAAACCAGGAGACTGTCCATGATCAGATTCAGCCCTCTCGTCGTTGCCGCAGCCTTCGCCGCGCTCATGGTCGGCAGCGCGCAGGCCGAGCCCGCCAAGCCCGAGTGCATCGCCCCGGCGCAGCCCGGCGGCGGCTTCGACCTCACCTGCCGGCTGGCCGTCAACGGCTTCAAGAACACCGGCATGCTGAAGGAGCCGATGCGCACGGTCTACATGCCCGGCGGCATCGGCGCGGTGGCCTACAACAACGTCATCACGCAGCGCCCGGGCGAAGCCGGCACCATCATCGCGTTTTCGGGCGGTTCGCTGCTGAACCTGGCGCAGGGCAAGTTTGGCAAGTATGGCGTCAACGACGTGCGCTGGCTGGCCGCCATCGGCGCCGACTATGGCGCGGCCATCGTCCGCAACGACTCGCCATTCAAGACGCTGGGCGACCTGATGGCGGCGCTGAAGACCGACCCGACCAAGGTCATCATGGGCGCCGGCGGCTCGGTCGGCAGCCAGGACTGGATGAAGGCCGCGCTCACCGCCAAGGCCGCCGGCGTCGACTACAAGGCGATGCGCTTCGTGGCCTTCGAAGGCGGCGGCGAGGCCGTGACCGCACTGCGCGGCGGCCACATCCAGGCCTACATGGGCGACGCCGCCGAGGCCCGCACGCTGATGGATGGTGGCGCGCCGATCCGCGTGCTGGCCGTCTACAACAAGGAACGCCTGACCGGCAAGATGTCCAACGTCCCCACCGCCAAGGAACAGGGCTTCGACATCGAGTGGCCCATCATCCGCGGCTTCTACGTCGGCCCCAAGGTCTCGGACGCCGACTACCAGTGGTGGGTGCAGGCCTTCAACAAGACGATGGCCATGCCCCAGTTTGCCGAACTGCGCGAACAGCAGGGCCTGTTCCCGTTCAGCCTCACCGGCGCCGAACTGGACAAGTTCGTCAAGGAGCGCACCGCCGCCTACGGCGAGCTGGCCCGCACCTTCGGCCTGATGAAGTAGCCCACCGCCGCCGCGCGCCACGCGGCCGCCCCGCCCCCAGACGGGGCGCGGTGGCGGCGCGCGGGACGTCCTGCAGGAAAGCCTGATGCTGACGTCCGACGAGAACATCATTGATGTC
>DAORNK010000283.1:0-6044 GCA_035440985.1 Rubrivivax sp. | reverse complement strand
GCTGGTCCAGCGCGGCAATGCGGCCGGCCATCGCGACGTGGCGGCCCGGCTCCTGTTGCTGGGCCTGCAGCAGGGCGGCGTCCTTCTCGCGTGCGCCGGTCAGCGCGGCTTCGGCCAGGCGCAGGCCCTTGGTGGCCGCCCAGCTGCGTTCAGGGAACTGCTGGCTCAACTGCCAGGCCAGCGCACCGGAGACACGGCGCAGCCGCTCCCGGGCTTCGCTCAATTCGGCGGCATCGGCCTGGCCGGCGGCCGCCTGCAGCGTGGCCTCACCAGCCGCGATGCGCGCTTGATGGGCGCGTTCCTGCGGGTTGGCAAAGGCGGCAGCATCGGTTTGTTCAACGGCGGTCTTCAGTTCGGCGGCCAGTGCGTCGTGGCGTTGCTGCAAGGCCGGCAGGTTGATGGCACCGGATTGCGTGCGCACCGCCGGCAGCTTCTGCGCAAAGGCCAGCTGGCGGTTGGCCAGCATGTCGCCAAAGGTGCCCAGATCGGCCATCCAGCGCGCCAGGTTGGCCTGCACAAACTGCAGGTCGCGCAGGTGGCGGTAGGCCTGCTGGAATTCGTGCCCGGCCAGCAGCGGCGCCAGTTGGGCGGCGTGCGGCAACGGTGGCAACTGGTCGACCTGGCTGAAGGCGCCCAGGCCGGCTTCGCCCGGGTTGTGCGTCAGCAGCGCCTGCACCAGGGCGCCGCCGCGGATGCTGGCGATGGCCTGCTGCAGGGCTTGCCGCTCGCTGCCGAAGCGCGTCACCGCCTGTTGATAGGCTTCCAGCGCGCGGCTGTAGGCGCCGAACTCCGCCATCGCATAGGGCAAGGCGATCTGGGCTTCCAGAACGGCCGAATCGGCAGGGCTGCGGCCGGCCAGTTCGGTGAAGGGGACCAGGGCCAGTTGCGGATCCTTCAGCGCCGTGGCGGCCCAGCCGAAGCCCAGCAGGGCCTTGTTGGACTGCTGCGCATTCAGGCGCACACGCTGCAGCGCGGCGCGCGCTTCGCGTGGTTCATCGGCCTGCAACCCGGCAAAGCCCAGGGCCAGGTTGGCGCGGTCGCGCAGCGCGCGCATCTCTTCGTTGGCACCGGGCGCACGGCCCACGTCATCCAGCCAGGCCTTGCCTTCGGCCACGTTGCCGGCACGGATCAGCGCCACGCCCAGGTTGAAGCGGGCATACAGCCCGGCTGTCGGGCTGCCCTTGAGGCCTTGCAGCAGGGTCGCGGCGCCGGCATGGTCTTGCCGCGCCATCATCAGCTGCGCCTGTAGCAGTTGGCGCTCTTCTTCCAGTGCCGTGGGTAAAGGCGCGGTTATGCGGTCCAGGGCTTGTTGCGCCGCCTCCGGCAGATCGCGCTGGTGGCGAATGCGCGCCAGGAAGAACCACGCGCGGGAGCGCACGCCAGGCGCGGCCTGGCGCTCGATGAGTTGCGCAAAGACCTCAGCCGCCTGCTGGTGCAGGCCATAGGACAGCAGCATGCCGCCGCGCAGCACTTCAGCTTCATCGTCATGCGGCGATACGCGACCGAAGTGCTGCGAGACCATCAGGCCGGTGATGGCGCTGAAGTAGCGGTCCTGGTAGAAGTGGAACAACGTGTCGCCGTAGTGCGGCGCCTGCACGGGTTGGGGCGCAGGCGTGGGTGCCGGCTGGGCGGCCGCCAGACCCGCGAGCAAGGCCAGAAGCCCGAAGGCACTGCGGGGGGGAGCCATCACCAGATCTTGACGTCGAACTCGGGTTGCAGCTTGGCCAACGAGTCCTTGATGCGCAGTTCGATGTAGCGCGGTTCCGTGCCCTTGTCGAACTTGAGCGTGGTGCCGCGTTTGTAGTCGCGCTCGTGCGGGCCGCGGCCGGTGAAGAAGGCGTCGATGGCGTGCGTGCCGGCGCGCAGGTTGCCCAGGTAGATCCGCTGCACGCCGCCGCGGTGCAGGGCCTGCACTTCCTGCGCGGTGTACAGGTGCTGGCTGATCACCTTGTCGTCCAGCTTGATCTGCACCGATTCCAGTTCGAAGAGCTTGCCCACGTCCATGCTCACGAACACCGCCACCTGCGTGCCGGCGGGGAAAAGCAGTTCTTCTTCCAGCACCAGCAGGTCGCGGTTCAGGCGGATCAGCTCGGCCTTGAGGTCCTGCACGCGGCTGTCCAGCGAAGCCTGCGGCGCAGCAGGCGCGGATGCCGCAGCCGCGGGGGCGCTGATGGTGGCGGGGGCAACTGCTGCCATGGGTGCCGACGCAGGCTTCGCCGGCGCCACTGTCGTCTCACCCAACACCACGCCCACGGGCAGGTCGCCCGCCGCGGGGCGTGGGGGATCGGCCGCCAGTGCCGGCAGCAGCACGGCCAGCCAGGTGGCCAGCACCGCAGTGGCCAGGTTTCGGTAGGGGCGTGGCGACAACATGGCTGTTCTGCCTTTCCTAGAACGTGGCCGACACGGTGGCCTGCAGCACATGGGCGTTGTGCGAATAGGCCTGGCCGCTGCGCAGATCGGTGAAATCGTCGAAGGCGAGGCGCTTGAACTCATAGCCCAGCGAGAGCTTCATGCTGTAGGGCGCCGTCAAACCGGGCCAGGTGTAGCTGCCACGCAGCGCCACCGAAGTGCTGCGAAACGCACTGAGCTGCCGGTTGCGCGACACGTACAGCGTCTCGCTGGTGGCGTTGTCGCTGTAGAAGAGCGCGGCGCCCTGGCTGTAGCTGCGCAGCGATGCGTCCAACAGCCAGCGCTCGGCCACGTACTTGGACAAGCCGAACTCCAGCGTGTGCGCCCGGATGTCCCAGGTGTCCCAGTAGTAGCGGTACTCGGCGCGCAGCGAGCTGCCCGCCCACAGCGCGTGCGTGTCGTGCAGGCTGCGCAGCTTGAGCGCGCGGCTGGTGCGCGTGCGCGGGTTGCGTTCGGGCACCGCGGCGCCGAACACGCGCGCTGCGCGGTAGGGGCTGCCCAGGAAGCCGCTGTCGGATATCAGCTCGAAATTGGCGCTGGCCAGCCAGCGGGGTGACAGCACCTGCGTCAGGCCGGCGCGGTACTGCCAGTGTGTGGCCTTGTCGATCCAGCCGGCCACGCCCTTGCGGCCGACCTGATCCTGCCCGCGCGTGAAGCCCAGGTTCACGGTGGTCATGTTGCCGAAGACCTCCTGGCTGCTGTCCAGGCTGAAGGCGGTGGCCGTGTAGTCGGGTTCGGTGCTGCGCGAGCCGCCCAGCGTCAACGTGCCGTCGCGCACCACGGTCTGCACGCCGAAGTCCCAGGCCTTGCGCGTTTCCCTGAAAGGGCTGGCCGTCGTGACCACGTCGATGCTGGCATTGCTGACCGCGTCCACGTAGACCTGCGCGGACAACGAGACGCGGTCGGCCAGGCCCTTGCGCACCAGCAATGCCGGGCCCTGCGCCTTGACGCCGCCGCCGTCGTAGACGTGGTACAGCACCTCGGCCTGGTCTTCGGGCAGGGTCGCGCCTTGCGCAGCGCCTGTGGCCACCACGCCGCCCAGCAGTCCGTGCCAGCAACGTGCCAGCCAGCGCAGGGCCGTGCGTGAAGCCGACACCAGCACTTCAGTTGCAGCCACAGCCGCCCCCTTGTACGCCGGTGGCGCCGCGTGCGCCTTCACGCACGTTGTGGATGTGTTCGCGGTGCTTCTCGGCCAAGGCCAGGCGCTGGAACTGCATGATGGGGTCGGCCAGGCGCTCACGTTCGTAGGGCTTGACCCAGGGTTGAAGGGCGCAGCCGCCCAGCAGCGTGGTGGCCAGTGCGACGAGGAAGATGCGGTGCATGGGGTTCACTCTTTGACGAGCTCGCGGATCTGCTGTTCGTAGTGGGACTCGATGCCCTCGCGGTAGCCGCGGTGCAGGTGGCGCACGCGGCCGTCGCGGTCGATCAGCACGGTGGCCGGCATGCTGCCCAGGTCGTACTGGCGCACCACGGTCTTGTCGGTGTCCAGCAGCACCGGGAACTTCAGCCCCCAGCGGCCGGCGGTGGCGGCGCCCAGCTTGGCGTCTTCGTCGATGTTGACGCCCAGCAGCACGAAGCCGGCGCTGCGGTACTTGTCGTGCAGGCGGTTCAGGTGCGGCATCTCCTGCTTGCACGGCCCGCACCAGCTGGCCCAGAAGTTGACGAGCACGACCTGGCCGCGCTGCTCCTTCAGGCGCAGGTTGCGCCCTTCGGTGCTGCGCAGCGCGAAGTCGGGCGCCGCGGCTTGCACCGTGACGGCGGCCGGGGCCACGCCGCAGCAGGCCAGCGCGGCCAGAAAGAGCAGCTTGTGCATGGTGGTCAGAAGAAGAACGTGAGGCCGGCCGTGACCTCGATGTTCTGCGTGCTCTGCCGCTTGCCCAGCAGGTCCAGCGAGAAGACGTGGTCACGCACATCGGCCTGCAGGGCAAAGCGGTGTTTCATCAGCACGCGCACGCCAAAACCCGCGTGCAGGGTCTGGTGACGCTGCCCCGCAAAGCGCGTGCTGCCGATGCCGGCCAGCAGATAGCCCTGGGTGGCCAGCGCGTTGTTGCGGCCGATGAAGACTTCGCCCGGCAGCACGTTGTAGCCGGCCGAGACGCTGTAGTAGCTGAGCTTTTCGCTGCCGTTGGCGAACAGGCCGCCGGGCAGGATCTGGCGGTAGTTTTCGTCGCTGACCTTGCTCTGGCCCAGCGCGGCATCGACGAAGATGTCTTCGGTGATGTGATACGAAAGCCGCAGGCCGCCCACGGCGGCGGCGCCAAAGTTCTCGGTGGCATAGCTGCCCGCGAACAGGCCCACGGCAAAGTCGCGCGAGGGGTATTGCGGCGGCTTGACCTCGCGCCTTTCCACCTGCGGCACGATGACCTGTTCGGTGGCGGGTTTGGCCTCCTGGCTCCAAGCGGGTGCGGCCAGGGCAGTCAGGGCAAGCAGGGCCAGCGGGGCCAGGTGGCGGATCTTGTTGTTGTGCATGGCGGGGTGGTGCGGTTAGAAGAAGAAGGCCAGGCCGGCGCTGAAGGCGCGGTATTCGGTGCTGCGCTGGTCGGCCACGAAGGCGGTGTAGAGCGACCAATCCAGCCGCGCCGTGAAGCGCTGCGTGAGGTGCCAGCGCAGGCCCACGGTGGCGTGGGCCAGCCGCGCGTTGACGGGCGCGGCGTCCACGAGGCTGGTGTTGGGGATGTTGCGGAACTGGCCCACGCCCACCGAGAGGAACGGCGACCAGCGCTGGTCCGACCAAGGCTCACTCGTGAGGCTCAGGCTCCACAGTTCGGTGCCGGAGAACACACCCTGCACCTGGCCTGTGCTCACCTCTGCGGCCAGGGTATCGGCCAGGCGGTAGTTCAGCCACAGCTTGAGCAGCGGTTCGCTCTTGAATCGGCCCGCCGCGGCGCCCATCTCCAGCCGGCGACTCAGAAAGTCGTCCAGCAGCACGTCGCGGAAGGCCTTGCGCGCACCCGCGGCGGTGAGCGTGTTCTCGATCTGCTGCCGTGGCACCCAGCCGACCTGCCCGCCTTCGGTGCGCACGCGGAACCAGTCGGTGTGGCGCAACTCGACCATCACCCAGCGGTGGCGCTCCACGACATGGAACACCGGGTAGCCACGGCCGGGGCCGGTGTGCAGTTCGAGGAAGGCGTCGGCCACCTGCAGGTGTTCGCCGGATTCTTCGGTCGCGGTGGCTGGCGCAGGGGTCTGTGCTTCGGCAGGCGTGCTGGTCAAGGCCAGCGCGAGCGTGGCGCCGGTCAACAGGCGAAGCGCCAGAGTGGAACGCATGGCGGCGGTGTGGGGGCTCGGCATCCGAAGGGGTGGTCAATCGCTGTTGCAGGCACCGGTGGCCGGGTCTGCAGGGGTGAACATGGCGTTGGCTGCGCTGCTGAACTCGTCCTGGCCGGCGGGCATGGGGCGATTGATCCAGTAGCGGATGAGCCTGGCCGACGGGTCGTCGGCGGACTCGAAAACCAGGCCGCCCCCGTGCAGCGTGTTGCGCACCAGCGGCTTGTTGAGCAGCCGGCTCTGATCGGGATTGCCGACCACGGTTTCCCCGAGCGATGAGTAGTAGTTCTTGTACATGTCGCTGGCGCGCACGGCATCCGGCGTGGCGCTGGCCGCCACCGGCGCGGCGCCGCCCAGCAGGCGCAGCG
>DAORNK010000282.1:271-6066 GCA_035440985.1 Rubrivivax sp. | reverse complement strand
CGGCGGGCCCCCAGTCCGTCGGCCACCACGCCAAAGGCCACGCCCAGCGTCATCCCGGCGATCTGCACGCCCGACAGCAGAAAGCCCGCCTCGACCAGCGTCAGCCCCAGCGCTTGCTGCAGGGCCGCGATGGCCGGGGCCAGCTTGCCCACGTGCAGTGCCGCGCAGACACCGGCGGCGATGACGATCAGCGCGGCGCGCTCGGTGCTGGGTTGAGGCATGGCGCGGGGAGTATCGCCGCCCGCCCCGTGCACTGAGGCGCACCATGACGGTGCGACGCGGATCCAGGATGTTGCACTTTCGCACCTTAGTGGAAACGATTACACGGCTTTTCTGGACAGCGCTTGTCAATCATGTAAACCTTTACATGGCGTTTCAGCGGTGTGCCGGCAGGTGCCGGTGCCTCTGGTACCTGTGTCTCGACCCCGCTGCAAGATCGCCCCCTTCCGCCAGGAGCCCCGAGCGCCATGCCACCGACCATCAAGGACGTAGCCCGCGCGGCCGGCGTATCGGTGGCCACGGTGTCGCGCGCGCTCAACGGCGCCGGCAACGTGCTGCCCGGCACCCGCCAGCGCATCCTGGAGGCGGCCCGCGAGCTGCGCTTCACGCCATCCGGTGCTGCGCGCAGCCTGATCACGCGGCGCACCGACACCATCGGCGCCCTGCTGCCCGACCTGTACGGTGAGTACTTCAGCGAGCTCATCCGTGGCATCGACCAGGCGGCCCGAGCGCGTGGCCTGCACCTGCTGGTCTCCAGCTCGCATGGTGATGCCGACGAAGCCGCCGCCGCGCTGCGCGCGATGAATGGCCGGGTCGACGGCCTGCTGGTCATGTCACCGCATGCGGACGCCGATTTCCTGCAGCACAACCTGCCCCTAGGCCTGCCCGCGGTGCTGATCAACACGGGCGCCGAGCTGCCTGGCCACGCGCGGTTCGTGGTCGACAACTTCGGCGGCGCACTGGCGATGACGCGCCACCTGGTGGCCGCCGGCCGCAAGCGCATCGCCTTCATCGCCGGCCCGGCCGGCAACCAGGAGGCGCAGGAACGGCTGCGTGGCTATCGCGCGGGCCTCAAGACCGGCATGCGCGAGTTCGTCCTCGATGGCGACTTCAGCCAGGAGACCGGTTTCAGTGCCGGCCGGCGCATCGCACAGAGCAAGCCACGGCCGGACGCCGTGTTCGCAGCCAACGACCTCACCGCCATCGGCTGCCTGGCCGCGCTGGGTGAAGCGGGGCTGCGTGTCCCGGAAGACGTGGCATTGGCCGGTTTCGACGACATCCCCCTCGCACGCCATGTCGCGCCGGCACTGACCACCATCCGTGTTCCCATCGCCGCCCTGGGCGCGGCGGCGCTGGACATGCTGGCCCAGGGCATCGAATCACCCGGCAGCCAGGCCACGCTGTCCACCGCCATGCCCGTGGAACTGATCGTGCGCCGTTCCTGCGGCACCGGCCCGCCCGAGCAGCCCCGTGCACAGCGGCCCGCAGCCGCACCCCCGGCGCACTGAACGTTGCGCGCCGGCATCGACGAAGCAGACCCCGATCGCAAACCCCAGAGCCCCAAGAAGGCCAACAACCCCGGAGATCCAGACATGAACGTTTCCGCCTTCCGCCGCCACGCGCTGGCCAGCGCGGCCGTCCTGGCACTTGCCCTGGCCGGCAGCGCCCACGCGCAGCTCAGCACTTCCACCATCCAGGGCCAGGTGGCCCAGGGCCTGGTGCCGGCACCCGCCGGTCTGGCCGTGGTGGCCGTCAACAAGGCCAATGGCAACAGCTACCGCACGCAGACGCGCGCCGACGGCAGCTACGTGCTGGCCGGCCTCCCCCCGGGTTCGTACGAACTGCGGGTCGGTGACCAGAAGTCCCAGGTCATCACCGTCAGCGTGGGCGAGACGGCGGCGGTGGACCTGGCGATGGGTGTGGGCGCCGGCGCCACGCAGGAGGTGGTGATCACCGGCTCGATCTCGCGCAAGGACGTGCGCAACTCCGAAGTCGGCACCAGCGTGTCCACCAAGGTCATCCAGAACATGCCGCAGGTCACGCGCAACTTCCTGTCCTTCGCCGATCTGGCACCGGGCGTGCGCTTCGAGACCGATTCCAGCGGCGTCGTCACCGTGCGCGGCGGCGGCCAGGACCGCAACAACATCAACATCTTCATCGACGGCGTCAGCCAGAAGAACAACATCCTGCGCGGTGGCGCCTCGGCGATGGATTCCGCGCGCGGCAACCCCTTCCCGCAGTCGGCGGTGGCCGAATACAAGGTCATCGGCCAGAACTACAAGGCCGAGTTCGACCAGGTCTCCTCCGCGGCCATCACCGCGGTCACCAAGTCCGGCACCAATGACCTGCACGGCGAGGTCTTCTTCGACTACACCAAGGACAGCTGGGTCGCCTACAACCCCAACGAAAAGCAGAACCGCGACAACGGCAACGACCGCGCCAAGTTCAAGCAGGTGCAGTACGGGGTGAGCGTCGGCGGTCCCATCAAGGCCGACGTGGCGCACTACTTCGTCGCCTTCGAAGGCAAGGACATCTCCACGCCGCGCAATGTCGGCCTGGCCCGCGTGGCTTCTCTGCTGCCCAATGCCGGCCTGGTGCCGGGCTTCCTGGCCATGCAGGGTTCGCACACGCAGGACTTCAAGGAGAAGCTGCTGCTGGGCAAGCTCGACCTCGAGATCGGCGAGGACTCGCACCTGGACCTCACCGCGCGCATCCGCCGCGAGGATGACTTCATCGCCGAGAACACCAACCTCAGCGCACCGGGCAACGACAAGAACCGCAAGAACGACGAGACCCGGCTGGACCTGCGCCACACCCTGACGCGCGGCGACTGGGTCAACGAAGCGCGGGCGGGCTACGAGGACTACACCTGGAGCCCGCAGAGCGCGCTGAACGAACCCGAGATCCAGTACTACATCTCGCAGACCAACCAGACCATCAACAAGCAGGACGTGATCTGGACCGGCGGTTCCCCCGACATGCAAAAGCGCAAGCAGAAGGGCTTCCTGCTGCAGAACGACTTCACGCTCACCGCGCTGGCCGGCCACACGCTCAAGAGCGGTGTCAAGGTCAAGCTGATGGAGTACGACCTGTCGGGCACGGCCCGCAGCGTGGACATCCTCAAGAAGCTGATCAGCAACACCACGGGCCTGCCCATCGTGGGCCTGGACAGCGCCAACCCGACGGCCGACTACTTCGAGCGCCAGGCCGCCATCCCGGCGACGCGCGTCAAGTACAAGAACAACCAGTTCGGCATCTACGTGCAGGACGACTGGAAGCTCAACAAGCAGCTCGAGCTGAACCTGGGCGTGCGCTGGGACTATGAGAGCAACCCGCTGAACAACGACTACGTCACGCCGGCGGGCCTGGTGACGGCGTTGAACAAGGTCGACATCCCGCGCTACGGCATCACGCCGGCAGCCGGCCAGACCTACGCGCAGTCGCTGGCCAAGGGGGGCATCAACATCAACGACTACATCAGCACGGGCAACAACCGCAAGCAGTACTACGGCGCCATCGCGCCGCGTGTCGGACTCTCCTTCGACCTGCTGGGCGACAAGGCCACCGTGCTGTACGCCGGTTACGGCCGCGCCTATGACCGCGCGATGGCCAACTTCGCGATGGACGAACTGCAGCGCAACCTGACCACGGGCGACCAGTTCATGATCCGCAACGACTACAAGATGCCCTACACGGACCAGTTCGGCGCCGGCCTGCGCCAGGCCGTGGGCATGTGGAATGCCGAAGTCGGCGTGACGTACACGCACGCCAAGAACCAGTTCAACTGGTTTGCCGGCGACCGCGACCCCAATGGCGGCTTCGGCAACCGTGGCGGCTCCATCGATCCCAACTGGGGCGCCGGTCCGCAGGGCTACGGCATGCTGATCCTGGGCGACTTCATCTCCCAGCAGAAGACCACCCAGGTCTTCCTGCGCGCCGACAAGCCCTACACGCGCGCCTCGGGCTGGCAGGCCGGCGTGACCTACACCTACAGCGACGCCAAGACCACCAACCGCGACTGGACCGACGACATCTTCAACTGGGGTTACGGCAAGCCGGGCGACGTGGGTGGCTTCTACACCAGCAAGCTGGCCGAGAAGCACCGCATCGTGGCCAGCGGCCTGGCCGACGGCCTGCTGCCCTGGGACATGGTGCTGTCGGGCAAGCTGACCGTGGGTTCGGGCCTGCCGTACCGCATCACGACCTGTCCCGTGACCTGGGATGCCTGCGGCTCCTACTACGGCAAGCCCGACTGGACCAAGCAGCTCGACATTGCCTTCTCCAAGGGCTTCAAGGTGCCGGGCGGCGAGTTCTCGCTGCGTCTGGACGTGCTGAACCTGTTCAACACCGTCAACTGGAACCAGTACAACGACTGGGGCGGTGGCCCTGGCAACCCGCAGAACTGGACCGGCGGCGACAACCCCGACACCGGCAAGCGCACCGGTACCTCGATGCCGATGCGCACCTACAAGCTGTCGGCGCGCTACGTGTTCTGACCGCGGCCCGCTGAGCCGCCCCGGCCGCCGCCGGCCCATCGAGGCCGCGGCGGGCCACCGGTCGCATTGCGGCCGGTGGCTGGGTGTTGCCTCGGCATCCGGAAAAGCCATGAACCTCCACCGCAGAACCGTGCTGCTGCAAGCCCTGGCCAGCGCTTCGCTGGTCGCTTGTGGCAGCACGGGCAGCACGGGCAGCACCGGCGCGCCCATGGTGCTGCCCACGCCCGACACGCCATCGGCCCTGGCCGGAGCCAGCGACGAGGCGTTGCTGGACGACCTGTTCCAGCGTGTCTTCCGCTTCTTCTGGGAAACCGCCAACCCGGCCAACGGCCTGGTGCCCGACCGCTGGCCGGCGCGGCCGCGCATGGCGAGCATCGCGTCGGTAGGCTTTGCGATGAATGCCATCGTGGCGGGCGTGGAAGCCGGCCTGGTGAGCCGTGCCGCGGCGGCCGAGCGCGTGCTGAACACGGCGCGCTTCTTCGCCACTGCACCGCAGGGTCCGGCGGCCGAGGGCATGGCCGGCCACCAGGGGTTCTTCTATCACTTCCTGGACATGCAGACGGGCCACCGCTACGACAAGGGCGTGGAACTGTCCAGCCTGGACACCGGCCTGCTGCTGGCCGGCCTGCTGTGCGCCCAGGCCTACTTCGATGGCGCGGCTGCCGACGAGGTCGAGCTGCGACGCCTGATCGACGAGATCTACGGCCGCATCCAATGGCCGTGGATGCAACGGCGGCCGGGCTTGATCTGCATGGGCTGGATGCCCGAGCGCGGATTCGACAGCTTCATCGACTACCACGGCTATGACGAAGCCACGATCATGGTGCTGCTGGCCTTGGCCTCGCCCACTCACCCCGCATCGGCCGACAGCTGGGCCGGCTACACCGCCACCTACGACCGGGGCTGGGGCTCGTTCATGGGCCAGACCCACCTGGGCGGCGCGCCGCTGTTCTGGCACCAGTTCTCGCACGTTTGGGTGGACTTCCGCGGCCTGCGCGACGCCTACATGCGCGACAAGGGTCTGGACTACTTCGAGAACAGCCGCCGTGCCACGCTGGCCCAGCAGGCCTATGCGGTGGCCAACCCCGGCGACTGGAACGACTACGGTGCCACGCTGTGGGGCCTGACCGCCTGCGACGGCCCCGGCATGATCCAGGGGCCCGATCACCGCGGCCGCCAGCGCCAGTTCTACGACTACCGGGCGCGCGGCGCGGGCCAGCGCGGCGGGTTGGACGACGGCACGCTGGCCCCATCGGCCCCGCTGTCGTCGCTGCCCTTTGCGCCCGAGATCGTGCTGCC
>DAORNK010000282.1:0-235 GCA_035440985.1 Rubrivivax sp. | reverse complement strand
ATCATCTATGGGCGTTACGGCTTCGTGAACGCCTTCAATACCAGCTTCCGCAGCGAAGGCGCGAAGTTCAGCGACGGCCGCTGGCAGCCCGGCTTCGGCTGGGTCGATACCGATGTGATCGGCATCGACCAAGGCTCGACCATCGGCATGCTGGCCAACCACCGCCAAGGCGTCATCTGGCGCACCATGCAGCGCCAGCCTGCGTTGCGCCGCGGCCTGCAGCGCGCGGCCGTAG
>DAORNK010000281.1:0-6095 GCA_035440985.1 Rubrivivax sp. | reverse complement strand
CCGGCTTCGGCCGTCGCGCGGACCGAGGCCAGCGCCGGCACCTCGGGGCCCAAGCGCAACCTGGTTCAGGCCGGTTCAGCTCAGGCGCCCAAGGCCGCCACACCCACCGCGCAGCAGGCGCGGCCCGGCGCCACCACCACGCCCATGACGACCCGCGCTGCGCCGCCGCTGCATCAGCAGGCCGGCTTGCCCAAGATCGCGGCGACGCCGACATTCGTCAACCCGGCAACCTTGTTGCCGAAGCGGGGCCCGCAAGGCGCGGCGGTCCGCTCCGTGGCCGCGCACGAGCCCCAACCCAAGCCCGTCAACCTGCCGTGACACCGCCGCCGGCAGACTCGGCTGGCCTGACCACACCGAGTGTGAGACGCCGGCTGGCGGCCTTCGTCTACGAAGGCGTGCTGTTGTTCGGTGTGGTGATGGTTCCTGGCCTGATCTATGCCGTTTCGACGCGGCAGACCCATGCCCTGATGGGCACCCGCGGGCTGCAATGGTCGGTCTTCCTGGTCGTCGGAGCCTACTTCGTCTTCTGCTGGTCGCGTTCCGGCCAGACCCTGGCCATGCAGACCTGGCGCGTGCGCCTGGTCGATCAGGCCGGGGGGCGCGTTACAGCACGGCGGGCGACCTTGCGCTATCTCCTGGCCTGGATGTGGTTTGCGCCCGCGCTGGTGACGCTGCACTTCACCGGACTTCGTGGCTCCGGGGCCATCGCTTTGGCTGCCTTGCTGGCCGGCGTGCTGGGCTACGCGGCATTGGCCTGGCTGCATCCCGATCGACAATACTGGCATGACGCCGTGTGCCGCACGCGCCTGGTCGACTGGCAGCCACCTGCACGTCAACGCTGACGGTCCCGTCCATGAATCCAATCCACCTGAGCATCTGCGTCTACTGCGGTTCGCGACATGGCGCGCAACCCGCCTACACGCTGGCGGCACGCCAGCTGGGCACGGCCATCGGCTCGCGGGGTTGGCAGCTCGTCTACGGCGGGGGCAAGGTCGGTCTGATGGGTGAGGTCGCCGATGCCACGCTGGCCGCCGGCGGCCGGGTGGTGGGCGTGATCCCGGACTCGCTGCAGAAGCTGGAAGTGGGCCATCCAGGCCTGTCAGAACTGCATGTCGTCGCGACGATGCACCTGCGCAAGCAGATGATGGCCGAGAGGGCCGATCTCTTCATCGCACTGCCGGGGGGCATCGGTACGCTGGAAGAACTCTTCGAGGTCTGGACCTGGCGCCAGCTCGGTTATCACGACCAGCCCATCGGGCTGCTGAATGTGCAGGGCTACTACGACGATCTGCTGCGCTTCATGGAGCACACGGCGAGCGAAGGCTTCCTGGCGCGGTCGCAACTGCAGAACCTGCACGTGGCAACCGACCCGCAGGCCCTGCTGGACCAGCTGGCCGCACGAGCCATCGGCAGCCCTGGCCAGCCTGAGGACTTCTCGCGGGTGTGAAGCGCGGCCAGGCCGGTGGCCGCTCGGCGCGGGCTAGACGGCGGCTTCGTCGGTCTCGCCGGTGCGGATACGAACCACCTGCTCGACGGAGGTGACGAAGATCTTGCCGTCACCGATCTTGCCCGTCTTGGCGGCCTTGACGATGGCCTCGATGCAGCGATCCACATCGGCATCCTTGACGACGACTTCGACTTTCACCTTGGGCAGGAAGTCGACCACGTACTCGGCACCGCGGTAGAGCTCGGTGTGCCCTTTCTGGCGTCCAAAGCCCTTCACCTCGGTCACGGTCAGGCCCGACACGCCCACGTCGCCGAGCGCTTCGCGCACTTCCTCCAGCTTGAAGGGCTTGATGACGGCGGTGATCTGCTTCATGAGGTGCTCCGTTGACCTGTGTCGATTGAATGGGATTTAAGCACGGAACCTGGAGGTGATGGGATAGCGCCAATCGCGCCCGAAGGCCCGGTGCGTGATGCGGATACCCACCGGCGCCTGGCGCCGCTTGTATTCGTTGAGCTTGATCAGGCGCGTCACGCGCTCGACGTCGGCCCGGGCGAACCCCGCCGCCACGATCTCCTCGATGGCCTGATCCTCCTCCATGTAGCGGGCCAGGATGGCGTCCAGCACCTCGTAGGGCGGCAGGCT
Organism: Rubrivivax sp.; assembly: GCA_035440985.1. GTDB lineage: Bacteria > Pseudomonadota > Gammaproteobacteria > Burkholderiales > Burkholderiaceae_C > Rubrivivax. The sequence continues at coordinate 4,006 of DAORNK010000281.1, read as the reverse complement.
GTCCTGGTCGGTCTGATCGGGCCGCAGCTCGGCGGATGGCGGGCGGGTGATGATGCGTTGCGGAATCACCGGCCCCAGGCTGCCGTCGGCACGCCGGCTCGGTTGCTGGTTCTTCCACTCGGCCAGGCGGTAGACCAGGGTCTTGGCCACATCCTTGATGACGGCGAAGCCGCCGGCCATGTCGCCGTAGAGCGTGCAATAGCCGGTGGCCATTTCGCTCTTGTTGCCCGTGGTCAGCACGATGGCGCCGCTCTTGTTGGACAGGGCCATCAGCAAGGTGCCGCGGATGCGGGCCTGCAGGTTCTCTTCGGTCGTGTCTTCGCGCAGGCCGGCAAACTCTGCCGCCAGGCTGGCGCGAAAGGCGTCGAACATCGGCCCAATGGCGATTTCGTCGTAACGCACGCCCAGGCGCCGGGCCATCTCGCGGGCATCGATCCAGGAGATGTCCGCCGTGTAAGGCGAAGGCATCATGACCGCCCGCACCCGGTCGGCCCCCAGCGCGTCGACGGCCACGGCCAGCACCAGCGCCGAGTCGATGCCCCCCGACAAGCCGATGATGGCACCCGGAAAACCGTTCTTGCCCAGGTAGTCCCGCACGCCGGTGACCAGCGCCGACCAGGCCTGGGCTTCCAGGCTGGGTGTGGCGGCCAACGGGCCACGGACACCACCCAGGTCGTCCAGTTCGACCATCAGCAGGTCGTCCGCGAACGCCGGGGCGCGGGCAACGATCTGGCCGCGCGCATCCACCGCAAAGGACGCACCGTCAAAGACCACTTCGTCCTGCCCGCCCACCAGATGGGCATAGAGCAGCGGCAGGCCTGTCAGGCGTGCCCTCTCGGCCATGCGCTCTTCCCGTTCGCCGGACTTGTCCAGGTGAAACGGTGAGGCGTTGAGCACGCACAAGACCTGCGCGCCGGCGGCCTTGGCAGCAAGCGCCGGTTCGTCGAACCAGGCGTCTTCGCAGATCAGCACGCCCAGGCGCAGCCCACCGGCTTCAAAGACCAGCGGCGGCAGGCCCGCATCGCGGCCAGACACGAAGTAGCGTCGCTCATCGAAGACCTGGTAATTGGGCAATTCGCGCTTGCAATAGGTGCCGGCGACGCACCCCCCTGTCAGCACCGAGGCCGCATTGAAGCGCTGCTGCACCGCCAGTGACTTGGACCTAACATCGCCGCGCCCACCAAATTGATGCGGATGCCCCACCACCACATGCAGACCCGGGCAATCGGCCAGCTCGGCTGCCAGATCGGCCAGGGCCTGGGCGCAGCCTTGCATGAAGGCCGGACGCAACAGCAGGTCTTCGGCGGGATAGCCGGCCAGCGCCAGTTCGGGTGCCAGCACCACGTGGGCGCCTTGGGCATACGCCCGCCGTGCGGCCGCCGCCACCAGACGGGCATTGCCGGCCAGGTCGCCCACCGTGGCGTTGATCTGCGCAAGTGCCACTTTCATGCGGTGGGGCGCTGAATGACGCCGGTCGATTTCACCGATGAAGAATATCTCATCCAGGTGCACGCCAGCCCGGCCAGCGTCGAGCCGGCAGCCTGGAACGACTTGCTGGGGTCTCAGGCGTCGCCCACGCCCTTCCTGAAGCATGAGTACCTGCTGGCGCTGCACGAGTCCGGCAGCGCCGTCCCTGCCACCGGCTGGACGCCGCGTTTCATCACTGTGCACCAGGGGCCGCGGCTCCAGGCCGCCTGCGCGCTGTACGAGAAGACCCATTCCTATGGCGAATACGTCTTCGACTGGGCTTGGGCCGACGCCTACCGCCGCCACGGGCTGGACTACTACCCCAAGCTGCTGGGTGCGGTGCCCTTCACCCCTGTGCCCGGCACCCGCCTGATGGCACGCAGCGCATTCTGGCGCGATCGTCTGCTGGCGGCCTTGGCGACCCTGGCCGAACAGGGACCCTTTTCATCGGCTCACGTGCTGTTCGTCGACGAGCACGACCGCGATTGCTTCCAGCGCGCGGGCTGGCTGCTGCGCGAAGGCGTGCAGTTCCACTGGACCCAGGACGCGGCGCAGCCCCAGCTCGACTTCGGTGATCTGCTGTCCAGGATGCAGCGCGACAAGCGCAAGAAGATCCAGCAGGAAAGGCGCAAGGTCGCCGAGCAAGGCATCGGCTTCACCGTACACCTGGGAGCCGAGATCGACGAGGCGCTGTGGAGCTTCTTCCACCACTGCTACACGCTGACCTACCGGGCGCACCACAGCCAGCCCTACCTGACACGCGACTTCTTCGCGCGCATGGCGCAAAGCATGCCGCAGCACTGGCTGATGTTCGTCGCGCGACGTGCGGGCCAGCCCGTTGCGGCGTCGCTGGTGGCCATCGATCCGGCCATGGGCGCCGCCTGGGGCCGCTATTGGGGCTGCCTGGAGCCCATCGCCTGCCTGCACTTCGAAGCCTGCTACTACCAGCCGCTGAGCTGGTGCCTGGCGCACGGCTACCAGCGGTTCGAAGGCGGGGCACAGGGCGAACACAAGATGAACCGCGGCTTGCTGCCCGTGGGCACGGCATCGGCCCACTGGTTGCGTGACGCGCGCTTCGCCACGGCGGTGGCGGACTTCCTGGCTGCGGAGGGCCAGGGCATCGGGCAGTACGTGGACGAGCTGCGCGAGCGCAGCCCCTTCAAGCGCGCCTGAGCGCGGTCGCTGGCCGGATCAGGCCTTTTCGCTGGCGATGTAGCGGGCGATGCCGCTGGAAATCTCCTCCTGGGCGGCCTGCGGGCCCTCCCAGCCGAGCACCTTGACCCACTTGCCGGTCTCCAGATCCTTGTAGTGCTCGAAGAAGTGCTGGATGGTCTTCAGGCGCACCGGATTCAGGTCTTCCGGCTTCTTCCAGGACGAATAGAGGGACAGGATCTTGGGAATCGGCACCGCCAGCACCTTGTTGTCGCCCCCCGCTTCGTCCTGCATGCGCAGCAGGCCGACCGGCCGGCAGGTGACGACCACGCCGGGCAACAGCGGAACGGGCGTGACCACCAGTACATCCACCGGGTCACCATCGTCGCTCAGCGTTTCGGGCACGTAGCCGTAGTTGCACGGATAGTGCATCGCGGTGCTCATGAAGCGGTCCACGAAGATTGCACCCGAGTCGTGGTCGACCTCGTACTTGATGGGGTCGGCATTCATCGGGATCTCGATGATCACGTTGAACTCGTGCGGTGCCTTGGCGCCGGGCTTGACGTTATGAAGGCTCATGGATCGGTCTCTCGGAAAGCACTGCGTCAGTGTCAAGGCGGATTCTAGGGTGGCAGCTTGCCCAGCCCTGACGCTGTACCCGCTGGCAAACCCCGGCGGGGGGAACCCGGGCATCCTGTAGCATCCGGCGCGGTTTGTGACGCGTTGGCAGCAGGCCTCTGGGCCTGCCCGGCGCCCCATCAAGAAGACCTGATCGAAGAGGAGCTTTTCCATGTCCACCACCATGGCGCTGTATGTGGCGCTGGCGTGCGGCCTGGCCGCCGTCGTCTACGGCTTCGTGCAGCGAAGCTGGATCCTGAGCCAGGATGCCGGCAACGCCCGCATGCAGGAGATCGCAGGTGCCATCCAGCAGGGCGCCGCAGCCTACCTGGCGCGCCAGTACAAGACCATCGCCATCGTGGGCGTGGTGCTGGCGGTCCTGATCTTCATCTTCCTCAGCAAGATGACGGCGGCCGGTTTCGTGCTGGGCGCCCTGCTGTCGGGCGCTTGCGGCTTCATCGGCATGAATGTCTCGGTGCGTGCCAACGTGCGCACCGCGCAGGCCGCCACCAGGGGCATCGGCCCGGCGCTGGATGTGGCCTTCAAGGGCGGTGCCATCACCGGCATGCTGGTGGTGGGTCTGGGGCTGCTGGGCGTGGGCATCTTCTTCATGCTGCTCAGTGGCGGCACCAAGGTCGATTCCGAAACGCTCAAGCCGCTGCTCGGCTTTGCCTTCGGCTCGTCCCTCATCTCGATCTTCGCGCGTCTGGGCGGCGGCATCTTCACCAAGGGCGCGGACGTCGGCGCCGACCTGGTGGGCAAGGTGGAA
>DAORNK010000280.1:3645-6172 GCA_035440985.1 Rubrivivax sp. | reverse complement strand
GAGCGCGGCGGCCGCGAATACAACCTGGCGCTGGGCCAGAAGCGCGCCGAGGCGGTGCTGCGCACGCTGGCCTTGCTGGGCGTTGCCGACAAGCAGCTCGAAGCCGTCAGCTTCGGCGAAGAGCGCCCGGCGGCCCAGGGCTCGGACGAGAGCGCCTGGGCCCGCAACCGGCGCGCCGAACTGAAGGACCGCTGAGATGCCCCGACTCGCCCTGCACCGCGTCGGCCTGGCCTGGCTGCTGGTGGCTGCCGGCGTGGCCCACGCCGGCCTCTTCGACGACGAAGAAGCCCGCAAGGCCATCGTGGATCTGCGCAGCCGCATCGCGGCCGTCGACGAGCAGGGCAAGGCCCGTGTGGCCGAACTGACCACGCTCAACGGGCAGCTCAGCGAACAGTTGGCCATCACGCGGCGCAGCCTGCTGGACCTGAACAACCAGATCGAGGCCTTGCGCGCCGAACTGGCCAAGCTGCGTGGCACCGACGAGCAGCTCAGCCGTGACCTGGCGGACGTGCAGCGCCGCCAGAAGGACGTGGGCCAGGCGCTGGATGAGCGGCTGCGCAAGATGGAGCCCGAACGTCTGACGCTGGACGGGCGCGAGATCCTCGTCGACCAGGCCGAAAAGCGCGCCTACGACGACGCGATCAACGCCATCCGGGCTGGCGAGTTCGAACGCTCGGCCACTCTGCTGGCTGGCTTCCAGCGTCGCTTTCCCGCCAGCCCTTATCTGGACTCGGTGCGCTTCTGGCAGGGCAATGCGCTGTACGGCAAGCGGGACTACAAGGAGGCCATCACGGTCTTCCGAGCCTTCGTGGCCTCGTCACCGGACCACCCGCGGGCGCCCGAGGCTTTGCTGGCGCTGGCCAACAGCCAGGCCGAGATGAAGGATCCGCGCGGCGCCCGCAAGACCATCGACGAACTGCTGAAGGCCTACCCCAAGTCCGAGGCCGCCCAGGCCGGCAAGGAGAGACTGGCCTCGATCAAGTAGGGACCGCCGGGCCCCTTGCGGTTCGGCAACTCCCCGCAACCGCGGGCCGGCCTTTCTAGAATCGGCCGATGTCCGAGAACGAACTCCCGGGCCTGATCACCCAGGTGCTGTGGGCCAGTTTTGTGTTGGCGGTGGCCTTCGGGGCCGTCGCCCAGCGCACGCATTTCTGCACCATGGGCGCGGTGGCCGACATCGTCAACATCGGCGACTGGACACGCATGCGCATGTGGCTGCTGGCCATCGGTGTGGCGATGATCGGCTTCAACGCGCTGGTGGCCCTGGGCCTGGTGCGCGCCGGGGACAGCGTCTATGCCGGCCCGCAACTGATCTGGCTGTCCAACCTGCTGGGCGGCGCACTGTTCGGCATGGGCATGGTGCTGGCATCGGGCTGTGGCAGCAAGACGCTGGTGCGCATCGGCGGCGGCAACCTCAAGTCGCTGGTCGTGTTCTGCGTGCTGGCCATCGCCTCGTACGCGACGCTGCGCGGGGTCGTGGCGGTGGCCCGGGTGCACACGGTGGATACGGTGGCCGTGATGCTGCCGGCGGGTCAGGACCTGCCTTCGCTGCTGGCCTGGGCCACCGGCTTGCCATTGCGCCAGGCCGCACTCGGGCTAGGCGGCGGCATCGGTCTGCTGCTGGTCGGCTTTGCGCTGGCCCGGCCCGAGGGGCGCAGCCGCGAAGCCTTGCTCGGGGGCTTCGGCATCGGCGGTCTCATCGTGGCGGGCTGGTGGGTATCGGGGGTGCTGGGTCATCTGGCGGAGCATCCGGCCACCCTGGAAGACGTCTTCATCGCCACCAACACAAGGCGCATGGAGTCCTTCACCTTCGTGGCGCCCATCGCCTACACGGTGGACTGGCTGATCCTGTTCAGCGACGCCAACAAGCTGTTGACGATCGGCATCGTCAGCGTCCTGGGTGTGGTAGCAGGCTCGGCCCTGGTGGCCCTGGGCACGCGGCGCTTCCGCTGGGAAGGGTTTGCCGGCACCGAGGACACCGCGCATCACCTCGTGGGTGCAGTCCTGATGGGTGTGGGCGGTGTCACGGCGATCGGCTGCACCGTGGGCCAGGGGCTGACGGGCGTCTCCACCCTGGCTCTGGGCAGCTTGATCGCCTGGGCAGGCATCGTGGGCGGCGCGGTGCTGGCGCTGCGCTACCAGGTGTGGCGTCTGGAGCGGCAGGCGTGACGGTGCCAGCGGCGCTGGCCGCCGAAGCCGACCTGGATCGCCGCTTTGGCGGTCTGCGCCGCCTGTACGGCGACGCTGCATACGAGCGCTTGCGCGCGGCCCGCATCGCCGTGGTCGGGCTGGGCGGCGTCGGGTCGTGGACGGTCGAAGCGCTGGCGCGTTGCGGTGTGGCCCAGCTCGTGCTGTTCGACCTGGACCATGTCGCCGAGTCCAACATCAACCGCCAGGTGCAGGCGCTGGAGCATACGCTGGGCCAGGCCAAGGTGGTGGCCCTGCGCGAGCGCATCGCGGCCATCCACCCGGGATGTGATGTGCGTGGCGTGGAGGATTTCGTGGGCGTGGCCAACTGGCCGGCGCT
>DAORNK010000280.1:0-3635 GCA_035440985.1 Rubrivivax sp. | reverse complement strand
GGATGTGCTGGTCGATGCCTGCGACCAGGTTCAGGCGAAGGCGACGCTGGCCGCCTGGAGCCTGCGCGGCGGCGGCGCGCTGGTCTGCGTGGGTGCCGCCGGCGGCAAGCGCGAGGCGCAACGGGTCGAGGTCGCCGACCTTGCCGACACCACGCACGACCCGCTGCTGGCCAGCCTGCGCCAGCGGCTGCGCCGTGATGGCGCTGCGCCGCGACAGGGGCGCATCGGCCTGCGCTGCGTGTTCTCGCGCGAGAGTGTGGCGCCGCCGGCCGACGCCTGCGATGCCGGCGACGGCAGTCTCAACTGCCATGGGTATGGATCGAGCGTGACGGTGACGGCTACGTTCGGCATGGTGGCCGCCGGCGAGGCCATCTCGTTGTGCCTGCGCCCCGGTGTTCTGGGCAGGGTCTGAAATGCGGTTATACTCATAGGCTCTACGGATGGGTCGTTAGCTCAGTCGGTAGAGCAGCGGACTTTTAATCCGTTGGTCGCGTGTTCGAGTCACGCACGACCCACCACGCGACAATTGAAGTGAAGTTTTCGGGCTCTTAGCTCAGTTGGTAGAGCAGCGGACTCTTAATCCGTTGGTCGACAGTTCGAGTCTGTCAGGGCCTACCAGGAAGAAGACAAAGGGGTCTGCCGGCAACGGCAGACCCCTTTTGTCCATCTGCTGTCGTTTGACCGGATGCAAAAGTCCTGTGCTCGCAACCAGCGTACATTGGCGGGGACTGCGTTCGTTCGCAGCCACCCCTGCAACCATCGAAGGACATCCATGGCCACGCGCAAGACAAGCAAGAAATCGGAACTGACCCTGGCCGGTGAACATCTGGGCAGTGCCGCCAAGGAAGTGGGCACGGCAATCACGCACAAGTTCGAGTCGCTGGGCGACGCCATGTCCAAGGGCATGAAGAGCGTCAAGGGCAAGATGCAGCAACGCCGCGATCAGGCGCAGCGCAAGATCGGTGGCCTGGTGAAGCAGGCCGAGAAGCAGCTGGCCGGCGCGCAGGCGAAGTTGTCCAAGGCCGGCGCCGCGGCCGAGCGTTCGGTCAAGGCGGCCGAGAAGAAGCTCGAAGCCACCAAGCGCAGCACGGCCAAGAAGCTGGCTTCGCTGCAGGCCGGTGCCGAACGCAAGGCCAGCGCCCTGCGCAGGGCCGTCGAAAAGGAAGCGGCGGCTGTGAAGAAGGCGGCTGCCGCGCCGGTCAAGGCCAAGGCTCCTGCCAAGCGTGCGGCACCCAAGAAGGCGGCTGCCAGGCCCGCCGCCGCGCCCAAGCCCGCGGCCAAGAGGCCCTCTGCGAAGAAGACGGCACCCAAGCCTGCGAAGTAGCCCCGATGCGCGATCGGTAACACCGGTCTGCGCCGGGGCGTGGAAGACTTCTGCACTGTCGACCGCGCGGTTCGGTCAGGGAGACGAGTATGAATCGGAGCATTCGGCAACTGACGCTGGCCATCCTGTTCGCGGTCGGATTGGCCGGCTGCGGCGGCGACGATGCCGACCCCCAGGCAGCGTTCAGCATGTTCCCCCTGCAGGGCGCGATGAAGGCGCGCATGCAGGCCGGTGCGACTGAGGACTTCATCGTCTCAGGGGCTTGCAGTGGCAGCGCCAGGGTCGTCACCGGCGCCGCTGCGGTGGCTTCGTTCGAAGGCACGGCGGCCCGCTCGGTGCCGCAGGCCACGACCTACCGTTTCAGCAACTGCGTGCCGGTGACCAGCGTGGTGGCCGGGGCGGCCTACTACGACGCCGACCTCGCGCTGCTGGGCGACATGACGACGGGCCAGGAATACAGCCTGGTCACGAGCGCGCCGGTGCCCGCGCCGCTGCTGGTGGCCGTGGGCGAAGAACTCGAGTACGCGCGCCTGACGGTGTACGCCGACAGCAGCAAGGCCAGCGTGAAGGGGCGCCGTGTGATGAGCTACAAGGTGGCGGCGGACGGCCCGCGTTCGGCGTTCGTGACCTTCACCGCCAGAGGCTACGACGCCAGCGACGTGCTGCTCTACACCGAGGCCATCCGATACCGCATCACGGCTGAACGCCAGATGGTCATGGTCGGCATAGAGGCACAGTACGGCACGGGCGCGGCCGGGCACTTCGTCTACACGCCCACGCCCTGATCGCGCCCTCCCGCCCGGGCGTCTGGAGCCCGAAGCCGGAGTCCGATCAGCGGGCCGGCCCTGTGCGCGACAGCAACTCGGCGTCCAGCACCCCGGGCCCCTGCGGATGGGAGCCGGGCCGTTCCACATGCCGCTTGATCGTCATCAGGCCCTCCTGCGGGTTGGCCCAGCGTGTCTCGACATCGCCCTGGCTGGTCGTCCAGACCAGCTTGTACGCCTTGAAGGTGCCCGCGGGCACGGTCACGTCACCCCAGGACTCGACCTTCCAGTTGATGGTCATCGGCACCGTCGAGCCGCTGTTGTGCAGCGTCACCATGTGCGTGGAAGTCCATTGCTTTCCCACGCTCAGCGGCCACTGGTAGCCGATCGGCGGGTCATAGGAAAAGACAGGCTTGCCCGCTGCATTCAGATCGGCCGCGCGTGCCATGTCGGCCGGGTAGTGCAGTGAGGTGCCGGCCTGCAGAGAGCCGAACGCGATCGCGGGCTTGCCCGCCCAGGTCGAGGGCGTGTAGGTCCAGGTCACCTGGCCGTCATAGGCACCCAGGCTGCCGGAGCTCTTGCGGTGGTAGGTGAAGACCGAGCCCATGGGCACCTCGGCGAACCCCGCTGCCGTGGGCGGTGTGGACGCGCAACCCGCCGCGCCCAGCATGGCCGCTGTGGCAAGAACCGATGCCCAGGGTACGGCCCAGGGCGCACGCCATGTGTGCAGTCTGCTCATGAATCCTCCATGCGAGGCCCTGGCTTGCAGGCCGAACCGGCTGGGAAGTCGTGAACAGCGCTGTCGCCTGCCCCTTTTTGAAGCTAGGCTGGCAGGCGGCCTGCGCCATGACGTGGATCAAGGGGGCGCGGCCCCATGCCCGGGGCAACAGGCTTGGGGCGACAATCCAGCCCATCCGCATTGCGACAGACCGTACCGGAGGCTGCACGCCGCCATGAAACCCGACGAGACATCCGGCGTGGTCGCTGCCGCCATCCTGGACGAAGGGCAGCAGGACGTCGACGTGCTGTTGGCGCAGGTGGCGCAGTCGCAGCAACAGGCGGGGCGCCGCCTGCGAGGCCTGCTGATGACGCACCCCGAAGGCCGCGCAGGCTGTGCCGCACCGATGGTGCTGGTGGATCTGCACTCGCGCGACGAGTATCTGGTGTCACAGCCCCTGGGCAGTGGCTCCACGGCTTGCCGCGCCGATGTGCAGGGTTTCGCCAGCGCGAGCCAGGTTCTGCGCGAGGCGTTGCAGGCCAAACCCGACCTGGTCATCAGCAACCGCTTCGGCGGTCTGGAAGCCGAAGGCGGCGGCTTTGCCGCTGAATTGCTGGAACTGATGGCTCAGGGTGTGCCCGTGCTCACGGTGGTGGCCAGCCGGCACCTGCAGGCATGGCAGCAGTTCACGGGCACGGGCATCGTGCTGCCCGCCGATGCCGGCGCCGTGACGGCCTGGTTGGCCGAGCACCTCTCTGACTCGGCCGGCCGTCAGGCCAAGAGCTTGTGAAGATGTGAATCGTGCCCGCGTAGGCCCCTGCATAGGGCC
>DAORNK010000279.1:0-6173 GCA_035440985.1 Rubrivivax sp. | reverse complement strand
GGTCAGCCCGCCGGCTTCGCCCGCGAGTCGGGCGAAGTGGTGAACTACGTCGAGAACCACGACAACCAGACGCTGTTCGACATCCACGCCCTCAAGCTGCCGCGCCACACCTCCAGCGACGACCGCGCCCGCGTGCAGGTGCTGGGCCTGGCGCTGACGGCTTTCAGCCAGGGCATCGCCTACTACCACGCCGGCGTCGAGATGCTGCGCAGCAAGAGCGGCGACCGCAACAGCTTCGACAGCGGCGACTGGTTCAACCGGCTGGACTGGCGCTTCGAGGACAACCACTGGGGCACGGGCCTGCCGCCAAGGCAGGAAAACGCCGACTTCTGGCCGCTGCTGCAGCCGCTGCTGGCCGACCCGGCCATCAAGCCCGCGCCGGCGCAGATCCGCTTCACACGCGACGCTTTCCTCGATCTGCTCAAGATCCGCGCCAGCAGCACGCTGTGGCGGCTGCCCACGGCGCAGGCCGTATCGCAGCGGCTCACGCTGCTCAATACGGGCCCTGCGCAGATCCCGACGCTGATGGTCGGCCACCTGCAGGGGCGGGGATGGCCGGGCGCGGGCTTTGCGGAGCTGCTGTATTTCATCAACAGTGACCTGCGGCCGGCCCAGCTGAGCCTGCCCAGCCTGCAAGGGCGCGCGTTCGAGCTGCACCCGGTGCACCGCAGCCCCGAAGCGGCCGACCCGCGGCCGGCGCAGGATTCCAGCTGGGATGCCGACACCGCCACCGTGCGCGTGCCGCCGCGCACGGCCATGGTCTACGTGCTGCCGGCGCTGCGCCAGGCTGAGCACCACTCCGACGGCTCGAGCATCCGATAGCCCAAGCCCGGATCCGGCGGTTGCCACCGACGCTCGGTTGCTTTGGCCCCGACCAGGCTGATCGCCGTGCCGGTTGAGGCCGTGACGGCGGTGGTAGCGAGGTCACCCCTGCGCGGGCAAGCACGGCTCACAGCGTACCCATGAGCTTCGACACTTCGTCTTGCAGCCGGAAGCCGGCGCCCAACTCCGCCAGAGCGCGCAGTTCCTTGCGTGCCTCGTCCTTCTTGCCGGCCGCGATCAGGTAGCGGGCCAGGTTCAGCTTCAGATTCGGGTCTTGCGGGGCTCCGGCGATGGCCTGTCGCTGCGTGGCGATGGCATCTGGCAGCTTGCCGGCCGCCGCCTGCGCCGTGGCAAGCGTGTCCAGGATGGGGGCGCGGTTCGGCAGCATGGCGTTGGCCTGTTCGGCCGTTTCCAGGGCGCCCGGCTTCCCCTGCTTGTGCAGCAGCCAGGCCAGGTTGTTCAGCGCCAGCGCGTTCTTCGGCTGCGTTTCCAGCACGGCGCGATAGTGGACCTCCGCCGCTGGGTAGTCGGCCTTCTGGGTCGCCACGTCGCCCAGGTAGAAGCGGAAGACCGGATCCTTGGGGCGCTTCTTCTCCCAGTCGGCCGCCACTCGGTCGGCCTCGTTCATCCTGCCGGCCGCCCGCAGAACGGTGTGCAGTTTCATCGCAGCTTCGCTTGCGCCGCTGAACTGCAAGGCCAGCTGGTAGGCTTTGGCCGCCTCAGGCCACTTCTTTTGCTGCACCTCGATGTCGCCTTCCACCGCAAACCCTAGCGCGTCCTTGGGCTGGCGCTTCTGCATGTCGCGCGCGATGACCAGCGCATCCTGCGGGCGGTTGTCGCGCAGGGCCAGCATGGCCAGCCCGCGCGATGCGGTGCCGAGCCTGGCGTCCAACTCGAGCGCGCGCTTCAGGGTCCGCTCTGCGCCCACAAAGTCCTTCGTGGCCACCAGCGCTTCGGCCAGGTTCATCTGCACCTGGGCGTCCGCCGGCTTCAGGCTCGCGAGCTTGCGGAAGGTGCCGGCTGCCTGCTGCGCCTCGCCGGCCAGCAGCTGTGTCTGACCCAAGGCATCCATGATGGCCAGGTCGTTGGGCAGCACCACGGCAGCCGCCTGCGCGGCGGCCAATGCGGCCGGCCGGTCGGACAGCGCCAGATGACGTCCTATGAGCGCCAGGTGTGTCCGCGCACTGCCTGGGTTTGCGCGCACGGCTTCCGCCAGCCGCTGGGCTGAATCCGCCGCAGGTGCACCGCCGGCGGTGGGAATGTCGGCCAGCAGCATCAGTGCCTGCGCATTGTCCGGCGATGTCTTCAGGAACGCAGTCACACGCTGACGCGCGGCGTCGGGCTTGCCGGTTGCCACTTCCATCGAAGCCAGCGCCGCCACGGCCGGAAAGTACTTGCCGTCCTTGGCCAGCGCGGCTTCGAAGCTGCGTTGCGCGCCCGCTGCGTCGCGCAGCGCTATCAGCACCTGGCCACGCAACTGGTGCGGCAGCGGCTGGCCCGGCATCTTGCCCTCAAGTCCCGTGATGGCAGTCAGTGCCCCGCGCAGGTCACCCTGTGAAATCCGCGCGCTGACCAGCGCCAGGTCCGCGCGCGGCCCCTTGTCGGCGGCGGCAATGGCCTCCAGCTCGCGCAGCGCAACATCGGCGCGGCCGCCACCCACCATCGCCATCGCCACTTCGGCGCTGACCTTGGCGCTGCCAGGCGCCAGTTGGGCGGCACGGCGGAACGCGGCATCGGCCTGTTTCGTGTCACCCAGTCGCATGTAGGCGCCACCGGCCAGGGCCAGACTCTCGGCGTCAGCCATTTCACCGTTGAGCAACGGCCCCAGTACCTCGATGGCCTTGTCGGGCTTGCCGGCGCGCAGGTAGCTCTGCGCCAGGATCTGGCGCGACAGTGTCAGCCCGGGCATCACTTTCAATGCACGCGCCAGGAAGCCCTGCACCTGCTCGTCGTTGCCGAGGTGGTACTCGGCCGCGGCGGCCAGTTCCAGCGCGCGGACATGGTCGGGCGACAGCTTCAGCAGCGCGTCGGTCAGTTCCCGCGAGCGACGGTACTGCTTGTCGACATAAGCAAACTGGGCTTCGAAGAACACTGTCTCGGGGTGCTGGGGCGCCCACTTCTTCAGTTGTTCGAACTGCTGCCGCGCTTCCACCGCTTGGCCCTGGCGAAACAGGATGGTCACGATCTCGGCCTGCGCTGCCGCGTGGCCCGGCTTGGCCGCCAGCACCTGGCGATGCGCCTGCAGTGCACCGGCCGCATCGTTCTTGCCCAACCACAGCAGGTAGCCCTTGGCCACGCCGACATCGGCGTTGCCCGGATCCTTGGCGAGCACGGCATTCAGCGTAGTCAACGCACCGTCCACATCGCCGTCGGCGGCCTGCAGGCGGGCCCGCACCATCGCCGCCACTGCGTTCAAGGGCTGCGCACTCAGTGCAGCGGCAATCTGCACATTGGCCTGCTGCGTATTGCCCAGTTGCGCATAAGCCGAAGCCACCCAGGCCTTCAGCTCGGCCTGGGCGTTGGGGTCACGCAGCGACAACTCGGCAAACTGCTCCACCACCTTGCTGGCCTGGCCTACCAGCAGCATGGCACGGGCCAGGTCGGGCACCACCAGATCCTTGTTCGCACCCAGTTCGTCGGCCTTGCGCAATTCGACCAGGGCCGCCGCGGGGTCACCGTCTTCGAGCAACACCTTGCCGAGCAGCAGGCGCGCTTCTGACGACCGCGCGTTCTTGTCAAGTGCGCGCTTCAGTTCGATGGCCGCGGCGCTGAACTCGCGCTTGGCCTGGTAGGAACGAGCCGAGGCGATGAGCTTCTCTTCCGAATCGCCACCACACCCGGCCAGCAACCCGAGGACCAGGCCAGTTGTCGCCAAGGCTGACAGGAAGGTCTTGAACATGTAGGTTACCCGCGGAAGTGATCGGAGCGACGATAGCGCCACCCACGCTGGCACGGCACCCCGCGTGTCCGTGGGCTGCGGTTAATGGCCGGATGGTCGAGCCGGAAACCTGGCGCGGCCCGTGTCGAATGGCTTTACAGGCTGCGCCATCCCGAAGGCCAGTTTCGCGACCAAGGTATTGTTTCAGAACAACTTTTCACAACTGGCACACGATCTGCTTTCAGGCTCGCATCGTGTGGGGTGCACCCACTGTCAACCGCAAAAGGGGTAGTGAGCATGGGTCAGATTCGCAAGTTCGCATTGGGTGCCATCTCGGCGTGTGTGGTGGCAATGTCACCGATGGCCGCCACGGCGGGCACTATTCAGTTGGGGTTCATCCTTGACGGGTCCGGAAGCATCTCCTCCGGCTCGTGGAACACCATCCGGACTGGCTTGGCGTCGGCAATCAACTTGATTCCCTTCGGAGGGACCGATACCTATGAGGTGTCGGTGGTGCAGTTCGCCTCTGGCGCCACGAGTTACGCCGCGGCGACCCGCATTCTCATCACCGACGCCACGGCCCGGACGAACCTTTCCACCTTCATTGGTGGCTTGGCTCAAATTGGCACCACGACCAACTACCAGGCTGGCTTTGACACGATGCTATCCGTGCTGCAGCCCACCATCGCAGGGGCCACTGCCAGCTACGTCAACTTCGCGACCGATGGCGCGGCCAACACTTGCACCACTGGCACCCTTGACGTTTGCGGCGTCAACGCCCGCAACGCGCTCATTGCTGCCGGCGTCGACAACATCAGCATCGAAGGCATCGGGGTGAGCGCCGGTGCTGCCAACACCTTGAAGACCAGCTACTGCTACCCCGGCCCTTGCGATGACAGCGCACCGTTCAACTTCCCGACACAGGGCTTCTACATCGGCGTGGCCGATGCCGCCGGCTACGCTGCCGCCATCGGCAACAAGGTCCGCATCGTGACCAACCAGACACCTGAGCCGGGCACCATTGCGCTGGCCGGTTTGGCACTCGCCGGTCTGGGTTTGGCCCGCCGCCGCAAGACGGCCTGAGCAGCTTACGAGCAGGGAGTTCCGCTCCCTTCACGAAGAGGACCGGTCCGACCGGTCCTTTTTTTTTCCTGCGATTGACGTCTCGCGGGGTAGCTCACACGGGGTTGCGTGCGCCGCCGATTCAGTCTCCTGTCTACGCCGCCGCAGTCAGTCCATCACATGGTGCTCCCGCCGCGGCGGCACACCGGTCGCTCCCCAGGCTGCCTGCAACGCAGGTCGCGAGCGCGCCTTCGGGTGCCGAGCGTCAGCGTGCTACCGGCCGGCCATCTGCAGGGCTGGGGACGGCCGGGCGCGGGCTTTGACGAAGTGCTGTACTTCGTCAACAGTGACTTGCAAGCGGCCCGGTTGACCCTGCCCGGCCTGCAGGGCCGCCCGTTCGGACTGCACCCGGTGCACCGCAGCCCCGCCGCGGCCGACCCGCGGCCGGCGCAGGATTCCAGCTGGGATGCCGACACCGCCACCGTGCGCGTGCCGCCGCGCACGGCCATGGTCTACGTACGGCCAAGGCCGATTCCGGCCGTGCCCTATTCAGACGCTTCGCACAGGCGATAGCCCACGCCCGGATCGGTCAGCAGCAGACGGGGTTCGGTCGGTTCGACTTCCAGCTTGGCACGCAGCTGGCCCATGTACAGCCGCAGGTAGTGGGTGTGCTCGGTGAACTCGGCACCCCAGACCTCGGCCAGCAGCTGCCGATGGGTGACCACCTGCCCCGCCGAGCGCACCAGCCTGGCGAGCAGGGCGTATTCGGTGGGCGTCAGGTGCACGGCCGCGCCGTCGCGCAGAACCTGGCGCGCTTCGAGGTCGATCTCGAGCCCTTCGCGCGCATAACGCACGATGGCCGGCCGCAGGCGCGTGCCACGGTGGCGCAGCGCCACACGCATGCGCGCCAGCAGCTCGGCCAGGCTGAAGGGCTTGACCAGGTAGTCGTCGGCACCGGCATCCAGCAGCCGCACCTTGGGCTCGTCGCCATGGCGCGCGGAGACCACGATCACCGGTGTCGCCTGCTCGCGCCGCAGTTGCGTCAGCAAGGCCTCGCCGTCACCGTCGGGCAGCCCCAGATCGAGCAGCACCAGGTCCAGCCCACCGTGTGCCACGGCATGCCGCAACAAGGCGCGGGCATCGGCCAGGCTGGCCGAGGGCAACACCTCATAACCTTCCACCGACAGGGCGTCACGCAGCGTATTGCGCAGTTCGCGGTCGTCCTCCACCAGCAGCACGGCCGGTTTCATGCGGCTGCATCCGGCAAGGTGCCCTCGGCCGGGCCGGCGGGCGCCGGCTCAACGGGGAGCAGGAACTCGACGCTCGCACCGCCGCTGCGGCGATTGCGCATGCGGAGCTCACCGCCGTGCACGCGGGCGATGGCGCGGCACAGCGCCAGGCCCACGCCGGT
>DAORNK010000278.1:0-6175 GCA_035440985.1 Rubrivivax sp. | reverse complement strand
CCGCAATGATGAGCACGCGGCGTCGGTGGCCGCGCTGGCTGTGCGGCCTGGCCGCTGCGCTGCTGCTGGCCGGCAGCGCCACGGCGCAGCAGCTCAGGCTGCGCATCCTGGAGACCACCGATCTCCACATGAACCTGCTCGGCTACGACTACTACCAGGACAAGCCGACCGAGGAGTACGGCCTGGAGCGCACCGCCACGCTGATCAAGGCGGCGCGGGCCGAAGCGAAGAACAGCCTGCTGTTCGACAACGGCGACCTGCTGCAGGGCAGCCCGCTGGGCGACTACGTGGCCCGCATCAAGCCGCTGGCACCCGGCCAGCTGCACCCGGCCTTCAAGGTGATGAACGCCTTGGGCTACGACGCCGCCAACGTCGGCAACCACGAGTTCAACTACGGCCTGCCCTTCCTGAACCGGGCCCTGATGGGCGCGGCGTTCCCTTACGTCAACGCCAACGTGGACAAGGACGAAGCCGGCTCGCCGCCAGCCTTCCAGCGCTTCGTGATGCTCGAGCGCCGCTTCACCGACGAAGCCGGCGCCAGCCACACGCTGAAGATCGGCGTCACCGGCTTCGTGCCGCCGCAGATCATGCAGTGGGACCAGCAGCACCTGACGGGCCGCGTCAAGGCACGCGACATCCCGCAGACGGCCCGCGAGCTCGTGCCGCAGATGAGGGCCGCCGGCGCGGACGTGGTGGTGCTGATCGCCCATTCGGGCTTCGAGCGCGGCGAAACCGTCTTCTTTGCCGAAAACACCGTGGCCCGCCTGGCCGAGGTGCCGGGCGTGACGGCCATCCTGTTCGGCCACTCGCACGGCGAGTTTCCCGGCCGCTTCTTCAACAGCCATCCCAAGGTCGACCTCGCCCGCGGCACCATCAACGGCGTGCCGGCCACGATGCCTGGTTTCTGGGGCAGCCACCTGGGCGTGATCGACCTCGTGCTGGAAAGGCGCGAAGGCGCCTGGCAGGTCACCGACAGCCGCGCCGAGATCCGCCCGGTGCACGACCGCGCGGCGCGCAAGGCGCTGGTGGCCCCGGATCCGCAGGTCGCCGCACTGATCAGGACCGAACACGAAGGCACGCTGGCCTATGTGCGTGCGCCGGTCGCGACCAGCGCCACGCCGATCCAGAGCTACTTCGCCCAGGTGGCCGACGATCCTTCGGTGCAACTCGTGTCGCAAGCGCAACTGGCCTATGCCCGTCGTGCGCTGGCCGGCACCGAACACGCCCAGCTGCCGCTGTTGTCGGCCGCCGCACCGTTCAAGACCGGCGGCCGCGGCGGTGCCAACTACTACACCGACATCCCCGCCGGCCCGGTCGCCGTGCGCAACGTGGCCGACCTGTACATCTACCCCAATACCGTGAAGGTGGTGCGCATCAGTGGCGCGATGGTGCGCGAATGGCTGGAGATGAGCGCCGGCGCCTTCAACCGCATCGACCCGGCCGGCGCGCCCGAACAGAACCTGATCAACACCGCCTTCCCCAGCTTCAACTTCGACACGCTGGACGGCGTGAGCTATCGCATCGACCTGACGCAGCCCGCGCGCTACGACCGCAACGGCAAGCTGGTGGCGCCCGAGGCGCGCCGCATCCGCGACCTGCGCCACAACGGCCGGCCGGTGGATGACGCGGCGCCGTTTGCCGTGGTCACCAACAACTACCGGGCCTCCGGCGGCGGCGGCTTCCCCGGGCTGGACGGCAGCAACATCATCCTGCATGCACCCGACGAAAACCGCGAAGCGCTGCTGCAGTATCTGCAGTCCAGCGGCCGCGTGGACCCGGCCGCCGACGGCAACTGGCGCTTCGAACCGGTGCCCGGCGTGCGGCTGCTGTTTGCCAGCGGCGCCGGCGGCATGGCGCACCTGCCGCGCTACCCGCAGATCCGCCTCGTGAAGGACAACGGCGACGGCAGCGCGCTGTACGAAATCAGACCGTGAAACACCTGCAGGGCCAACGCAGCCAGCGCGGCCTGATCGTCCTGAGTTCGCTGCTCCTGGCGGCACTGGCGGCTGCCGCCGTGGCGGCACTGGTGCTGGCCTTCATGGCCATCTGGTACTGGCACGACCTGCCCACGCTGGACAAGGCCACCGCCTACCGGCCGCGCCAGCATCTGCAGGTGCTGACGGCCGATGGCGCGGAGATCGCGCAGTTCGGCACCGAGCGGCGCATCTTCGTGCCCATCGCGCAGGCGCCCAAGCTGTTGCAGGACGCCGTGCTGGCGGTGGAGGATCACGACTTCTACAACCACCACGGCATCAGCTTCAGAGGGATGGCGCGCGCCGCCTGGTCGCACGCCACCGGCGGCATCGGCGGTGGCGCCAGCACCATCACGCAGCAGGTGTCGCGCACCTTTTTCCTGAGCACGCGGCGCACCATCGAACGCAAGCTCAAGGAAGCGCTGATTGCCTGGCAGCTCGAACGCGAGCTGGGCAAGGACGGCATCCTGGAGCTCTACCTGAACCAGATCTACCTGGGCCAGCGCGCCTACGGCTATGGTGCCGCCGCGCAGGTCTACTTCGGCAAGCCGCTGGTCCAGCTCAACCTGGCGGAGACCGCGATGCTGGCCGGTCTGCAGCAGAACCCGATCTACGCCAACCCCATCGTCAACAACGCGGCGGCCACCAGGCGCCAGCACTGGGTGTTGCACCGGATGGTGGCCACCGGCGTCATCAGCGATGCGCAGCGCCGCGCGGCGCTGGCCACCCCGCTGGTCTACCGCAAGCCCAGCTTTGTGGATGTGCCAGCCCAGCATGTGGCCGAGATGGCACGCCGCGCGGTGGTGGAACGCCTCGGCGAGAAGGCCTACACCGAAGGTGTGCGCGTCTTCACTTCGGTGCGTGCGGAGGAGCAGCGCGTGGCGCACGCGGCACTGCGCCGCGCCGTGCTGGCCCATGAACGCAAACAGGCCTGGAGCGGCCCCGAAGGCCAGGAGAAGCTGCCCGAGGACGCCGAAGAGGCCGACCAGGCAGCGGCCCTGGCCCTGAAGGATCTGGCCGACGACGAGGACCTGCGCGTGGCCATCGTGCTGGCAGCCAGCCCCACGGCCGTGACGGCCAAGCTGGCCAGCGGCGAGAACGTGACGATCAAGGCAGACGCCCTGCGCAGGCTGCAGTCCGCCTTGAGCCCGAAGGCGGACCCGGCGCTGGCCATCCGGCGTGGCGCGGTGCTGCGTGTGCAGCTCGTGCCGCGCGGCAAGGCCAACGAGTGGCAGATCGCGCAATGGCCGCAGGCCGACGCCGCTTTCGTGGCGCTGGACCCGGTCACCGGCCGCGTGCGTGCCCTGGTGGGCGGCTTCGACTTCAACCGCCAGCAGTTCAACCGCGCCACCAGTGCAGCACGCCAGCCGGGCTCCAGCTTCAAGCCCTTCCTGTACTCGGCCGCGCTGGAGCATGGCCTGATGCCCGAGACGCAGGTCAACGATGCACCGCTGCTCAACCCGGACGGCAGCGTGCCCAACTGGAACCCGCAGAACTCGGACGGCAAGTTCGACGGCGAGATCTCGATGCGTGAAGGCCTGGTGCGCAGCAAGAACCTGGTCAGCGTGCGCCTGCTGCAGCACATCGGGCTGACCCAGGCACACCAGTGGATGGGCCGCTTCGGCCTGCCGATGGACAAGCAGCCCAAGGACCTGACGCTGGCGCTGGGCACCGGCAGCGTGACGCCGCTGCAGCTGGCGCAGGCCTATGCCGTGTTCGCCAATGGTGGCCACCGCGTGACGCCCGTGCTGATCGAGCGCATCGTCGACGCCCAGGGCAAGCTGCTGTTCGAAGCGCCGCCGGCGCCGCCGCTGAACGACGACACGCGGGTGGTGCCGGCACGCAACGTGTTCATGGTCAACACCCTGCTGTCCGACGTGACACTGCGTGGCACCGCGGCCAGCGCCAAGGCGACGCTGCGCCGGCCGGACCTGTACGGCAAGACGGGCACCACCAACGACGCGGTCGATGCCTGGTTCGCCGGCTTCGGGCCCGGCGCGGTGGCGGTGGCCTGGATGGGCTACGACGAACCGCGAAGCCTGGGCGAACGCGAATCCGGTGGCGGTCTGGCGCTGCCGATCTGGATCGAAGCGATGACGCGTCTGCTGCGTGGCGTGCCCGTGCAGGCACTGGTGGCACCGGGCGGCATCGTCTCCGTCGGCAACGACTGGCGCTACGCCGAGTACGCCGAAGGCGGCTTCGTGCCCCGCGTGGGCATCAACGAGCCCCGGCCGGGGCCAACCACCACGACCGACGCCGGCGGCGCGGCCGCCAGCGCAGCGTCGTCCAGCACCCAGTGACACGGGCATTGGCGACGGGCTCGCAGCGGCGCCCGACGGCGGTTGCGGGCGCTGCCGCAGTTCAGCGCAATTCGGGTGCGATGCTTTGCCCGTAATCGACCAGCGCTTCCAGGATGGCCTGGGCGCGTTCGTCGTCCCGCTGCGCCGCCGCCTCGGCAAGCGTGTCGATGCGTTCCAGGAAGGCCGCCACGGTCAGCGCAGACCCCGCCCCTTCGTGCAGCCGCGCCACCCGGTGCTGCAGCCAGCGCGCCTGATCCTCGGCACTCAGCGTCTCGCCGAAGTTGCGTGCGCGGTAGCGGAACAGCAGCTCTTCCAGCCGCCCGTCGTGAAAGGATGGGCGCCTGGCTGCCAGTTGGCCCGGCTGCAGTTCACGCAGGCGCTGCAGCGTGCGGCGGTCTTCGTGCCCGATGAAGCCACCGTACAGATCCTCGTCCACATCGGGCGCGGTCAACGGTGCCGGACGCGCGAAGACCTCGGGCCACAACGCATCCAGCGTGCCGCCCAGTGCCTGCGCGTGCTGCGCGTGGGCCATCGCTGCGTCCACGTCCAGGCCCCAGCGCGCGGCGGCATCGCCCAGCGTGCGCAGGTTGCCGATGACGATGGGTGACTTGTTGATGTGGATGGTCTTGATGGGCAGGCGCTGCTCGCCCGCCGGCAGCTCGTCCTGCCGCGTGAAGATGCGGCGCTGCACGGCCGCGGCGTCCAGGTCGGCCAGTTCGCGCGGGTCCTGCGCCAGATCCCAGACGATGACCTCGTTCTTGTTGGTGGGGTGCGGCCCCAGCGGCCAGACGATGGCCAGGCAGCCGCGCTCCACCGGGTAGCGCCCGGACAGGTGCACGAAGGGCCGGGCCACGCCCATCTCGGCGGCCACCGCGTCCTTCCTGCGCAGCTTCAGGCAGAAGTCCCACAGACGCGGCTGCTGCTGCCTGATCAGACGGGCCAGCGCGATGGTGGCCCGCACATCGCTCAGTGCATCGTGCGCAGCTTCGTGGCCCAGGCCGTTGGCCGCCGTCAGGTGTTCCAGCCTGAACGAGGGCCGCCCCGCCAGTTCGCCTTCGGTGTAGGT
This sequence comes from Rubrivivax sp., assembly GCA_035440985.1. Taxonomy (GTDB): domain Bacteria; phylum Pseudomonadota; class Gammaproteobacteria; order Burkholderiales; family Burkholderiaceae_C; genus Rubrivivax. Next base: position 836 of record DAORNK010000278.1, on the reverse strand, counting down.
TGGCCACTGGATGCCCCCGGGGCGCAGTGCCCAGGTGCAGCGCACCACGTCCATCAGGTCCCAGCGGCCGCAGCCGTTCTGCCACTCCCTGGCGTAGGGGTCGATCAGGCAACGCCAGAACAGATGCCGGGTGACTTCGTCGTCGAAGCGGATGCTGTTGTAGCCCACGCCGATGGTGCCGTCGCGTGCCAGCTCGCGCTCGATGGCGGCCGCGAACGCGTGTTCGGGCAGGCCGTGCTGCAAGGCATGCTGCGGCAGGATGCCGGTGAGCAGCACGCTCTCGGGATCGGGCAGGTAGTCAGGCGCCGGCTGGCAGTGCCAGTTGACGGGCTCACCGATCTCGACCAGATCGAGATCGGTGCGCAGGCCGGCAAACTGCGCCGGCCGGTCGCGCCGCGGCACGCGACCAAAGGTTTCGTAGTCGTGCCAGAAGAAGGTGTTGGCGGCCATGCGGCAGGGCGCCCGCTACAGCCGCTGCAACACCACGCTGCCGATCGAATAGCCTGCGCCGAAGGAACAGATCACGCCACGCTCGCCGGGCTGGAGGTCGGCATGGTGTTCGTGGAAGGCGATGATGGAGCCGGCCGACGCCGTGTTGGCATACTCACCCAGGATCACGGGCGCCAGGTCGTCGCCCACCTCGCGGCCGACCAGACGCTTGATCACGAGCTGGTTCATCGCCAGGTTGGCTTGGTGCAGCCAGAAGCGACGCATCTGCGTGGGCTCCATGCCCAGCGCGTGGAGGTGCGATTCGATGTGCGCCGCGGCCATCGGCACGACCTCCTTGAACACCTTGCGGCCTTCCTGCATGAAGGTCTTGTCGCGCGCGTCGGGGT
>DAORNK010000277.1:0-6177 GCA_035440985.1 Rubrivivax sp. | reverse complement strand
GGATGGCTCGCTGCCGGCGGACAGCGGCGGCGCGGCCGGCGCATCTGCACCGGACGGGACGTCCGACGCCACACGTCGCCTGGCGCGCGCGGGCTTGGGCGCTTCGCCCTCGTCGCTCTCGACAGCTACCTTGTCAACCGCCGCCTTTCGAGGCGCGCGCTTGCGTGCCGGCTTGGCCGGCGTTGCAGGTTCGTCGCCTGGGCCAGACGGTTCTGCCGGTGCGGCATCGGGCAGCTTGGAATTGGCTTCAGAAGCGTTCATGCGGGGGCATCAGTGGGGGGAAGGAGTGAAACCGTGCCGGCCTCGTCCGGTGCGGCGGCAGGCTCTTCTGGATCGCTGGGCGCAGCATCGGCCGACGCAGCAGAGGCGTCGACGGCGGGCGGCGGCTCGGCATCGAGCAGCAGGCTGGCCTGGCCGTCATCCAGCAGGCTGGGCTCTTCAGGCAAGGCATTCAGGGCTTCCAGATTGCGCAGCGCATCGGGTTGGGCGTCGATGCTGGGCAACTGGTCCAGGCTGGCCAGCCCGAGGTCGTCCAGGAACTGGCGCGTCGTGGCATACAGCGCCGGTCGACCGGGTGCCTCGCGGTAGCCGATGGCCTCGATCCAGCCTCGGTCTTCCAGTTGCTTGACGATCTGGCTGCTGACGGTGACACCGCGGATGTCCTCGATGTCACCGCGGGTCACCGGCTGCCGGTAGGCGACGATGGCCAGCGTCTCCAGCGCTGCACGTGAATAGCGCGGCGGCTTCTCGGGATGCAGACGGTCGAGGTACTCGCGCATCTCGGGCCGGCTCTGGAAGCGCCAGCCGCTGGCCAGTGCCACCAGTTCCACGCCACGGCCCTGCCAATCGTTGACCAGTTCGTCGAGCATGCGGCGCAACGAGTCGTTGCCCACCTCGCCCGCAAAGAGCGCCCGCAGATCCGCCAGCGGCAAGGGTGCCGGCGCGCAGATGAGCGCGGTCTCGAGGACTCGTTTGGCCTCCGAAGTGTTCATGGCCTGCGCTTGACGTTGGGGCGGCCGGCTGAGGGCTGCCATTGATCCGGGAATCGGGGTCCGCGAGGGGCCAGCAAAGGCCCGTGAGCGCGGTGTTGGGGGCACGGTCCGGCAGTGCCGGGACGGGGCTGCGCTTCAAACAGGCGCGGCACTCGGGGTGCCCGCAGCACTGTGATTCCCGGCCATTGTAACGCTCGGGAGCTTGGGGCCCTAGAGGTCGGTCAACGCTGGCGCCACCTGGGCCCATGCGGCCCCGAAATCCGCGGGCGGCTGGCTTTGGAACACCAGGGGCCGGCCGGTGATGGGGTGCACCAGCCGCAACTCGCGGGCGTGCAGGGCCTGACGCTGCAGGCCCAGCGCGGGCCGCCCCCCATAAAGCCCATCCGCCACCAGTGGGTGGCCGCCGTGCGCGAGATGCACGCGGATCTGGTGCGTGCGACCCGTGTGCAGGGCGCACTGCAGCGCACTGAAGCCAGCCAGCCTTGCCACGCAGTGCACCGTGGTGCGGGATGGCCGGCCACCGGCCACGACCGCCATGCGCACGCGCTGCTGCGGGTCGCGGCCGATGGGTGCATCGATGTCGAAATCGTCCCGTTCCACGGCACCATGGGCCAGGGCCAGGTAGTAGCGGTGCACCTCGCGTGCCGCGATGGCCCGCACCAGCGCCGTCACGGCCGGCAGGCTGCGGCCGACCATCATCACGCCCGAGGTGTCCTTGTCCAGCCGGTGCACGATGCCGGCGCGTGGCAGCGCCGCGGCTGCCGGATCGCGCGCCAGCAGGCCGTTGAGCAGCGTACCCTGCCAGTTGCCGGGCGCCGGGTGGACCACGAGTCCGGCCGGCTTGTCCAGCACCAGCAGATGGTCGTCCTCGTACAGGACCTGCAGCGGCATCGCCTGTGGCTGGAAGGCCCGGCTCTCTTCGGTCGGAATCAGGTCGATCTGCACGCTCTGGGCGATGCGCAGTCGCCGCGAGGCGAGGCTGGCCGTCGCACCGTCGACGCGAACATGGCCCTGTTCGATCAGGCCCTGCAGGTAGCTGCGGGAGAACTCCGGCGCCATGGCCACCAGCACCTTGTCCAGCCGCTGGCCATGCAGCACCTCCGCAACGCTGCACCGGCGGGTTTCGACGGCGGTCTCGGGCTCGGTCTCGACGAGGGCCGACAGGAGATCGTCAGGGGGCAGGCTGGGGGTGGCCTCCCTATAATCCGCGCTCTCCGAGCCTACAGACACCCGACGCGATGACCGTTTTTCCGATGTGGCGCGCTGCGCTTGTGGCCTTGCTGGCGGTGTCATTGCAGTTGGCGGGTTGCAGTTCTGCACCCAAGGACGAGAGCGCTGCCGGCTCGGCGGAACGATTGTACAAAGAGGCCCGCGAGGACATGGACTCGGGCAGCTACGAGCGCGCCATCAAGTCGCTCGAGCGGGTGGAAGGTCTGGCCGCCGGCACGCTGCTGGCCCAGCAAGCCCTGCTGGACATGGCCTACCTGAACTGGCGTGCCAGCGAGAAGGCCCAGGCGCTGACCACCGTGGACCGTTTCATCAAGCTCAATCCGTCGAGTCCGGCGCTGGACTATGCGCTCTACCTCAAGGGGTTGATCAACTTCAACGACAACCTGGGTCTGCTGGGCACACTGGCCGGGCAGGACCTGTCCGAACGCGACCAGCGCGCGTCGCGCGACTCCTGGCAGTCGTTCAAGCAGTTGCTGGATCAGTTTCCGAACTCGGGCTACGCGGCCGACGCCCGGCAGCGCATGGCCTACACCGTCAACTCGCTGGCGGCCTACGAGGTGCACGTGGCGCGCTACTACTTCCGCCGCGGCGCCTATGTGGCGGCAGCCAACCGCGCCCAGCAGGCGGTGGCCGAGTTCCAGCACGCACCGGCCATCGAAGAAGCGCTGCACATCATGGTGCAAAGCTACGACAAGCTGGATCTGCCCGTGCTGCGCGACGCTGCCAGCCGCGTGCTGCGACAGAACTTCCCGCAAAGCGCGTTCCTCGGCGGCCCCGGCAGCCAGCCAAGCAAGCCCTGGTGGCGCTTCTGGTAGAGCACCGGGCTTCAATGCGTTGAAGCCAGCGCGCTGAGCCAGTCGAGCGCCTGTCGCTCGTCGTCCAGCCGGCCCATCGGCGGCAGGGCAGCCAGCAGGCGTCTGCCGTAGCGCATCTGGCGCAGACGCGGATCGCACAGCACCAGCAGGCCGTGGTCGGTCTCGGTGCGTATCAGACGCCCGGCCCCCTGCTTGAGCGACACCGCCGCTTCGGCGACGAAATAGGCCTCGAAGGGGTTGCGGCCCTGTTCCCGCAATTGCTTCACCCGGGCTTCCACCAGCGGATCGTTGGGTGGCGGAAACGGTAGCTTGTCGATCAGCACGCACTGCAACGCGTCGCCGGGCATGTCGATGCCTTCCCAGAAACTCTGCGATCCCACTAGCACATGGCCCTGGCCGTTGCCGAAGCGCTGCAACAGCGTGCGGCGCGGTTCGCTGCCCTGCACCAGAACCGTCAAACCCGGGGCCTGGGCTGCAAGGGCCTGGGCCACGACCGGAAGCACGCGCAGGGTCGTGGTCAGCACGAAGGTGCGGCCGCCCAGGGCCGCAGCACAACGGCCGGCAAGGGCCCCCACCGCTGCCGGGTGCCCGGGCGCATTCGGCAAGGGCATTTCTGCAGGCACCCAGACCCGTGCGTGAGCGGGATAGTCGAACGGGCTGCCGACGCGCAGCTTGCCCGCGTCTTCCAGACCCGTGGTGCTGGTGAACCAGGACAGGGCCTCGTCGTCCCCCAATGTGGCAGACGTGAAGATCCAGGCCTTGGGCGCCAGCCCGCGCTGCTCGGTCAGCATCTCGCGGATGTCCAGCGGGGACTCGACCAGCCGCGCCTGCTGAGGGCTGAGGTCGACCCAGCGCACATGTCCGGGCTCGGCATCGACGGCAAACCGCTGCGCCAAGGCGACCAGCGCGCGCGCGCGCTGTTCCAGCTTGGGAAAGTCCGGTGCCGCTTCCGCCACCGCGGCCGCGGCCAGCGCGCCGGCGGTGGAAGCTTCAGCCAGGGTCTGCAGCGCCGTGGGCAAGTCGGCCTCGCAGGCCTCCCAGCGCTGCTTCAGCAGGCCTCGCACCTCCCGAACAGGGCCGGCACAGGCCAAGCGCAGATCGCGGGCGGCGCGGTCGATGCCCATCTGAAGTTCGGCCCAGGGCTGCAGGCCCCGGGCATGCTGCAAGCCGGCGGCCAGCAGGTCACGGGCCATGTCGATGGCCTGGCCCGTGGCCAGCGTAGTGCCCAGGAACTGCACACCGGCCTCGACGAGCTGGTGCGCTTCGTCGAAGACCGCCGCATCCACCGTCGGCAGCAGCTCGGCCACCCCGCTGTCACGCAGGGCCATGTCGGCAAAGAACAGGTGGTGATTGACGACCACCAGGTCAGCCGCCATGGCCTCGCGCCGGGCCTGCATGACGTGGCAGGCCCGGTACTCCGGGCACTCGGCACCCAGGCAGTTTTCCCGCGTGGAGGAGACCAGCGGAATGACCGGCGACCGGTCGTCCAGACCTTCCAGTTCCGCCAGGTCGCCGCTGCGGGTGGATTGCGCCCACTGGCTCACCCGGTGCAGCGCGCGCACGGCAAGGCGGTCCGGCAGCGCACCCTGTTCTTGCGCCTGCTGCAGCCGCCAGCGGCACAGGTAGCTGGCGCGGCCCTTGAGCAAGGCCATCCGCACCGGCACGCCCAGGGCATCCCGCAGGCGCGGCAGGTCCCGCAGGAAGAGCTGGTCCTGCAGGCTCTTGGTGGCGGTGCTGACCAGCGCACGCCGGCCCGACAGCAACAGCGGCACCAGGTAGGCAAAGGTCTTGCCTACACCGGTGCCGGCCTCGGCGACCAACGTTTCGCGATGCTCGACGGCCTGAGCCATGCGCGATGCGAGTTCGTCCTGGGCCGCCCGCGGCAGGAAGTGCTCGTCGCTGCGCGCCAGGGCTCCGTCCACGGCAAAGGCCTGGGCCACCGCCGTGGCGAGATCACCGGTCACTGCCGGGGGTGCAGCATCAGGCCGGTTCTGGCGGATCGAGCTGGCTTTCGAGCAGCGCGATCTCGTCCCGCAGCAGCAGCCGGCGCTTCTTGAGCCTGCGCATCGTCAGATCGTCGGGCGGGTGGTCCACCGGACTGCGGTCGATCAGGTCGTCCAGGTCGGCATGTTCCATGCGCAGCTCGATGAGCCGGCGCTGTGGTGAATGCAGGTTCTCGTCCATTGCTGCACGGCTTCCAAGTGATGGCCGAGTTTATATTCGACCGATGGCCAGCCCCGCAACTTCGTTCCGTTTCAGTGCCGCTACCGGTTTGCACCGCGGCGACCGCAGCTACCAGCAGGACCAGGTCGAAGTGATCCAGCACCCCCGCATCGCCGGCGCGGTCCTGGCCATCGTGGCCGACGGCATGGGCGGCAAGAGCGGCGGGCGCAAGGCGGCGGACCAGGTGCTGCTGACCGGGCGGCAGATCTTCGAGCGCTTCGTGCCCGCCCAGGACGACGCAGCCGAATTGCTGCGCCAGCTGGTGGTGGAAGCCCACCTGATGATCAAGCTCACCGCCATCACCGCCGAAGAAGAGCCGCACAGCACGGTGGCCGCGTTCTACATCGGGCCCGGGCTGGAATGCGACGTCGTGCACGCCGGCGATTCGCGCGTCTACCACTTTCGCGGCGCCGAGATGATGCGACGCACGGTGGACCACTCCTTCGTGCAGCGCCTGATCGACGAAGGCAAGATCACCGAAGAGGCGGCCAATACGCACCCCCAGTCCAATCTGCTGACGGGCTGTCTGGGCACGCACGCTGACCCACCCATCGCGCTGTGGCACATCGACAAACTGGAATACGGCGACACGATGCTGGCGTGCAGCGACGGCCTTTGGCACTACTTCACGCCCAAGGAAATCGGCGCCATCCTGCACGCGCTGCCCCCGCGTGAGGCCAGCGAGATGCTGGTCAGCAAGGCCCGCCAACGCGCTCGTGGCGGCGGTGACAACCTGTCGCTGGCCCTGGGTCGCATCGACCCGGTTCGCTGACTTTCAACGCGCGGCCGATGCCGCGCCGGCGGCCGGCACCGGCAGTGGCGTGGCCGCTTTGCCCTCACTGGTCCTTTCAGCCTGGCGGCGTGCCACGCGCGCCTGGGCCGCGTCGGCCTCGGCCTTGCGTTTGGCGGCGTCCTGA
>DAORNK010000276.1:0-6180 GCA_035440985.1 Rubrivivax sp. | reverse complement strand
TGGCCGCTCAACATCAGATCGAAACCGGCGTGGGCCGCGTGCCGGGCGCGGCTGGGGCTGCCCGCCTCACGGTGACTGCAGGCTGCAGTCGGCCGGCGTGCTGGCATAACGCCAGCCCGCCAGGCCCCATCCGGGCGACGCCGTGCCGCCGGCATTGACGCAGCTGTAGTACTCCCAGCGGAACCAGGCGGACTGTTCGCCCAGCGCCACCAGCGTGCAGGTGGCCGCGCCGCCCGCACCCATGCAGGCACCGCCCCAGCCTTTGAAGGCCAGCGGCACGGTGGCACCGGCCGGTGCCGTGGCCAGTGCCGGTGGCAGGGCTTCCAGCGTGATCTGTGCGGTGTCGGGCGCCTGCACCACGTAGCAGTCCTTGGGTGCCGGGCCCCCCACGCAGTAGTAGCCCAACTGCGCCGGGTAGGCGTAGCTCTTCACCTGCCGCAGGCCGGTGTGCACGCTGCCGATGCCCAGCAGGGGCGGCGCATCGATGTGCACGCGCCACTCGCGCAGGCCGACGTAGCCCAGCGTCGTCACCGCCAGCGGCTTCCAAAGCACCGTGACGGCGGTGTCGGCAGCCGGTTGCAGCACGCACACGCCGCGGTCGGGTTCGGTGCAGGGCGCGCTCCAGCTCACGAACTGCCAATGATTCTTGAACCAGCCGGGCGACGCAAAGCCTCCGCTGGGGATCTGCCCCAGGTTGGCCTCGGTGACTTCCACGGCCGCCAGGGTCAGCGTCTCACCGGCCGCCAGGTCGACGCTGCAGCTGCGGCTGCCCAACTGGCCACCGCACAGCAGGTGCCCGGCGTTGATTTCGCTGCGCAGGTAGGCACGGGTGCCGACACGCCCGTACACCGGGCCCGAGGTCACGTCGCCCGCCGTGACCTGGTTGTGCAAGGTGACGGTGATGCGGCCGCCGGGGGGCGCGGGGCTGGGTGCCGGGGCCGGAGCGGGTGACGGTGCAGGTGACGGTGCCCCGGCCTGGGGGGTCGCCCCACCACCGCCTCCACCGCATCCGGCGGCCAGGACCAGCAGACCGACCAGCACAGCGCATCGGGTTCGGGCGTCGAGCATCGCCATGGTTGACCTCCATCGAACACGCAGCCATCGTGGTGGCCGGGTGCCCCGAAGGCAAGGTTCGGCAGGTGACGCGAACGTGACATCGGCGGCCGGGGCCGGGCCACAATCCGGCGCCATGTCGCACGAACCCCGACTCACGCGCGAACTGCGCGCCCTGCTGCAGACCCAGCGCGTCGCCACGCTGGGCACGCTCAACGACGACGGCACGCCGCTGGTTTCGATGGTGCCGTTTGCGCTGCGCACGGACGAAGCCGGCTTCGTGATCCACGTCAGCGCGCTGGCGGCCCACACCGGCAACCTGCGCCAGCGACCGCCCGTCTCGCTGCTGGTGATGCAGCCCGAGGCACCCGGCGCACCGGTGCACGCGCTGGCCCGTGCGAGCTTCTTCGGCCAGGCCCGGGCCCTGGTCGTCGGCAGCCCCGCCTGGCAGGCGGCACGTGCGGCCTACCTGGCGCGATTCGCGGAAGCCGAGCCGATGACGGCGCTGGGCGACTTCGCCTTCTTCGGCATCCAGGTCGAGGGCGCGCGCCAGGTCGCCGGTTTCGGCGCGGCCCGCTCGCTGCAGGGCGAGGACCTGGCCGCCGTGCTGCGCGGCTGAGAGAGCGAGAGGCGCCCTACTCGGCCAGCGCCCGCGTTGCGCTGTCGATGCGCGCCAGCACCTCGGGCGTGAGCTTGTCCAACAGCGCCAGCGCGCCCAGGTTGGACTGCAGCTGGCTCAGCCTGGACGCACCGGTGATCACGGTGCTGACGCGTGGGTTCTTCGCGACCCAGGCGATGGCCAGTTGCGCCACCGTGCCGCCCAGTTCGGCGGCGATGGGCTCCAGCGCGGTCACGGCGGCGTTCTTCCCGGCATTGAGCAGGCCATCACGCAGGAAGGCCATGCTCTCCAGCGCGCCGCGGCTGCCCTCGGGTAAGCCGTGGCGGTATTTGCCGGTGAGCAGGCCGCTGGCCAGCGGGCTCCAGGTGGTCAGGCCCAGGCCGATGTCGTCGTACAGGCGCGCGTACTCCTGCTCCACGCGCTGGCGGTGGAAGAGGTGGTACTGCGGCTGCTCCATCACCGGCTTGTGCAGGTGGTGGCGTTCGGCCACTTCCCAGGCCGTGCGGATGTCGGCTGCGCTCCATTCGCTGGTGCCCCAGTACAGCGCCTTGCCCTGGGTGATGAGGTCGCTCATCGCGCGCACGGTCTCTTCCACCGGCGTGTGCGGGTCGGGGCGATGGCAGTAGATCAGGTCGATGTGGTCCAGCCCCATGCGCTTGAGCGAACCGTCCATCGCCTGCATCAGGTACTTGCGGTTGAGCGTGTCCTTGCGGTTGACGGCTTCGCCGGCCCGGTCCAGCCCCCAGAAGAACTTGGTCGAGACGACGTAGTTCAGCCGCGGCCAGGCCAGCTGCTGCAGCGCCTGGCCCATGATGGTCTCGCTGCGCCCGCCGGCGTAGACCTCGGCGTTGTCGAAGAAGTTGACCCCGGCATCGTAGGCCGCGGCCATCATCTCGCGCGCCTGGCCAGTGTCGACCTGGTTGTGATAGGTCACCCAGGAGCCCAGCGACAGGAGGGAAACACGTAGGCCGGCACGGCCGAGGCGGCGGTATTGCATCGCAGGTTCCTTCCAGGCTCCGGGAGGCGAAGCCGACGCCCGAGCGTAACGCAGCCTGCTCGGCCTGCGGCCAGCGGTCAGAGGGCGCCCTGGCCGCCGCGGATTCGCCCATCCTGGCCCAGCATCGGCCTCAGGGCCACCAGCGACATCGGCTCGGCGATCCGGTATCCCTGGCCCATGTCGCAGCCGACCCGCCGCAGCAGTTCCAGCTGCCCCTGGCGCTCGACGCCTTCGGCCACGGTTTTCAAGCCCAGACCGTGGGCCATCGCGACGATGGCGCCGATGATGCTCTCGCTCTGGTGCGAATGGTCGGCATCGGCGACGAAGGACTTGTCGATCTTCAGCAGCTCCAACGGCAGCCGCCGCATTGCGTTCAGCGACGAATAGCCGGTGCCGAAGTCGTCGATCGCCGCACTCACGCCGACTTCGCGCAGGCTGTTCAGGACCTGCGCCGCCTGGTCGAGGTTGCTCATAACCAGACTCTCGGTCACTTCGACGATCAAGGCCGGCCCCGGCATGCCGCAGCGACCCAGTTCGCCGCGTATGAAATCCACCAGGCCGGGGGCGGCCAGCTGGCGCCGCGAGACGTTGACGGCGACGCGGGCTTGCGGCCAGACGTCGGCACGCAGTTCGCGCGCCAGTTGCACGGCCTGGCGGATGGCGAACTCACCCAGTTCGACGATCAAGCCGGACTCTTCGGCGATCGGGATGAACTGCTCGGGCGCGATGCGGCCTTGCTCGGGGTGGTCCCAGCGCAGCAGCGCCTCCAGGCTCTGCACACGGCCGTCGGCCAGATCCACGACGGGCTGCAGTTCGAGCGTGAACTCGCCGTGCTGCAGGCCTTGCGCGATCTGGGTCTTGACCTTGAGATGGCGCGCGATGGCCTCGCCCAGCGCCGGTGAGAAGTAGCGGCTGGTGTTGCGCCCCGCCGACTTGGCCGCATACATCGCCGCGTCGGCGTTCTTGATCAGCGTGTCGGGGTCGTCGCCATCGCTGGGGAAGCGGGCCACCCCGATGCTGGCACCCACGCGCACGCTGTGCCCGCCGATCTCGAAGGGCGTGTTGATGGCGCGGATGATCTTCTCGCAGACGCGCAGCACATCGGCTTCGCCCGGGGACCCGTGCATGATGACCGTGAACTCGTCGCCGCCCAGCCGCGCGATCGAGTCGGCTTCGCGCACACAGGCCTGGATCCGCTTTGCGGCGGCAGCCAGCAGCTGGTCGCCGGCATCGTGCCCCAGGCTGTCGTTGACGATCTTGAATTCGTCCAGATCGATGAACAGCAGCGCCAGCGGATCCTTGTTGCGCCGGGCATGCACCATCGCCTGCTGCAGCCTGTCCTTGAACAGCACGCGGTTGGGCAGATGCGTCAGGCTGTCGAAGAACGCCAGCCGGTGCCAGCGTTCCTCGGCATGCTTGAGCCGCGTGATGTCGGAGAAGCTGACCACGTAATGGCGCAGCGCGCCGCCCTCGTCGGGCACGGCGCTGACGGTCAGCCACTTCGGAAACGTCTCGCCGCTCTTGCGGCGACCGATGCACTCGCCCTGCCAGTTGCCGGTTCGTGCGACCTGCGCCCAGATGGCATCGGCAAAGCCCCTGGGTGACAGCCCGGGTTCGCACAGCGTGTGGACCGTGCCCAGCAATTCGCTCCTGGTGAACCCGGTGATGGCGGTGAAGGCCTGGTTGGCGTCGATGAGGCGGTGTTCGTGATCGGTCACCACCACGGCTTCGCCGGCGCTTTGCAGCACGCGGTGCGCCAGATGCAGGTCCTTGCGCAGCACGCTGCTCAGGCGCCGCAGTTCGCCGTTCTTGCGGGCCAGCTCGCGTTCGGCATTGACCAGGCGGTTGTTCAGCTCCAGCATGTCGCGGAACATCTCGTGCGTGAACTGGCTGGACAGGTCGGTCCCTGCGGGCTTGCCTTCGCTGCGGCCTGCGTGACGCTGGTTCAGCACGCGCAGGCTGTTGATCTGATCGTTGATGACGTGGCTCAGACCGTCATAGAGCCTGGACCCGTGGTTCTGCTCGGCACTGGCCAGCAGCAGGATGCGATCGCCCACCAGTGCGGCCTCGAAGCTCAGCGGCTGCGGATGGTCGACCCCGCGCACGTTCAGCTCCCAGCCGAACGTGGCACCGCGTTCCTTGACCTGCAGGATCAGGCCGAGGGCCTTCTGCACCGACCCCGCGTCGAACAGGCAGGCCATGTGCGACAGGTCGGCCAGCGCCGTGCTGACGTCCAGGTCGTCCCACAGCACTTCTGTGACCAGTCCGTCGTAGTTGCAGACCAGGGCCAGGCCGGGGCTGCCGGTGGAAATCTCGGACACTCAGCGTCTCCAGCGCTCGGCCAGTTGCAGCGCGGCCGCGGGGTCGGGCGCCCAACCGTCGCAGCCCATCTGCTGCCACAGCGTCGGCTCGATGTTGAAGGCGGCGCCCCCCACCAGGATCTTCACGGCCGCGCAGGCCGGCGACGCGCGCACCGCCTCGATGAGTGCGCTGGCATCGCCCAGGTTGGCTCCCAACGTCACCGAGATCGCCAGCACCTGCGCCTCGGTCTCGACCAGCATGTCGACCACCGAGTCGCGCGGCACGTCGGCGCCCAGGAAGGTGGTGTCCCAGCCCGCCATCTCGAACAGGTCGGCCACCATGCGCGCACCGATCTCATGCAACTCGCCGGCCACGCAGGCCGAGACCACACGGCCCACCGGCTTGCGCTCGCCGTCGAAGATGACCGGAAAGAGCTGCGCCATCACCATCTGCGCCACCGCGGTGCAGTAATGCTCTTCGGCCACCGACACCCGGTTCTGGTGCCACAACCGCCCCAGTTCCTGCATGGCCGGCGTGATCACGCAGGTGTAGATCTCCGGCACGGCCACACCGCGGTGCACGGCCTGCTGCACCATGGCCAGCGCCTGTGACCGCCGCAGGTGCAGGCAGGCATCCAGGAAGGCCTCGCCCAGCGCACGATGCGGGTTGTCGTCGCGCCAGTAGGAGGCGTCGGGCGGCGGCGCCGTGCGCATGGCGGCGCAGGCCGTGTCGATGTCGCTCAGTGCCTCGTCCACCCAGCTCCCGCTGGCGCTTTCGCGCAGCAGCGTCGCCATTGCGCGCAGACAGGCCTCGAACCGGTTGCCGTCGCCCCGGGCTGTCAGCAGCAGCTGGTAGGTCCAGCTGGCGTACTCGGTGAACAGCCGCGGCACCTTCAGGCGCACGGCCTCGCCGAGAAAGGCCAGATGCATCTCCAGGTCGAACACCAGGGCCAGGCGCTCGTTGCCCCCGAACTCGAACCAGTCCGGGTCGAGCCGAAGACGCAGCAGCCGGGCGAGTTCGCCCTTGCGCTTGAGCAGATCGACGGCACTGTGCATGAGCATCGGGGAACTCGGCCAACCTGGCCTTGCATGTTAGCGGGGTGCGGCGAAGTGGCCTTGATCGGCCTCATGCGGATGTCGGCTGCTCGCCTGTGCTCAGAGCTTGTGAAGATATGAATCGTGTCCGCGGGCACGATTCATATCTTCACAAG
>DAORNK010000275.1:0-6184 GCA_035440985.1 Rubrivivax sp. | reverse complement strand
CGGCGCACGATGCGGCCATAGCCGGTGGCGTCGGGCAGCTCGATGGTCAGCAGCGCCAGCTTGTCGCCGCCGCAGGCCTGTACCAGCGCGCGGGCCGTCTCGGCGCGCAGCAGGGGCACGTCGCCGTTGAGGATCAGCGTGGTGCCGTGGGCGTCGTCCAGCACGGGCACGGTCTGCTGCACCGCATGGCCCGTGCCCAGCTGCGGCATTTGGCGCACGAAGACCGCCCCACTGGTGGCGGCGGCGGCTTCGACCTCGTCGGCCCCGTGACCGGTGATCACCACGGTGCGATCGGCGCCCACGCCAGCAGCCGCGTTCAGAACATGCTGCAATAGGCTGGTGCCGGCCAGCCGGTGCAGCACCTTGGGCAAGGCCGACTTCATGCGGGTGCCCTTGCCCGCGGCCATGATCACGACGTTGAGTCCCATGCAGTCGTCCCGAATCAAAAACGCGATTATCGGCACCATGATCATGCTGCTCACCCCCTGGATGGCCGGGTGCAGTGCCATCCGTCTCGGATACGCCAACGGCCCTCAGCTGGCCTGGTGGTGGCTGGACGGTTATGTGGACTTCAGCCGCGAGCAGACACCGGCCGCCAAGCAGGCCATCGAGCGCTGGTTCGACTGGCACCGCCAAACACAGCTGACCGACTACGCGGTTTTGCTGGCCAGCGCGCAGGCGCCGATCCTGCAGCCCACCACCGGCGCGCAGGCCTGCCGCTGGCAGGATCTCATCCGCGAGCAACTCGAGCCGGCCTTCGAGCGGGCGATCGTCGAGTTTGCCGAACTGCTGCCCGGCCTGGGTGAGGCGCAGTTCAAGCATCTGGAGCAGAGCTACGCCAAGCGCAACGACGCCATGCGCAGCGACTTCCTGCAAGACGATGCCCAGGAGCGGGAGAAGGAATCGGTCAAGCGCGCGGTGGACCGTGCCGAGCAACTCTACGGTTCGCTGGAGGCCAACCAGGTGTTGCTGATCGCCCGCGGCGTGGCCGCTTCTCCCTTCAATCCCGAAGCCTGGATCGCCGAGCGCCGGCGCCGCCAGCAGGACACCTTGTCGACCCTGCGCCGGCTTGTGGCCCAGAAGGCCGACCGCGACACGCGGCAGGCCGCCTTGCGCGCGCTGCTGGCGCGCACCGAGCGCTCACCCGACCCCGAGTACCGGGCCTACCAGGTCAAGCTCACGCAATACAACTGCGGCCTTGCAGCCCAGATCCACAACGCCACGACGGCGACTCAACGGCAGAAGGCGCGCGAGCGGCTCAAGGGATGGGAAGAGGATCTGCGGGCGCTGGCCGCGCCGGCGGTGAATTGACTGGCTTGCGCTGCGGCGGCGTGGGTGTGGCCCGGCTCCGCTCAGGGAGATTCGCTGCGCCGGGCCACACCCGCACCACCACAAGAACCAGCAAGGCGGCGCGTGTGCGTCAGGGGACGGCAACGACCACGGTTCTGGGATTCACGCCGTGCCTGGGAAAGTCCATCAGGCAGGCCTCGAACATCGCTGCCAGGGTCGCACCGCCGGCCTGCGCTGAATTGCCTTCGTTGCTGGCCCGCGCCTCGAACAGCGGCTTGCCGTCGGCGCGTTCACGGATCAGCAAGGCCACCTCGCGCTCGTAGCGCAGATCCATCTGCAGGCTCATGCCCCAGCGCGGGCCGATCCAGGGCCCGTGGCGGTAGTAGCCGAAGCTGCCGCGCCACCACAGTGGGTCGGCCCAGGGCAGGGTATCGGCGCGGCCGGCGCGCTGGCCCACCTGCACCAGGACGTCGGGCTCCTGCCCGGCGGCCACCGGCCGGAAGCCCGCCTTCAGCAAGGCCGGTGCGGCAGCGGCTTCCAGTGCCTGCATCTGCTCGGCGCGCGCCTGCTGGGAAGGCAGGCGTTCGAAGGCATAGGTGCCGGGCTTGCGGTTGGCCGGCCAATCGCCGAAGGTGGAGATTTCGCTGCTCACGCTGCGCATCGCGGCGCAGCCGCCCAGGCCCAGCGTCAAGGGCGTGGCCAGTGCGCCGGCCAGCAGCAGCGTCATCGATCTTCTTTGCATTTCATGCCTCCTGTTCACGCGGTACGGGCCACTGCACGGTGGCCGGCGACGGGGTGCAGGGCTCTTCGTCAAAGGCGATATCGCCCAGCGCGTCCGCCACGCCTGTGGCTTGGATCGTGGCAAAGGGGTAGAGGTTCCGGTCCATCAGGTGCGAGGGCACGACGTGAGCCATCGCGCGCAGCATGTTGTCGATGCGGCCGGGGTATCGGCGCTCCCACTCGTGAATCATCTGCTTGACCTGAACGCGTTGCAGATCGGTCTGGCTGCCGCAAAGGGAACACGGGATGATGGGGAACCGCCGGTGCTCGGCCCAGCGCTGCAGGTCGGCTTCGGCCACGTAGGCCAGCGGGCGGATCACCACGTGCTGCCCGTTGTCGCTGACCAGCTTGGCCGGCATGCCCTTGAGGCGACCGCCGAAGAACATGTTGATGAGCATCGTCACCACCATGTCGTCGCGATGGTGGCCGAGTGCGATCTTGGTCGCGCCCAGTTCGCGTGCCACGCGGTACAGGATGCCCCGGCGCAGCCGCGAGCACAGGCTGCACATGGTCTGGCCTTCGGGAATGTGCTGCTTGACGATCGAGTAGGTGTCCTGCTCCTCGATGCGAAAGGGCACGCCGCGCTGCTTCAGGTAGGCCGGCAGCACGTCGGCCGGAAACCCCGGCTGCTTCTGGTCCAGGTTGACGGCCACGATCTCGAAATCCACCGGGGCACGTTCGCGCAGGCTCAGCAGCACATCCAGCAGCGCGTGGCTGTCCTTGCCGCCGCTCAGGCAGACCATGATCCTGTCGCCGGCTTCGATCATGTTGAAGTCGGCGATCGCCTGGCCCACCTGGCGGTGCAGCCGCTTGCTGAGCTTGTTGGCCTCGAACGCGGCGCGCCGCGGGTCGGCCGGGGTGGCCGGGGTGGCATCAAGCGGGGGCGTGGTGATCATGCGGTAACGGGCTTGATCCCGAAGACTTCCACGCCCACGGCGGCGCAATCGGGGTAGACATCGGGCTTGGCGGTGGACACCCGGGCGGCCCGCACGCGGGGGTGGGCCAGCATCAGCGCCAACACGTCATCGACCAGCGTCTCCTGCAGATGGATATGGCCGCGCGCCACCCGCTCGGCCACCGAACGGCGGATGAAGTCGTAGTCGACCACCTCCTCCAGCCTGTCCGCGCGCGGCGTGGACAGGGCCAGCGGCACGTACAGGTCGACGTTGATCAGCACGCGCTGCTCGCCCTTCTTCTCGAAGTCGTGCACGCCGATGTTGATCCAGACCTCGTAGTCGCGCAGGAACAGGCGCCGACAGTCCATCAGGTGCGGGTGGTTGAGCAGGCTTTGCATCAAGGGTCTTTCGGATCACGGGCCAGGAACATCACGTCGCGGCCCTGGGCTTGCAGGTGCTGGCCGCCATCCACCAGCAGCGTGGTGCCGGTGATGGCGGGCGATTCGAGCAGGAAGCGCACAGCCCGGGTCACGTCGTCCGGGGTGGCACCGCGCTGCAGCGGCGTCATGCGGTGCGCGGCACTGAACTCCGCATCGCTCATCGCACCGGAAAGCAAGGTCACCCCCGGGGCCACGCCGCAGACCCGCGTCGTGGGTGCCAGCGCCTGGGCCAGCAGCGTGGTGGCCGCTTCCAGCGCGGCCTTGCTGAGCGAATAGGACAGGTAGTCGGGGTTGGGGTTCCACAGCTTCTGGTCGAGCAGGTTCACCACCACGCCGCCGCCGGCGCGGTGCAACGCACGCGCCAGCACGATGGCCGGCGCGGTGTTGGCGCGCCAGTGGCGGTCCAGCGTGTCATAGCGGAAGCCGGCGACATCGTCGTACTCGAACAGCGACGCGTTGTTGACCACCGCGTCGACGCGGCCCAGCGCCCGTTGCACCGCGGGCAGCAAGGCCTCGCACTCGGCCTCCTGGGCCAGATCGGCGGCAAAGGCCTGCGCCTGGCCACCGGCAGCGCGGATCTCGGCCACGGTCTGTGCGGCTGCATCGGCCGACTGGCGGTAATGCACCGCCACCTGCCAGCCGTGGCCCGCCAGATGCAGGGCCATGCTGCGGCCGATGCGCTGCGCCGCACCCGTGACCAACACCACCGGTCTGGCCGCATTCGAAGACACTGCTACCCCGTCCAGCGCCGCAGCACCCTGCCGCGGCAAGGCGGGATTATCCAGGCCCCTGCGGGAATGCCGTCCGGCACACCGGCCAGGCGCGTGCGCCACCTGCCAAGCGTGCCCGGCGCCGGGCTCGAAGGCATTCCTACAATGCCTTCGATGAGTCCTCAGTTGCCCCAGGGCGAACCCGGCGCCTTGTTGGCCCGGGTGCGGGCGACCATCGCCCAGGCCGGCGGCTACCTGCCTTTCGATCGCTTCATGACGTTGGCCCTTTACGAGCCGGGTCTGGGTTACTACAGCGCTGGGCGGCAGGTGCTGGGCACCTGGCCGGCCGATGGCAGCGACTTCGTCACCGCGCCCGAACTCTCGCCGCTGTTCGGCCAGGCGCTGGCGCGCCAGGTGGCCCAGGCCCTGCACGCGGCTCGGGCCGCGACGGTGCTGGAGATCGGCGCCGGCAGTGGCGCGCTGGCCGAACAACTGCTGCTGGCACTGGGGCCGGCGGTGGGGCGCTACCTCATCCTGGACTTGTCGGGCAGCCTGCGCCAGCGTCAGGCCACGCGCCTGGCGCGCTTCGGCGATCGGGTGCGGTGGCTGGATGCCCTGCCGGCCGAAGTGCACGGCGTGGTGGTGGGCAACGAAGTGCTGGACGCCATGCCCGTGCAGCTGTTGCACTGGGATGGCCAGAGCTGGCTGGAGCGTGGTGTGGCAGCGGACATGGCCGGCGGCGCCGGCCTGGCCTGGGCGGACCGCCCCACGCCGCTGCGTCCGCCGGTGGTTCAGGGATTCGTGCCGGGCACGGTGGTGGAGATCCACCCCCAGGCCGAGGCCTTCGTGCGCAGCCTGGCCGAGCGCCTGGTGTGCGGCGCCGCCTTCTTCATCGACTACGGTTTTCCCGAGGCCGAGTACTACCACCCGCAACGCACCGGCGGCACGCTGATGTGCCACCGCGCGCACCAGGCTGATGGCCACCCGCTGCAGCAGGTGGGCGAGAAGGACATCACCGCGCACGTCAACTTCACGGGCATCGCGCTGGCCGCGCAGGAAGCGGGCCTGGACGTCGTGGGCTACACCTCGCAGGCCCGCTTCCTGCTCAACTGCGGGCTGGCGGATCTGCTGCAGAGCGCGGACCTGCGCGGCCGGGCTGCAGCACAGAGGCTGATCACCGAACACGAGATGGGCGAACTCTTCAAGGTCATCGGCCTGGCGCGCGGCGTCCGGTTCGACCCCATCGGCTTCGCGGCGGGCGACCGCTCGCATCGTCTGTAAGGGCGCACACGATGCGCTGGCTGCTGGTACTGCTGTTGGCCTTCCTGCTGTTCAACGGCCTGCAGGGCTGGCTGCGCAAGATCGGCCTGGGGCGGCTGCCGGGCGACTTCAGCTTCAAGCTGCGCGGGCGCGATTGGTATGTGCCACTGGGCAGCAGCGTGGTGCTGAGCGTGCTGGCGATGCTGATCGGGCTGCTGTTCTGAGCTCTTGACGATCGGCATCAACTGCCGATGTGCCAGCCGTGGCCACAGCCACGGCAACGCACGCGGACTTGCTCGCCGGTGGCATCCGCTTGCAGCAGTTCCAGCCGGCCGTAGGCCTTGCATTGCGGACACTCGGCCTGGTTGGCCACGGCCTCGGCCGTGTTCAGCAGGGTCAGGTAGCGGCGCAACGCCCACAGCCCGGTGGCCGCACACAGCAGCCCGGCGCCGAGGTTGGCCAGCCTGTCCAGCCCGCCTTCGAAGCGCCATGCCGCCTCGAAGGCCGCGAAGAGCCCGATCACGCACAGAAAGCACAGCAACAGGTGGGCATGGCTTTGCAGCAGCTCGCGCTCGTACCACTTGCGAAACCCGTGCTTGCGGATGCCATCGGCCAGCTTCATGCGTGCCCCTCGCTGCGGGCACGGCCGCCGCGTCGCCGCGATGTTGTCACATCGCCGTTGCCGGCAGCGCCGCCTGCACGGCATCCACACGGGCCTGATGGATCGCAGCGCCGATGGCCGGGCCGCACTGGCCACGCGCCGCGGCAAGGGCCGCCACGGTGGCGGTGTCCACGGCCAGCGCAGCCT
>DAORNK010000274.1:0-6197 GCA_035440985.1 Rubrivivax sp. | reverse complement strand
CACCGCCCTGCTTCTCGATCAGGCTCACCCGCTGGCCTTCCGGCGAAACCGCCAGGTCGATCAGGTCCACGCCGGCGGCGGGTGTGTAGATCGGCTGCGGCTCGGCGCCCGCAGCGCCCCGCTGCACCAGCCGCGTGCGACCGGCTTGCAGTTGCAGCGCCAGGATGTCGGCTCCGGCCTGCACCGCGCGCCGCAGGTGGGCGCACCGGGTCAGCTGCTGCAGCCCGCCGGCTTCGAGACGGTAGACGTCATAGCTGAGGTACAGCGTATCGCACACGTCGTATTGCGTCAGCAGCACGCGCCCATCGGCGGCCACGTCCAGCCGCGCATCGCCGTTCACCGTGGCCAGGCGCTCGTGCGTACCATCGGCGCGCAACCTCGTCAGCTGCGTCGACCCCAGGCCGTCGTCCAGCACGGCCAGCAGGTCGCCGCCGGGC
The DNA here is from genome assembly GCA_035440985.1 of Rubrivivax sp. Classification (GTDB taxonomy): domain Bacteria; phylum Pseudomonadota; class Gammaproteobacteria; order Burkholderiales; family Burkholderiaceae_C; genus Rubrivivax. The sequence continues at coordinate 5,760 of DAORNK010000274.1, read as the reverse complement.
AGGGTGGCCACCGAGGGGATTTCGAACAGCGGCCCCAGCAGCCGGGGGCCAAGCACCTCGGACTGCTGACGCAGCGGCGCGGCACGCTGATCCACCTGCTGCGCCAGATCGGCCAGGAACTCGTCCCACAGCAGGTCCATCGTCTTGCCGGTGGCAGCTGCCGGCGCGCTGTGCAGGCGCGGCACGAGGTTGCCGCTGTACTGTTCGATCACCGCGGCCGGTTTGTCCGCGCCGTAGCGCCGGGCCAGGAAGTCGTAGAAGTACGCGCCGTACAGATACTGCTTGGACAAGGGCAGCGCGCGCCCGTCGGCGTTGAGTTCGCGCAGGCTCAGGAAGCCGGCGCTCCGTTCGGCGCGCAGCCAGCCTTCGAAGACCGGGCCCCGCAGCCGCCCACGCCCGCTGGCGGGGTCGCTCTCGTTGAGCGTGGCGATGCCCTCGGTGGCCCAGCCCGGCTGGAAGAGGTTGGGCATGAACCAGGGCACCCGGCCGAAGATGGCCTGCAGCACGCGTGGCGCACCACGCACCTTGTCCAGGTGCACAGCGTGCGTGAACTCGTGCACCAGCAGCAGGTCCAGCCAGTCGCTGTTGTCCAGCAGCGCGCCGGCATCGGGCGGCGCCAGGAAGACGCCGATCTTGTTGTACGGCAGCGGCGTGGTGAAGCCGTTGGGGATGTCGAATTCGCTGTACAGCACGATCTCGGTGCTGCCGCGCGGCTCCCAGCCCAGGCCCTGCGTGACGCGGGGGTAGACCCGCTCCGCCGCCAGCGCCACGGCTTCGGCCTGGGCACGCTGGCTTTCCCGGTAGTGCACACGGAAGTGCGCACTGTCGGCCGTCTGCCAGGCCACGCGCGGGTCCGCCAGCACCTGGGCCTGCGCCGCCGGCACCAGCCACGGCAGGCCGGCGCCCAGCAGGCCGCAGCAGGCGAGCACGCAGCTGGCGACGAGGTGGCAGCCAGGGGCGCGGCAAGGCATGGCGGGGTCTCCGTGGCACTGGGCGAAGCCCCGGTTCTACCCGAAGCACCCACTGCGGCCGCCTTGATCACTATCCATTGCGGCTGCGTGCCGTGCAGGTATGCTGGCGGCCCAGGAGAAAACGCCATGCGCAAAGTCGTGATTGTCCAGTTCGAAGCCGACCAGCCGCAGGAATTTGCCCTGCACGTCGACGAGATCCAACCCGCCGCCGACGAGGCCCGCCGCTGGCTGGACGAGCAGTTCGTCGCCAACGACTGCGAACCGCTGCGCCCCAGCGGCAAGGTGCTGACGGCCGACAAGGTGATGGCGCTGGCCACCACCGTGGGGCCGGCCAAGTTCGCCGACCCGGCCTGGGCCAATGCCTTTGCCAAGGCCACCGTGGCCGCGCTGGGCCGGCCCACGGTGAAGCTGGACGTCTTCAACGGCAGCATCAGCTACTGATCGCGGCCCCGCAAGGGCCACGCCGCCTACAGCTCGTCGTACTTCCGGTTGTGGCCGCGCGCGCGTTCCGCCGGGTAGCGCTGCTCGTTCAGATCGATCTTCTGCTGGGCCGCCTGCAACAGATCCACGCCCATCGCGGTGGACAGCTGCATCAGGTAGATGAAGACATCGGCCATCTCCGCAGCCACCGCGTCACGTTTGGCCGGGGCCAGGTGGCGGCTTTCCTCGTCGGTCAGCCACTGGAAGTGCTCCAGCAGCTCACCCGCTTCCACCACCAACGCGCAGCTCAGGTTCTTGGGCGAGTGGAACTGCAGCCAGTCGCGCGCCTGGGCAAACTGCAGCAGTCGCCGGCGCAAGGGGGCGAGGGGATCGGGATCGGGCATGGCGGGCTCGCGGCGGTGCTGGAGCGCGCATCATGCCCTGGCGACGGTGTGCCGGCCGTACGATGGCCCGTTGTTGACCCCGTCTGAGCCGCCAGACCGTATCAACCTGGACCGTCACCTTCGCTGACTTCCCACCGGAGCTCCCATGCCCACCCCAAGCCGCATCTCCCTCCTCTTCTGCCGCCGCATCTCCCGCACGGCTGCCCGTCTGGCGCCGCTGAGCCTGGCACTGGCGCTGGCCAGCGCCTTCGCGCAGACCACGACCCCGGCTGCGCCGCCGGCCGAACAGCGCAGCACCCTGCAGGACCAGCGATCGGTCGCCGTCACCATCTACAACGAGGACCTGGCCCTGGTGAAGGACATCCGCCGGCTGACGCTGGCACCCGGCCAACAGCGCATCGCCTTGCGCGACGTGAGCGCCCGCATACGGCCCGAAACCGCGCAGCTGCGCAGTCTGACCGACCCCGGCTCCTTCGACCTGCTGGAGCAGAACTTCGACTTCGACCTGCTGACCCCGGCCAAGCTGCTGGAGAAGTACGTCGGCCGCGAGGTGCGTGTGCTGCGCACCCACCCCACCACGGGCGCGGAAACCAGCGAGACCGCCCAGGTGCTGGCCGCCGGCAACGGCGTCGTGCTGCGCATGGGCGACCGCATCGAAACCGGCGTGCCCGGCCGCATCGTCTTCGACAGCGTACCGCCCAACCTGCGCGACCGGCCCACCCTGGTCACCGAGCTGCAGACGCGCCGCGCCGGGGCGCAGGAGGTGGAGCTCTCGTACCTGACCACCGGCCTGTCCTGGCGCGCCGACTACGTGGCCGAACTGGACGCCGACGACCGCACGCTGTCGCTCAACGGCTGGATCACGCTGACCAACCAGAGCGGCACGACCTACACCAACGCCCTGCTGCAACTGGTGGCCGGCAACGTGAACCGCGTGCGCGAAGAACTGCGCCCGCCCCAGGCCCAGCGCGCCATGGTCGCGATGGCCGCGCCGCCGCCCGCGCCGGTGGCGCAGGAGGCGCTGTTCGAGTACCACCTCTACACCCTGCAGCGCCCCACCACGCTGGCCGACAACCAGACCAAGCAGGTGGCCCTGCTGGGCGCCGCGGCGGTGCCCGTGACCAAGGAACTGCTGGTGCGCGGGGCCGACTACTACTACCGCAGCAGCGCGGGCGACCTGGGCCAGAAGCTCAAGGCCGCCGTCTTCGTGGAATTTGCCAACAAAGAGGAATCCAAGCTCGGCCAGCCCCTGCCCAAGGGCGTGGTGCGCGTCTACAAGCGCGACAGCGCGGGCCGCGCGCAGTTCGTCGGCGAGGACCGCATCGACCATACGCCCAAGAACGAGACCGTGCGCCTGCGCCTGGGCGAAGCCTTCGACGTCACCGCCAGCAAGAAGCAGACGGACTTCCGCCGCCGCGAGACCACCAACCAGGCCAGCTACGTGGCCGAAAGCGCCTACGAGATCGTGCTGCGCAACGCCAAGACCGAGCCGGTCACAGTGACCGTGCGCGAACCCGTGCCGGGCGACTGGACCATGCTGGAAGAATCGCAGCGCCACAGCAAGGTCGCCGCCGGCACGGCCGAGTGGCGCATCAGCGTGCCCGCCGGTGGCAGCAGCACGCTCAAGTACCGCGTGCAGGTGCGGTTCTGAGGCAGGAGCAGCGATGAACGACCCGTTCCACCGGCATCTGGAGTCGACCCTGGAGCAGATCCGGCGCGACGGCTTCTTCAAGAATGAGCGCCGCATCGCCAGCCCGCAAGGCACCGCGCTGAAGCTGGATGACGGCAGCGAAGTCATCAACTTCTGCGCCAACAACTACCTGGGCCTGGCCGATGACCCGCGGCTGATCGCCGCCGCCAAGCAGGGGCTGGACGAGTTCGGCTTCGGCATGGCGTCGGTGCGCTTCATCTGCGGCACGCAGACCAGCCACCGGGCGCTGGAATCGGCGCTGGCCGGCTTCCTGGGCACCGAGGACTGCATCCTGTATTCGTCCTGCTTCGACGCCAACGGCGGCCTGTTCGAGACGCTGCTGGGTGAAGAGGACGCGGTGATCAGCGACGAACTCAACCACGCCAGCATCATCGACGGCGTGCGCCTGTGCAGGGCGCGGCGCTTTCGCTACCGCAACAACGACATGGCCGACCTGGAAGCGCAGCTGCAGGCCGCCGACGCGGCCGGTGCGCGCTTCAAGCTGATCGCCACCGATGGCGTGTTCTCGATGGACGGCATCATCGCCAACCTGCAGGGCATCTGCACACTGGCCGACCGCTACGGTGCGCAGGTGATGGTCGACGATTCGCATGCGGTCGGCTTCGTCGGCGCCATGGGCCGCGGCACGCCGGAACACTGCGGCGTCAGCGAGCGCGTCGACATCCTCACCGGCACGCTGGGCAAGGCACTGGGCGGGGCCAGCGGCGGCTATGTGGCGGGCCGCCGCGCGGTGGTGGAGCTGCTGCGCCAGCGCTCGCGCCCCTACCTGTTCTCCAACTCGCTGGCACCAGCCATCGTTGCCGCCTCGCTGGCCGTGCTGCAGCTGCTGCGCTCGGCCGAAGGCGCCACGCTGCGCCAGCGCGTGCTGGCGCACGCGCAGCGCTTCCGCGGCGGCATGGCGCGCGCCGGCTTCACGCTGGTGCCGGGCGAACACGCCATCGTGCCGGTGATGCTGGGCGACGCACAGCTGGCCACGCGCATGGCCGATGCGCTGCTGCAGGAGGGCATCTACGTCATCGGCTTCAGCTTTCCGGTGGTGCCGCGGGGCAGGGCACGCATCCGCACGCAGATGTCGGCAGCGCACACGGCAGAGCAGATCGACCGGGCCGTGGCCGCCTTCAACCGGGTGGGCAAGGTCCTGGGTGCGATCGCCTGAACTCAAGGGGAAGATCGATGAGAGCACTGGCCAAACTGGAACGCGCCCCGGGCCTGACGATGACCCGCGTGACCCGGCCCGTGGTGGGCCACAACGACGTGATGATCCGCATCCGCAAGACCGCCATCTGCGGCACCGACATCCACATCTGGAACTGGGACGAATGGGCGCAGAAGACGATTCCGGTGCCCATGCACGTGGGCCACGAGTACGTCGGCGAGATCGTCGAGATCGGGCAGGAGGTGCGCGGCTTCCAGATCGGTGACCGCGTCTCCGGCGAGGGCCACATCACCTGCGGCCACTGCCGCAACTGCCGCGCCGGGCGCCGCCACCTGTGCCGCAACACGGTGGGCGTGGGCGTCAACCGGCCGGGTTGTTTTGCCGAGTACCTGGTGATCCCGGCCTTCAACGCCTTCAAGATCCCCGCTGGCATCAGCGACGAGCTGGCCGCCATCTTCGACCCCTACGGCAACGCCGCCCACACCGCGCTGTCGTTCAACCTGGTGGGCGAAGACGTGCTGATCACCGGCGCCGGGCCGATCGGCATCATGGCCGGGGCAATAGCCCGCCATGTCGGCGCGCGCCACGTCGTGATCACCGACGTCAACGACTACCGGCTCGGCCTGGCGATGAAGATGGGCGCCACGCGCGCCGTCAACGTCACGCGCACGTCACTGCAAGAGGTGATGGCCGAGCTGGACATGGTCGAAGGCTTCGACGTCGGGCTGGAGATGTCGGGCGTGCCCACGGCCTTCCAGAGCCTGCTGCAGAGCATGAACCACGGCGGCAAGGTCGCGCTGCTGGGCATCCCGCCCACGAACACCGCGATCGACTGGAACCAGGTCATCTTCAAGGGCCTGGAGATCAAGGGCGTCTACGGCCGCGAGATGTTCGAGACCTGGTACAAGATGGTGGCCATGCTGCAAAGCGGCCTGGACCTGTCGCCCATCCTGACCCATCGCTTTGCGGTGCAGGACTTCGAACAGGGTTTCGCCGCGATGCTGTCCGGCCAGTCGGGCAAGGTGATCCTGGACTGGGAAGTCCAGCCCGCCTGACCAGGCTGGCGGCCGCCATCAACCCAGCCGGAAAGCCCCCACC
>DAORNK010000273.1:0-6221 GCA_035440985.1 Rubrivivax sp. | reverse complement strand
TCGGCGGCCCGCACACCGCGCAGCACCGCCTGCAGGCGCTGCGCCGCCAGCGACAGCAGGTCGGTCTGCAGCCGCATCGCGTCTTCGATGCCGTGTTTGGGCTGTGAGGACAGCCACTGGGCCACGCGCTGCCAGCGCGTGGCCGCTGGCCATTCGAAGCCCAGCTTGCGCTCGCCGACCGGGTAGCCGGCGGGCAGGTTCTGCTCGTTGGCAGAGGCCAGCCAGCCGGAGGGCGGATCGGTGGCCCACGGCAGCTGGTCGGCCGACCAGAAGCCGTCCCATTCGTAGCGTCCGTCGCCCGGGACGGGCAGCAGGCCGTCGAAATGGCGGCGCCTGGGCACCAGGCCGCCGGTCACCCAACCGATGTGGCCAGCGGCATCGGCCACGATCTGGTTGACGCTCGGTGCGCCCCAGTGCGCCATCGCTTCCCTGAACTCGGCAACACCCCGCGCCCGCATGTACCGGAGGCTGCCGAAGTAGGGTGCCATGCCAGGCTCGAACCAGGCCGAGCGGACCGCATAGGCCCGGCCCTGCTGCCGGTCGACGTGGATCACCGGACCGTGGCGCGAGAACGGCAGCTCGACCGTCACCGCGTCGCCCCCGCGCACGGGGACGACTTCGGTGATCCGTTTGATCGTCTCCCAGCCACCCCGGAAGCGGTAGCGGCCCGGCTGATGCCTGTCGATCTGATAGACGTACAGGTCTTCCTGATCGGCGCTGAAAATGGTCAGCCCGAAGGCGATGCTGCCGTTGTGGCCGATCGACACGCCGGGCAGCGCAGGCTCGCCGCCGCCGATGACCGACAGCCCCGGCGCGTTCAGGTGCACGATGTAGCGCAGCGAAGGGGTCGTGAGGCTACGGTGCGGATCGCTGGCCAGGATAGCCCGCCCGGTGGCAGACCGGGCCGGCGCCACCGCCCACGCATTGCTGCCCTCCTGGGCTGCAGGATGGGTGTGCTGGGCGAGGTGGTGCGGATCGTCGATGGCACTGCGCCGCCGGTCGCGCCCGGCCACGACCACGCCTTGGGTGGCGAGCGTATAGGTGCGCATCACTTCCGGCGGCAGGCAAGGGTCCAGGCCATCGGGGACCCGCGTCTCCCAGCGTGGCGACAGGCGCACGCGCACCTCGTCGGCCTTCAGGCCGGCCCGGCACGCGATGAGGGCACGCGAGAACTCCGAGACCAGGTTGCGCGTGAGGCCGTGGCTGCGGATGCGCACTACGTCTTCGGGCTGCCACTTCTCGGGTCGGTATCCGAACTGGGCAAACTCGAAAGGCAGGCGCGCGGTGCCGCGCTCCAGCAGGTCAATGTAGGCGTTCACTCCGGCGACAAAGCGCGTGGCGATGCGTTGCGCATCGGGCCCGTAGCGGCGCCACTCGCGCCCCATCTCGCCGCGATAGAGGAACAGGCGCGCCGCCCTGTCCTGCTCGACGAAATCGGCTCCGAACACCGACGCCAGCCGACCCAGGCCGCGCCGCCGCCAGAGGTCGATCTGGAACAGGCGGTCGCGCGCCGCATTGAAGCCCTGCACGAAATACAGGTCGTCCGAGCTGGCCGCATAGAGGTGCGGCACGCCCCAGGGGTCGACCAGGATCTGCGCCGGGGCGGCCAGCCCTGGGACGTCGAGCCTGTGCACGTCGGCCGCCGTCGCCCCCAGGGCCACGAGACAGGCCAGTGGGGCGAGCGCTCGGCGGGGCAAGTGGCAGAACATGGCCGGCCAGCATAGCCCAGGCGCTGCCTTCATCGATGGTCATCCCGCTGGCCTTCCCGCAACGACCTGCGAGCCGATGCAGCCATTGAGCGTACTCAATGGCTGTTGGCGTCGTGCCGCTAGGCTTTTCGCTGGTCGGGTGTCGGAAGGCCAGCGGCTGTTGCGAGGCGCACTTCCAGCACCAAAGGAGCCATCACATGAAGACCTTCATGGCGCTCGCCGCAGGCCTGACGATGCTGGCCGTGGCTTTGCAGGCTGACGCGGCGGGGCCGCCCGAGCACAACAGCAGGCAGGCCTACCAGATGATCCTGTCGCAGGCCGACACGAACAAGGACGGCAAGCTCTCGGCAGCCGAGTGCCGGGCGATGTGGAAGGACAAGGAAACCGCAGAGAAGAACTGCAGTTTCTGGGATGCCGACAAGGACGGCGTCATCACCGAAGCCGAGTACGTGAAGCAGGGATCGAGCTTCGGCAAGAAGAAGTAGCGTGCCGACCCCGGCCGGGTGATGTGGATAGACCGCTACACCGCCAGCATGGTGCTGTTCTTGACCTCTTCCATCACCACGTAGGTGCGCGTCTCGCGCACGCCGGGCAAGGTCCAGATGACGCTGCCGATGAAGGCGCGGTAGGCCGCCATGTCGGCCACGCGGGTCTTGAGCAGGTAGTCGAAGCCGCCGGCCACCAGGTGGGCTTCCAGGATCTCGGGCCGTACCTGCACCGCGGCCTTGAAGCTCTGCATCACGTCGTGCACCGTGCGGTCGAGCAGGATCTCCACGAAGACCAGCAGCCCGGCGCCCAGCCGGGCCGGGTTGAGCCGCGCTTCGTAGCCGACGATGAAGCCTTCGCGCTGCAGCCGCTTGACCCGCTCCAGCACTGCGGCCGGCGACAGGTGCACGGCCTCGGCGAGCTTCAGGTTGCTGATGCGGCCATCCGACTGCAGCACGCGCAGGATGCGGCGATCGGTCTTGTCCAGATCGCGATCGTCGCGGCCGGGGTTGGTCTTGAGGGTGTCCATGACGAAGGATTGTCGGCGCAGGGCCTGGTTTACCGAATCCGGTTCGGCCCCAGGACGCATAAGCTGCCCAGCCTGAGCACCGGAGCCCCGCCCATGAACACTTCCTGGCCCCAACCCCTGCCTTCGGGCGCACCGCGCCTGCCCTTTCCCTACCGGGCCGAGGCCGAGGTGGTGAGTGCCTCGCTGGCGGCCTTGCAGGGCCGCCTGGACTGGACCGCCGTGATCGCGGTGGCCCGGCCCTGGGTGCAGGGGGCGCGCGCCACGCCGGCGCCCTTCTGGGCTATGGAATCGCTGCTGCGCGAATACCCGATCTCCAAGCCCGAAGGCCTGGCGCTGATGCGGCTGGCCGAGGCCCTGTTGCGGGTGCCCGATGTCGAGACGGCCATTGCGCTGACCGCCGACCAGCTCGGGCGGGCGGACTTCGACCCCAGCGGCACCGAGGGGCCGCACAAGATGCTGGCCAGCCTGTCGGCCAGCGCCATCGGCCTGTCCAAGCGCTTTCTGCCCGATGCCGCCGGCGAAGGCGGCCTGCTGCAGCGCCTGGGCGCACGCACCGTGGTGGCGGCCACCGTGCGCGCCATCCAGTTGCTGGGCCACCAGTTCGTCTATGCACGCACCATCGCCGACGCGGTGCAGCAGGCGCAGGGCCTGGGTGCTGTGCGCTTCAGCTTCGACATGCTGGGGGAAGGGGCACGCACCTCGGCGGCCGCTACCGAGTACCTGGCGGCTTACCAGAGCGCCATCCAGGTCATTGCCCGGGGCCGCCGCCCAGCCGCCGGCATGGCCGGGCCGCAGGGTCGCGACGAGATCTCGGTCAAGCTCAGCGCGCTGTACCCGCGCTTCGAGGAGGCGCAGCGCGGCCGCGTGATGACCGAGCTGCTGCCGCGGCTGTGGACGCTGGTGCAGGCCGCCGCGCAGGCCGACATCAACCTGGCCATCGACGCCGAGGAGAGCGACCGGCTGGAGCTTTCGCTCGACCTGCAGGACGCGCTGGCCGCGCGCGTGGCGGCTGAACATCCGCATTGGGGCGGGCTGGGCCTGGCGCTGCAGACCTACCAGACGCGCGCGCTGGAATTGGTGGACGAGGTGGCGGCGATGGCGCGCCGGCACCGGCTGAAGTTCGTCGTGCGCCTGGTCAAGGGTGCCTACTGGGACGGCGAGGTCAAGCGCGCGCAGGAAGGCGGCCTGCCGGGCTACCCGGTGTTCACGCACAAGCGCCACACCGACATCTGCTACCTGGCCAGCGCCGCGCGGCTGATCGGCCACCACGAGGTGATCTACCCGCAGTTCGCCAGCCACAACGCCGGCACCATCGCGGCCATCGTGCAGATGGCGCGTGAGGCCGGCGCGGCCTTCGAGCTGCAACGCCTGCACGGCATGGGTGAAGGCGTGCACCGCGAGGTGCTGAAGGACAAGTCCATCGTCTGCCGCGTCTATGCGCCGGTGGGCGAACACCGTGATCTGCTGGCCTATCTTGTTCGCCGCCTGCTGGAAAACGGCGCCAATTCGTCCTTCGTGCACCAGCTGGCCGACGAGACGGTGGGCGTGGACGAGTTGCTGGCCTCCCCGCTGGGCCCGCCCACGCCGATGGTGCTGCCGTTGCCGATGGACCTGTTCGGCCAGCGCCGCAACTCCATGGGCGTGGACCTGGCCTGTGCGGCGATGCGTGCGCCACTGCTGGACACCATCGCCTCGCTGCGGCTCGAGCCGGTGTCGATGAACCCGGTGGGTGACGTGGCGGTGGCGATGCAGCGGCTGCAGGGTGGCCGGTCGGCCTGGCAGGCCTGGCCGCTGGCCGAGCGCGCCGCCTTGCTGCACCGCGCCGCCGACCGGCTGGAAGAGCGCCTGCCCGAGTACATCGCGCTGCTGGTGAAGGAAGCGCACAAGACTCTGGGCGACTGCGTGGCCGAAGTGCGCGAGGCGGTGGACTTCTGCCGCTACTACGCCGACCAGGCGCTGGCCCGCCTGGGCGAGCAGCCCCTGCCCGGCCCGACCGGCGAGAGCAACCTGCTGCGCCTGCATGGGCGCGGGGTGTTCGTCTGCATCAGCCCGTGGAACTTCCCGCTGGCCATCTTTGCCGGCCAGGTGGTGGCCGCGCTGGTCGCCGGCAACACGGTGGCCGCCAAGCCGGCCGAGCAGACGCCGGTGGTGGCCCGGCGCTTCGTGGCCTTGCTGCACGAGGTAGGGGTGCCGGCCGACGCGCTGCAATGCCTGCACGGCACTGGCGAGACCGTCGGTGCCGCGCTGGTGGCGCACCCGTTCACAGCTGGTGTGTGCTTCACCGGCAGCACGGCGGTGGCGCGGCTGATCAACCGCACGCTGGCGGCCAAGGACGGCCCCATCGTGCCGCTGATCGCCGAGACCGGCGGCCTCAACTCGATGGTGGTCGACAGCACCGCGCTGCCCGAGCAGGTGGTGGATGCGGTGGTGCAAAGCGCGTTTCGCAGCGCCGGCCAGCGTTGCAGCGCGCTGCGCTTGTTGTGCGTGCACGAGAGCATCGCCGACGGGCTGATCGAGATGCTGCAGGGTGCGATGGCCGAGCTTTGCGTGGGCGACCCGGCGCAGCTGGCCACCGACGTCGGCCCGTTGATCGACGACGAGGCGTTCGCCGCGGTGGCGGCGCAGGTGCAACGGCTGCGCAGCCAGGCCCGGCTGCTGGCCGAAACGCCGGTACCCGCCGGCCAGCCCCGCCTGCTGGCGCCGGTGGCCTTCGAGATCGCGCGCATCGCCGATCTGCGCGACGAGATCTTCGGCCCCGTGCTGCACGTGGTGCGCTGGAACGGCGACGTGGGCGAGGTCGTGCGCCAGATCAATGCGCTGGGCTACGGGCTGACGCTGGGTGTGCAGACGCGCATCGACAGCCGCGCACAGCAGATCGCCGACACCGCGCGCGTGGGCAACGTCTATGTCAACCGCAACATCATCGGTGCGGTGGTGGGCGTGCAGCCCTTCGGCGGCGAAGGCCTCAGCGGCACCGGCCCGAAGGCGGGCGGGCCGCACTACCTCTACCGCTTCTGCGCCGAGCAGACGGTGACCGTCAACACCGCGGCGGCCGGCGGCAATGCCGAGCTGCTGGCGGGTCTGCCAGCGGGCTGATCAGCGGGGCGTGGCCGGGTAGTTCTGCAGGTAGGCCAGCAGCGTCAGCACACGCTGCCGGACCAGGCTGGCGCGGTAGTCGGCGCGCGACAGGGCCGACGAGCTGCCAAAGGCCTGCGGCGTGAAGTTGCCAGCGATGAAGCGGTGTTCGGCCTCGCGAAAGGCCAGCCATTGCCGCTGCGACTGCACCAGCGCGCGGCGCGGTTCGCCTTGCAGCTGCTGCAGCAGGGCCTGATAGGCCTGGTTCAGCTCGGCATCCAGGAACCGCGCGTAGGCCTGGCCGGCGGCCGCCGCGCCAGGGCCGCCGGCTTCTGCGGCCCAGCGGTCTTCCAGCGGCTTGGCGCGGGCGTTGAACTCGGCCGTCCAGTCGGGGGCGTCGGGGTTGTCGATGGCCCAGGCCG
>DAORNK010000272.1:0-6230 GCA_035440985.1 Rubrivivax sp. | reverse complement strand
GAGGCCGCCGAGCGCGCGGCGGGCCTGCTGGCCGACAAGCTCGACGTCAGCCTGCTGCTGGCCGGCCCGGGTGCGCTGGCGCAGGCGCACACGATGGCCGTGCACGGCGGTCGGCTCAAGCGCCTGTCGGGCTGGCTGGGCCAGTTCGAGGCCGAGTGGGAAAGCCACAACCCCATCGACCTGGATCTGTGCACCCGCTGCAATGCCTGCATCGACGCCTGTCCCGAGGGCGCCATCGGGATGGACTACCAGGTGGACCTGGATGCCTGCCGCAAGCACCGCGACTGCGTGCGCGTGTGCGACGCCGCCGCCGCCATCGACTTCAGCCGCGAGCCACTGTCCCACCGCGAGACCTTCGACCTCGTGCTGGACCTGCGCAGCAGCCCGGCGTTCAGCCAGCACCAGCTGCCGCAGGGTTACCTGCACCCGGGCAGCGACGAGCGCGCGCTCGCCGACGCGGTTTTGCGGCTGCGCGAGATGACGGGTGAATTCGACAAGCCCCGCTTCTTCCGCTACGACATCAAGCTGTGCGCCCACAGCCGCAACGAGAAGATCGGCTGCACCGCCTGCATCGATGTCTGCTCGGCCCACGCCATCCGCAGCGACGGGTCCCGCAAGGGCAAGACCCAGGGCCAGAGCGCGGGCGGCATCGTCGTCGACGCCCACCTGTGCGCCGGCTGCGGTGCCTGCTCCACCGTCTGCCCGAGCGGGGCGATGGCCTATGCCTATCCCGGCACGGTGGACCAGGGCCGCCGTCTGCGCACCATGCTCACGGCCTACGGTCATGCCGGCGGCCGCGACGCCGCGCTGCTGATCCACAGCGAAGCCGCCGGCGCCCGGCTGCTGGACGAACTCGGCCGCGCGGCCAGCCTCAACCGCCGCGACCGCAGCCTGCAGGGCCTTCCGGCGCGGGTGCTGCCGGTGGCGGTGTGGCACACGGCCAGCGTGGGTCTGGACCTGTGGCTGGCCGCGCTGGCCCAGGGCGCGAGCCAGGTATGGGTGCTGCTGACCGACGAAGAGGCACCGGAGTACCACCAGGCGTTGCAGGAGCAGATGGACGTCGCCCAGGCGCTGCTGACCGGGCTGGGCTATGCGGGCCGCCACTTGCGGCTGCTGACGGTGCGCGATGCGCGTGATCTGCACGCATTGGACGCGGCCCTGCGCGCCGAGCCGGCGCAGACCGTGTCCCGCCCGGCCCATTTCTCGGCGCAAGCGGAAAAGCGTGCCACGCTGGACCTGGCCATCGACCACCTGCAGGCGCACTCGCCCAGACCCGTTGACGAGATCACCCTGCCGGCGGTCGCCTCGCCGCTGGGCAGCCTGCAGGTGGACAGCCAGCGCTGCACTTTGTGCCTGAGCTGTGTCGGCGCCTGCCCCGAGGCGGCACTGGCCGACAACCCCGACCAGCCGCAACTGCGCTTCACCGAAAGCAAGTGCGTGCAGTGCGGCCTGTGCGCGAAGACCTGCCCCGAGAACGCCATCACGCTGCAGCCGCGCCTGTGGCTGGCGGATGGCGGCAAGGCGCGGCGCCAGATGCGCGTGCTGGCCGAACAGGAGCCGTACCGCTGCGTCAAGTGCGGCAAGCCCTTCGGCACGCTGCGCGCCATCGAGAACATGCTCGGCAAGCTGTCGGGCCACTCCGCCTTCCAGGGTGCCGCGGCCGAACGGCTGAAGATGTGCAGCGACTGCCGCGTGATCGACCTGTACTCCAACCCCAACGAAGTGCGCATCACCGACCTCTGACAGCTGCTGAACCCGCCATGACCACGACCGCCCCCATCACCTTCGGCAGCACCGACGACAGCGAAGAGATCGCCCGCGCCGAGCTGTACGGCCTGCTGGCCCAGCTCTGGCTGGCCCCGCCTTCGCCAGCCCTGCTGCAGCAGTTCGGCGTGGCCGTGACCCAGGCGCCACAGCCCGGTGGCTGGCTGGAGGGCCCCTGGCAGGATCTGGTCGCTGCGCTGCGCGCCACCACGGCCGCGGCGGCCGAGGCCGAGTTCGCGGCCCTGTTCCTGGGGGTGGGCAAGCCCGAGGTCTTTGCCTACGCGTCCTTCCATCTCACTGGCTTCCTCAACGAAAGGCCGCTGGCCACGCTGCGAGAGGATCTGGCCGCCCTGGGCCTGGCGCGTGACGAACGGATGCTGGAAACGGAAGACCATGTGGCCTACCTGTTCGAGGTGATGCGCTACCTGATCGCCGGCGACGACATCGAGACCTGCAACCTGGAACAGCAGCGCCTGTTCTTCCGCGCCCATCTGCAGCCCTGGGTGGACACGCTGTGCGCCACCACGATGGCCCACCCAAGTGCCGAGGTGTGGCGGGCCGTGGCCGGCTTCACCCGCGAGTTCATGCATGTCGAGACGCAGGGTTTCGACCTGCTGGAAGCATGAACCTGACACCCGACCAGATCACCGGGCTCATCGTCTGCGGCGGCCGAGGCTCGCGCATGGGCGGCGTGGACAAGGGCCTGCAGAACTTCAACGGCATGCCGCTGGCCCTGCACGCGCTGATGCGGCTTTCGCCCCAGGTGGGCCCGGTGCTGATCAACGCCAACCGCAATCTGGCGGCCTACGAGTCCTTCGGCGCACCGGTCTGGCCCGACCCGCTGGCCGACTTCCAGGGCCCGCTGGCCGGCTGGCTGGCCGGCATCGAACGTTGCGAGACGCCCTACCTGGTGGTGGTGCCCTGCGACTCGCCGCACTTCCCCCTCGACCTGGTGCAACGCCTGGCCGATGCGCTGGTGCGTGAAGACGCCGACATCGCGATGGCCGCCACGCGGGAAGACGGCCGGGTGCAGGTGCAGCCGGTGTTCTGCCTGCTCAAGGCCAGCCTGCTGGAAAGCCTGCTGCAGTACCTGAACGCCGGCGAACGCAAGATCGACCGCTGGACGGCAAGGCACCGCTGCACGCAGGTGGTCTTCGAAGATCCGCAGGCCTTTGCCAACGCCAACACGCTGGAAGAACTGCAGCGCCTGCAGCGGCCGTGAGTGCGGGTCAGCGCGGCCTGGCCCCGGCCCGCGGACTGCGAAAGTGCCACCACGGCAGGGCGCGGGTGAGCGACAGCACCTCGCCGCTGTGCGCGGCGGCATAACCCGGCAACTGGGCCACCGTGTCGCGCCAAGCCTGGCCCCGCAGCACCTGGCGCAACAACTGCACCGGCGGCTGTTCCAGCGCGCCCTGCAGACAGACGAGGAAGTAGTCCTCCTCGACCAGCGGCACGAAATCCAGCCCGAACCGGCTGGCCGCCGCGGCGATGCCCAGGCCCGCATCGCCAGCCCCGCTGGCCACCGCTGCGGCAACCGCCAGATGGCTGTCTTCGTCGGGCAGGCCGTGGCCCACCAGCCTGGCCGGCGCCACGCGGGCCTGTTGGCACAGGTGCTCCAGCAGCAGCCGCGTGCCCGAACCCACCTGCCGGTGCACAAAACGGGCGCGCAGGGCCGCCACATCGGCCAGGCTGTGCAGGCTCAACGGGTTGCCATGGGCCACCATCAGACCCTGCCAGCGCCGGGCGCCGCCGATCAGCTTGTGCCGACCGGGCTTGAGCAGGGGTTTGAGCTGTGCCGCGAACCGCCGGGAGGCCTGGGGCGGCCCACCCACGGCCAGCACCGGCACGTGAAAACCGGCCACCACGCAGCGCCCGGCATCCAACGCCCGCAACGCGTCCATGCTGCCTGCAAACCGCAGCTCGACGTGCAGGCCCGCGGCGCTGGCGTGCTCGCGCAACAGCGGCAGCGCCAAGTCGTGGCTGGCAAACACGGTCAGCACCTGCTGCTGGCCGTCCAGGGCATCCGAGAGCACGCGCGAGAGCTCGGCGCGCAGCGCTTCGATGTGCGGCGTGAGCCGGGCGCGGGCGCGGGTCTCGGCCCACAGCAGCCGGTCGGCAAAAGGTGTCAGACGCGCGGGCTGGCCCTGCGACCAGCTCACCAGCGGCTGGCCCAGCACCTGCTCCCACTGCTTGAGGGCACCCCACAGGTGGCGGTACGACACGCCCGTGGCACGCGCCGCATGCTGGATGGAACCGTGCCCGCGCACCGCCAGCAGCGCGTCGAACAGCGGGTTCTGCACGTCCGCGCCTTGCTGGCTGGTGGGTGCGTCGCCGGCCGAGGTCTCGAACCGGTACTGCAGGTGAACGCCGCGTGTGGGCATGGTCATCCGCCTTCGGCGGCCGGCGCGACCGCGGTCCGGGCCAGCAACTGCCCGCCACCAAAGCTGCCCAGCGGGGGCGCATCGCCACCAGACCGCAGGCGCACCGCACAGTACTTGAACTCGGGGATCCTGGCCACCGGGTCCAGCGCCGCATTGGTGAGCTGGTTGACGGCCGCTTCGAACCAGCAGAAGGCGACGAACACCACGCCCGGCGGCGTTCCCTCGTCGACCCGCGCATACAGACTGACCCGCCCGCGCCGCGACTGCAGCGTGACCAGCTCACCCGGCCGGGCGCCCAGCCGCGCCAGATCCTGCGGGTGGATCAGCACCACAGGGTCGGGTTCGATGGCGTCCAGCACGGCACAGCGGCGCGTCATGCTGCCCGTGTGCCAGTGCTCCAACTGGCGGCCGGTGATGAGCACCAGCGGGTACTCGGCATCCGGCTGTTCGTCGGGCGGCAGCACCGCCGCCGGCACGAAGCGCGCACGCCCGCTGGCCGTGGGGAAGTCGTCGATGAAGACCACCGGCTCGCCCGCGTCGCCTTCATGGCGGCAGGGGTAGGTCACGGCACCCTCGGCCTGCAGCCGCGACCAGGTGATGCCGGCAATGCTGGGCATGGCCAGCCGCATCTCGTCGAACACGGCGGCCGCGGCAGCATCGCAGTCGGTCGGCAGCGCGCCATAGGCGGACCAGTCCAGGCCCAGCTGCCGAGCCATCGCCGTCAGGATCCACAGGTCCTGGCGCGCCTGGCCGGGCAAGCCCAGCGCGCGGCGACCGATCTGCACCGTGCGGTCGGTGTTGGTGAAGCTGCCGGTCTTCTCGGCAAACGCAGACGCCGGCAGCACCACGTCGGCCAGGGCCGCGGTCTCGGTGAGGAACAGGTCCTGCACGACCAGCATCTCCAGCGCGGCCAGCGACGCACGGGCATGGCTGACATCGGGGTCGCTCATCGCGGGGTTCTCGCCCATCACGTACAGGCCCCTGACCTGCCCGGCGCGGATGGCGTGCATCACCTCGACCACCGTCAGCCCCTTGTGCGCCGCCAGCCGTTCGGGCGGCACACCCCAGGCGGCGGCCCAGCGTCGGCGCGCGGCCGGGTCTTCAACCGGCTGGTAGTCGGGGTACATCATCGGGATCAGCCCTGCGTCCGAAGCGCCTTGCACGTTGTTCTGTCCGCGCAGCGGGTGCAATCCGGTGCCGGGGCGGCCGATCTGCCCGGTCATCAGGGCCAGCGCGATCAGGCAGCGCGCGTTGTCGGTGCCGTGCACGTGCTGGCTCACACCCATGCCCCACAGGATCATGCTGGCACGGCTGCTGGCATACAGCCGCGCCACTTCGCGCACCATCGTCGGCGCAATGCCCGTGATGGGGGCCATCGCCTCCGGGCTGAAGGCCCGCAGGTGCGTGGCCAGTTCGGCAAAACCTTCGGTGCGCCGGGCGATGAAATCGCCCTCCAGCAGGCCCTCCTGCACGATGACATGCATCATCGCGTTGAGCAGCGCCACGTCGCTGCCGGGCCTGAAGGCCAGGTGATGCGTGGCATGGCGCACCAGATCGCCGCGCCGCGGGTCGATGACCACCAGCCGCGTGCCGGAGCGCACCGCGTTCTTGATCCAGCTGGCCGCCACCGGGTGGTTGACCGCCGGGTTGGCCCCGATCACCACCACCACTTCGGCCAGCGCGACATCGCGCACCGGGTTGCTGACCGCGCCGGAGCCTATGCCTTCCAGCAGGGCCGCCACGCTGGAGGCATGGCAAAGCCGCGTGCAGTGGTCGACGTTGTGGCTGCCGAAACCCAGGCGCACCAGCTTCTGGAAGAGATAGGCTTCTTCGTTGCTGCCCTTGGCCGAACCGAAGCCGGCCAACGCGCCTGGGCCTTGTTCGTCGCGCAGGCGCCGCAGGCTGCTGCCGGCCAGGGCCAGCGCCTCGTCCCAGGTGGCCTCGCGGAACCAGCGGCGCGCCACTGCCGGATCGACCCCGGCGTCCGCACGCTTGGGCGCGTCGGCACGCCGGATCAGCGGCACCGTCAGCCGCTGCGGGTGGCGGGCGTAGTCGAAGCCATAGCGGCCCTTCACGCACAGCCGG
>DAORNK010000271.1:455-6245 GCA_035440985.1 Rubrivivax sp. | reverse complement strand
TCGTCGGTCAACGAGCGTTGGTTCACCATCATCGGACTGCAGCCTGGCGAAATCACGCCGGACAACGAAGCCTGGCAGTCGCGCCTGCACCCCGAGGACAAGCCAGCCGTGCTGGCGGCGCTGGAGGCTCATCTGCAAGGCCGTAGCGAGTCCTTCGAAGCCACCTACCGCCTGCGTCATCGCGACGGCCATTGGGTGTGGATCCTGGACCGCGCGCGAGTGGTCGAACGTGACGCAGCCGGCACACCCTTGCGCATGGTGGGCACGCACATGGATGTCAGTGCCGGCATGCAGTCCCGCGCAGCGCTGCGTCGCAGCGAAGAGAGCCTGGCCATCACCCTGATGTCCATTGGCGACGCGGTGATCGCAACCGATGCACATGCCCGGATCACCCGCATGAACGGGATGGCCGAGAAGCTTACCGGCTGGCTGCTGGCCGACGCCCTGGGGCGCCCCTTGCACGAGGTCTTCCGGACCCAGGGGGTGAACCTGCCAGGGCCGGATGCCGATCCGGTGGCGCGGGTGCTGGCACAGGGCCAGACCGTGGGCCGGGCCAGTGGCACGGTCCTGCAGGCACGCGACGGGCAGGTGCACCGCATCGCCGACAGCGCGGCGCCCATCCGCTCCACCAGCGGCGAGATCGTCGGCGTGGTGCTGGTCTTCACCGACGTGACCGAGCAGTACCAGACGCTGCAGGCATTGCGCGACCGCGAGGCCCAGCTCTCCAGCATGGCCGATGCATTGCCCGGCCCGGTGGCGCGGCTGGACCGCGAAGGGCGCTACCTGTTCGTCAACGCCACCTACGAGCGCTGGTTCGGCCTGCGGCCGCAGGACATGCTGGGGCGCCGCCGGGACGAGGCGCTGGCCGGGCACGCCATCGAGCGGCTGGCGCCGCAGATCGAGCGTGCGCTGGCCGGTGAATCGATCACGCTGGACAGCGTGGCACCCACGTTGCAGGGACCGCGGCAGGTGATGGTGGCCCTGGTGCCGGATCGCGATGCCCAGGGCGCCGTGGTCGGCTGCTTCATCGTCGTCACCGACATCACGGTGCGCAAGCAGGCCGAAGATGCCCTGCGCCTGAGCGAGCGCAAGTCCCGTGCCTTGCTCGACGCGCTGCGTTCGGGTGTGCTGGTGTATGCCGCGGACACCAGCCTGCGCGATGCCAACCCCGCGGCCTGCCGCATCATCGGCGCGCGCCTGCAGGACCTGCGTGGCCGCCGCGCCAATCATCCGGCTTGGGCGTTCCTCGACGAGGACGGCTCCCCGCTGGCCCCCGAAAGCCACCCGGTCAGTCTGGTGGTGGCCAGTGGACGGCCGCTGCGCGACCGCGTGATGGGCGTGCGCCGGGCCGGCGAACCCGAGCCCGGCTGGATGTTGTGCAGCGCCTTCCCGCTGCACGGCGAGTCGGGGGCCCTGCTCGAGGTGGTGGTGGCGATGGCCGACTTCACCGAGCGCAAGCTGGCCGTCGAAGCGCTGAGCCGTTCGGAATCACGCTGGCGGCTGGCCGGCCGCCTGGCGCGGCTGGGAGGCTGGCAATACGAGGCGCCCCAGGGTCCGCTGGAGTTCTCGATCGAACTGGGCGAATTGCTGGGTGCCGGCAGTCTGCAGGCCCTGACACCCGATGAAGGCAGGCGGTTGCTGACGCCGGCGGCGGCCGAGCTCTGGCACCAGCACATCCACGCCTGCCTGGGCGGTGCCGCCGCTTTCGATATCGAACTGGAAGCGGCTTCGGTGGATGGCCGACCGTTGCACCTGCGGGTGCTGGGCGAAGGCGTGCGCGATGCCGGCATGCGGCTGCGCGCCGTGCAGGGCGCAGTGCAGGACATCACCGAGCGCAAGCTGGCCGAGGCCTCGCTGCGTGCCGCGCAGGCCGAACTGGCGGCCACGCTGGCGGCCGTGCCGGACCTGCTGTTCGACGTGGACCTGCACGGCACCATCCTCGACCAGCACTCGCCCAATACCGAACTGGTGCTGATGGCCTCGCGCGACTTCCTGGGGCGCAAGCTCGAGGAAGTGCTGCCGGCCGAAGCCGCCGCGGTGGTGACCTCCGCACTGCAGCAGGCCCATGCCTTGGGCCATTCGTCGGGCCTTCAGTACGAATTGGCGTTGGCCGGCGGGCGGCGCTGGTTCGAGCTCTCGGTGTCGCGTCGGGCGGTGCCGGCGGGCGAGCTGCCGCGCTTCATCGTGCTGGCCCGTGACGTGACCGAGCGCAAGCAATCCGAAGCCGAGCGCAGGGCGCTGGAGCGGCAGCTGCGCGAGGCGCAGAAGATGGAATCCATCGGCACGCTGGCCGGCGGCATTGCCCACGACTTCAACAACATCCTGGCGGCCATCCTGGGCAACGTCGCACTCGCCGGCGAAGACCTGCCAGCCGCCCACGCTGCGCGCAACAGCCTGGACCAGATCCGCCGCGCGGGCCTGCGGGCGCGCAGCCTGGTGCAGCAGATCCTGACCTTCAGTCGCCGCCAGCCCAACGAACTGGTGGGCCAGGCCCTGCGCCCGGTCGTCGAAGAGACCGTCGCGCTGCTGCGGGCCACGCTGCCAGCCTGGGTGCGCCTGCAGACCGTACTGCCCGATGCCCCGCTGCAGGTGCAGGCCGACGCCACACAGCTGCAGCAGGTGGTGATGAACCTGTGCACCAACGCCTGGCATGCGCTGCCTGAGGGGCGCGGGCACATCGAAATCGGCCTGGAAGCGCTGTCTGCCGATGCCGCTGCCGCCCTGGACCTGGGCGATCTGCCAGCCGGCCCCTGTGCCCACCTGTGGGTGCGCGACACCGGCTGCGGCATGGAACCGAATCTGGTCGAACGCATCTTCGACCCCTTCTTCACGACCAAGCCACCGGGTCACGGCACGGGGCTAGGCCTGTCCGTGGTGCACGGCATCGTGCGTGGCCACCAGGGGCTGGTCCAGGTGCAGAGCCAGTTGGGCGAGGGCAGCACCTTCCATGTCTACCTGCCGGCGGTGGCGCCGGGACCATCCGAAGAAGATCAGGGTGGTGGCCCGGCGGACGACGCAGCCGGCGGGGTTGGCCAGCACGTGATCTACGTCGACGACGACGAGGTCATGGTGCTGATGGTGCAGCGCCTGCTGCAGCGGGCCGGCTATCGGGTGACCGCCTGCACCGCACCGGCCCAGCTGCTGGCCCTGCTGCACGAGCAGCCCGCGCTCGGTGACCTGGTCGTCACCGACTACAACATGCCCGAGATGTCGGGCCTGGAACTGGCCATCGAACTGGCCCGGCTGCGCCCGGGGCTGCCGGTGGTCATCAGCTCGGGCTACATCGCCGACGAACTGCGCCAGCAGGCGCGTGCGATCGGCGTGCGCGCGCTGCTGAAGAAGGAAAACACGCTGGAGGAGCTGCACGGCCTGGTGCAGCAGGTGCTGGCCGGCCGCCACGACGCCTGAAGCGTGCCCGACGCGGCAGGGCGGGCTCCTAGAATGCCCCGATGCCTCTTCACACCCCGCCGGCCGGTGCCGCGCCGGCCCTGCTGGCCCACCTGAACCCCGAACAGCTCGTCGCGGTGACACTGCCGGCCGTGCCGGCCCTGATCCTGGCCGGTGCCGGCTCGGGCAAGACACGGGTGCTGACCACGCGCATCGCCTGGCTGCTGCAGACCGGGCAGGCCTCGCCCGGCGGCGTGCTGGGCGTGACCTTCACCAACAAGGCGGCCAAGGAGATGCTCACGCGGCTGAGCGCCATGCTGCCTGTGGCCGTGCGCGGCATGTGGATAGGCACCTTCCACGGCCTGTGCAACCGCTTCCTGCGTGCGCACTGGAAGCTCGCGGGCCTGGCGCAGGGCTTCCAGATCCTGGACAGCAGCGATCAGCTCAGCGCCGTCAAGCGTGTGATCAAGGCACTGAACCTGGATGAAGAACGTTTCGTGCCCAAGCAGGTGACCTGGTTCATTGCCGCGCGCAAGGAAGAAGGCGAACGCCCGCGCGATGTGGAAGTGCGCGACGAGCAGACACGCAAGCTGGTGGAGATCTACCAGGCCTACGAGGACCAGTGCCAGCGCGAAGGGGTGGTGGACTTTGCCGAGCTGATGTTGCGCACCTACGAGCTGCTGCGCGACAACGACCCGTTGCGCGAGCACTACCAGCGCCGCTTCGGCCACGTGCTGGTCGACGAGTTCCAGGACACCAACAGGCTGCAGTACGCGTGGCTGAAGATGTTCGCGCCACCAGGGGGCCAACAGGGTGTGTTCGCGGTGGGCGACGACGACCAGAGCATCTACGCCTTCCGCGGCGCGCGGGTGGGCAACATGGCCGACTTCGAACGCGAATACCGCGTCGAGCGTGTCATCAAGCTGGAGCAGAACTACCGGTCCTGCGGCCACATCCTGGACGCCGCCAACGACCTGATCGCACACAACACCCAGCGCCTGGGCAAGAACCTGCGCACCGACCTGGGCGCGGGCGAGCCGGTGCGCGTCTACGAATCCACCAGCGACTACGCCGAAGCACAGTGGTTGCTGGAAGAGATCCAGCAGCTGCACCGCGGCGGCCTGCCGCGCAGCGAGATCGCACTGCTCTACCGCAGCAATGCACAAAGCCGCGTGCTGGAGAGTGCGCTTTTCAACGCCGGCCTGCCCTACCGCGTCTACGGCGGGCTGCGCTTCTTCGAGCGTGCCGAGATCAAGCACGCGCTGGCCTACCTGCGGCTGCTGGAAAACGTCAGCGACGACACCAGCTTCCTGCGCGTGGTGAACTTCCCCACGCGCGGCATCGGCGCGCGCGCCATCGAACAACTGCAGGACGCCGCCAAGGCCAGCGGCCGCAGCCTGGCACAGAGCGTGGGCGCCGTGCCAGGCAAGGCGGGCAGCAATCTGCAGGCCTTCGTGGCGCTGGTGGACGCCATGCGCCAGGCCACCCGAGGCCTGACGCTGCGCGAGATCATCGACCACGTGCTGCAGCACTCCGGCCTGATGGACTTCTACCGCACCGACAAGGAAGGCCAGGACCGTATCGAGAACCTGGAAGAACTGGTCAACGCGGCCGAGAGCTTCGTCACGCAGGAGGGCTTCGGCAAGGACGCCGTGGCCCTTCCCATCGACGAGCAGCGCGCCGTCGCCGGTGCCGCTGCCGTGCCCGATGCGGACACGGGCGAGATCATGTCGCCGCTGGCGGCCTTTCTCACGCACGCCTCACTGGAAGCCGGCGACAACCAGGCCCAGGCCGGCGCCGATGCGGTGCAGCTGATGACGGTGCATTCGGCCAAGGGGCTGGAGTTCGATGCGGTGTTCATCACCGGCATCGAAGAGGGCCTCTTTCCGCACGAGCAGAGCCTGAGCGATGCCGACGGCGTTGAGGAAGAACGCCGTCTGATGTACGTGGCCATCACCCGCGCCCGCAAGCGCCTGTACCTGAGCTTCAGCCAGACGCGCATGCTGCACGGTCAGACGCGCTACAACGTGAAGAGCCGCTTCTTCGACGAACTGCCCGATGGCGCCCTGAAGTGGATCACGCCGCGCCAGCAGGGCTTCGGCTCCGGCTATGCGCGCGAGTATCAGCAGGCCTGGCAGCGCGGCAGCGGCCTGACCGGCATCGTCGGCGCCGGCCGCGTCGAACCGCGGGTGCCGGTGGCCGCACCCCCGCCGGTGGTGGCCGTGCCTGGCCAGCAGGGCCTGCGGGTGGGGCAGACGGTGTTCCACACCAAGTTCGGTGAAGGCGTGGTCACGGTGCTGGAGGGGCGAGGCGCCGATGCACGGGCCCAGGTTCACTTCGGTCGCCACGGCAGCAAGTGGCTGGCGCTCGCGATTGCCAAGCTGACGCCGGTGGATTGAAGGG
>DAORNK010000271.1:0-355 GCA_035440985.1 Rubrivivax sp. | reverse complement strand
CCTGGCTGACCAGCACCTCGAAGCCGGGTTCGGGCTGCAGCACCAGCTTCAGCCGGCCCCGCGGCGCAGGCGCAAAGGCACGCACGGCGTTCGCGGCCACCAGCACCTGCCGGTTGGCGCGGAAGAAACGCTGCGGGTCCAGGGCCGCTTCCAGATCGGCGAGCGCTTCGCCCAGGGCGTGGCGGGTGCCGTCGCGCGCCACCGCGACGCTGGTCTTGTCGAGCGAGACCACGTAGGCTAGGTCATGCACCGCCAGTACCTGCGCCTGGCCGGCGGCCTGGGCGATGAGGCGCTGGCGGAAGGCCTCAGGCGCAGGCCGCAGGCCGCCCAGCACCGCGGCCAGGCGCGCCGCATC
>DAORNK010000270.1:3977-6246 GCA_035440985.1 Rubrivivax sp. | reverse complement strand
CGGGATGCGGCATGCCCTCGCATCCGTTTCTTTCATCCTTGAGTTCGTCCATGACCCACGTTGTCCTTGAGTCCTGCATTCGCTGCAAATACACCGACTGCGTCGATGTCTGCCCTGTCGATTGCTTCCGCGAGGGCCCCAACTACCTGGTCATCGACCCGGATGAATGCATCGACTGCGCGGTGTGCATCCCCGAGTGCCCGGTCAACGCCATCCTGCCCGAAGAGGACGTTCCCAGCGACCAGCTGGCCTTCATCAAGCTCAACGCCGAGCTGTCCGCCAAGTGGCCCAGCATCACCAAGCGCAAGGCCGCGCCGGCCGATGCCGACCAGTGGAAGGACGTCAAACACAAGCTCGACCAGCTGATTCGCTGAGCCACCATGCAGCTTGATGCCCCGAGTGCTGCCGCCAGAGCGCAGCCTGAATCAGCCACGATCGAAACCGACGCGGTGATCATCGGCGCCGGCCCGGTGGGCCTGTTCCAGGTGTTCGAGCTGGGCCTGCTGGAAATCAAGGCCCACATCATCGACTCGCTGGCCTATCCGGGCGGCCAGTGCGTAGAGCTCTATCCCGACAAGCCCATCTACGACATCCCGGCCGTGCCCATGTGCACCGGCCAGGAGCTCACCGACAACCTGCTCAAGCAGATCGAGCCCTTCGGTGCCACCTTCCACCTGGGTCAGGAAGTGACCGTCGTGCAGCAGCGGCCCGATGGCCGCTTCGATGTCGAGACCTCCAAGGGCGCACGCTTCATCAGCAAGACCGTGTTCATCGCCGGCGGCGTGGGTTCGTTCCAGCCGCGCACGCTGAGGATCGAAGGCCTGGAGAAGTTCGAAGGCTCGCAGCTGCACTACCGCGTGCGCAATCCGGCGCAGTTCGCGGGCAAGAACCTGGTCATCGTCGGCGGTGGCGATTCGGCGCTGGACTGGGCGCTCAATTTCGCGCAGGACGGCCCGCACAAGGCCGAAAGCGTGATCCTGGTGCACCGCCGCGATGGTTTCCGCGCCGCACCGGCCAGCGTGGCCAAGATGAAGGAGCTGTGCGAAGCCTACGAGATGCAGTTCGTCGTGGGCCAGATCACCGGCTTCGAAGAAGAAGCCGGCCGCCTGCGCAACCTCAAGCTCACGGGCAGCGACGGCGTCACCCGCGTGATGCCGCTGGACATGCTGCTGGTCTTCTTCGGCCTCAGCCCCAAGCTCGGCCCGATCGCCGACTGGGGCCTGGGCATCGACCGCAAGCAGATCACGGTGGACACCGAGAAATTCCAGTCCTCCATTCCCGGCATCTTCGCGGTCGGCGACATCAACATCTACCCCGGCAAGAAGAAGCTCATCCTGTCGGGCTTCCACGAAGCTGCGCTGGCGGCCTTTGCCGCGGCGCCCATCGTCTTCCCGGAAAAACGCGTCCTGCTGCAGTACACGACCACCAGCCCCAAACTGCACAAGGTGCTGGGCGTGGAGTCGCCGGTCTTCGACTGAAGATCACCTGCCAGGTGTTCGCGGGGCAGTGCTTCGCAGGAGCATCCGATGTGGTGGCTGGCCGAAGGTGAATCGAGCGTGCCGGAAAGCCAGCAATGGCTGTCGCCGCGTGAACAGGCCCGTTTGGCCGGCTATCGCTTCACCAAGCGTCGGGTCGAGTTCCTGACCCGGCGCTGGACGGCCAAACACGCGGTGGCCGGCACGCTGCAACGGCAGCCGTCCTGGCCTCAGCTGGCCGGCATCGAGATCCTGAACCACCCCGGCGGTGCGCCCTACATCGATGTCGACGGCCGGCGGCAGGCTCTGGAAATCTCGCTCAGCGACCGCGCAGGCTGGGCCGTCTGCGTCGTCGGCGCGCCGGGCAGCGGGGCCATCGGCATCGACCTGGAACTGGTCGAGCCGCGCAGCGACGCTTTCGTGGGCGACTTCTTCACGCCGCACGAAGCCGCCCATGTGCGGGGGCTGGCTGCTGGCGACGCCCGCGACGAAGCGGCCAACCTGATCTGGTCGGCCAAGGAGGCGGCGTTGAAAGTGCTCAAGGTCGGCCTGCGTGCCGATACCCGCAGTGTCGAGGTCCGGCTGCTGCCCGGCCGTCGCGACGACGGCTGGGCCCCGCTGGCCGTGTCGGGCCCGCGCGGCGCCGCCTTCCCGGGCTGGTGGCGCCGGGATGGCGAGTTCCTGCTCACGCTCGCCAGCCTGGAGGCCAGGCCGCCACCCGAGCGCATGCCCGGCAGCGGTGACCTGGCCCGCGCGCGACCCCTGCACTCGTGGCTGGCCCGACCACTGGCCTG
>DAORNK010000270.1:0-3802 GCA_035440985.1 Rubrivivax sp. | reverse complement strand
CCAGCGTGCCACGCAACCGGGCCGCCTCGGCCCCCGTGGCCGCGGCCAGCGCCTTGCGTGCCGCCTTGACCTTCGGGTCGCCGTCGATGCGCTGCTTGACCTCGCGCGCGAAGACCGTCGCCGCCGCCGGCGTGCCGCCGATCACCGACGCCACCGAGCCTTCGACGGCGGCGATCTCCATCGACGCATTCAAGGCCTTGGAGAAGACCACGAAGGCGCCACCGTGGTAACGCGATACCACGACGAACACGATGGGACCCTTGAAGTTGGTCACCGCACGGCCGATCTCGGCACCGTATTCGAGCTGCCGGCGCCGCATCGATTCGGGTGAACCGTCGAAACCGGACAGGTTGGCCAACACCACCAGCGGGCGGTTGCCGCTGGCCGCGTTGATGGCCCGCGCGGCCTTGCGCGAGGAGGTCGGGAACAGCGTGCCGGCGGTCCAGGCCGGGGGCCCATCGGCCGGCACGAAACCCTTGCGCGGCACCTTGTGTGACTCGATGCCCAGCAGGCACACTGGAATGCCACCGATGGCTGTGTCCCAGACGATCACGGTGTCGCCTTCGGCCAGGTCCTTCCAGCGCTCCAGCGGTGCGCAGTCGCTGTCGGCGACCGCCCGCATCACCGAACGCATGTCGAAGGGCTGCTTGCGTTCGGGGTTGAGTTCGAACGAGAACAGATCACCCACGCTGCGGAACGGGCTCTCGGCCAGCAACGCGTGGGGGCTGCCGCAGATGTCGCGGTCGGCGCGGTCGGCCGTCGGACGGCGGCGCGGGAAGCGTTCGCCCGGCACCACGTAGGCGAAGTCGTAGTGACGCATCAGCACCGCGCAGGCTTCGGGGAACGAAGCCGCCCAGTACTGGCCCTGGCCGTTCAGGCCCATCACGTGGTCGTAGCCGCCGATGCCGAAGTTGTCCTCCGCGCTCACCGCGCCCGAGAAGTCCAGCGCCTGCTTGCCGGTCAGCACCATCGCCGAGGCCGGCGTCATGATCAGGATGCCGCGCGTGTGCATCAGCATCGTGGCCTCGGCGTTCCAGTACGGCTGGCCACCGACGTTGATGCCGGTGACGATGATGTTGACCTCGCCGCCGGCCTGGGTGTATTCGATCAACCGGCGCAGCGTCAGCGCGATCCAGTCCATGTTCTCGGTGCCCGAATCCATCGCGATCAGCGCACCGCTGCACACCGCGAACCACTCGACCGGAATCTTGTGCTTCAGGCCGTAGGCCAACGCCGCGTTGACACGCCGGCACTCGGGCTCGGCCAGGTTGCCCAGGCCCTCGGTCGGGTCGGACAGGATCATCACGCGGCGCACGCCTTCGGGCACCACCTCGGTCGGGTTGCTGATCAGCCCGACGACGACGTGGGCCGTGTGCGTGCCGGGCTCGCGCTGCACCGGCACCAGCTCGTCCTGGTCGTCCAGGTCCAGCTCCTGGAAGCTGCCCGCCGGCAGGCCGCAGGCGGCGCCGCCACTCGTGAACAAACGGGCGATCTCGAACGGATAGGGTGAGCCGAACCGTGCCGCGGTCAGCAGCTTCTGCTGGTAGCGGCCCAGCGGACGCACGGGCTCCGTGCCCGCGTGACCTTCGCTGACCAGGGTCGAGTGGCCAACGTCCTCGAACTTGAGCACCGCGTCGCGCAGCCCGCCAGCGGCGGTTGCGTCGGGGATGCGCACCTTGATGACCAGCTTTTCCAGCCCGGCGCGCGCGGCCATCGGCGCAAAGCGCCGCGCCAGCGCTTCCACTTCCCGGGCCGACAGGTTCCAGGGTGCGGCGACATCCAGCACCAGGCGGTTGGCCATCGGGCGGTCCCGCGCCGCATACCGCGACAGCTCGGTGCGCATGGCAGCCATCGCCAGCAGCCCCGTGCGTTCGATGCGGGGGTAGTACATCTCGCCGTTGGCCGGGTCGAAGACGCCGTCCAGATCGCGGATCTCGGCCAGCGCGAAGAGCCGGCGGTCCACCGGATTGCTGCGCGCCACACCCAGGAACAGGTGCACGTCCTCGGGCGATGGTCGCCTTTCGAGCTCGAAGTTGCTCAGGCGCCAGATCTCCAGGCGGCGGGCGAGCATGGGGTGCAGATCGCGGTAGACCTGGTTCTCCTCGAACTGCCCTTCGGCCGTGCCGTTGAACGACAGCGTGCGCGTCACGTTGATCGGGGCCTCGTGCGTGCCCAGCCAGGTCAGCGCGACATCGGCACGCAACAGGCTGCGCCCGAACCGGCAGTCGGCCAGTGTCTGGGCGATGCGCTGCGCGCTGTCCGTCAGATCCAGGGCCTCGCCTTCCTGCCAGGCCACGACGTCGACCACCACGCCGCGGGCCGCTTCGACCTTGGCCAGCGCCGGCGCGATGGCCGCGGCCAGCGCGGGCAGCTGCTGCAACGGCAGATAGGCGACCACCAGGTGCGCGCTTTCACTGCCCTGCGTGTACGCGCAACTGACGTAGTCCTGACCATCGAACTGACCGTAGCGCAACGCGCCCAGCTCGCAGTTGCGGTAGTAGCGGCGGATGTGCACCTCCAGCACCAGTTGCCGCAGCGCCGTGGCGGTGGCAGGCTCCTGGCGCCAGAGGGTCTGCAGCAATCCGCTCATCGGCTGCGGACACCACACCAGGCGCTCGATGCGCTGCGCACGATCTTCGCTGGTCGGCCAGCGGCCCAGGTGGGCCAGGTGGGTCGCCATCTCGGTGCGCAATTCGGCCGCTGCGGCCTCCATCGGCGGCTCGTCGAAGTAGTGGAAGCGCAGGTCGCGCGCAAGATCGGCCACGGCCTGCTGGCGGCCCTGGGTGGCCAAGGTCAGCCGTTCCAGCCGGCTGCGCATGGCCGGCCCCGATGCGGCCAGCAGGCAGGCGCGCTGGTCCAGCCGGCGCTGCAGGATCGCACTGACGACCGGCGTGAGTTCGACCACGCGCGCAAAGGAGCGGAACAGCCGCATCAGCGCCGATTCGAGCGCAGGCGTGCGGTTCAGCGATGACACGCCGAAGCGGTCCAGCGCCTGGCACAGACCGCTGCGATAGGCGGCTGGCAGCGCGGCCCGCTCAGCGTCGAGCCATTGCAGGAAGGCCACGAAGTGCTCCTGCGTATCCACGGTGCGCAGCGCCACCTCGTCCGGCTCGTCTTCGGTCTTGGGGCGATACAGCGCACCCAGGTCGGCATAGATGTCCAGCAGCCCGTCCTCGCAGGCCAGCAGCGCGGCGTCGCTGGCGTCGGCGATCTCGCCCATGCGCCGCTGTTCGGTCAGCAGCCGGCGCAGCGCCGTGGCCGGCAGGTCGTAGCCCAGCAGGTAGTTGCCCAGGGGCTCGAAGACCCGTTCGCACCATTTGCGGGAAAAGTCCGTGCGGTGCTCCAGCCCGGCCAGGTCCAGCGGCAGGGCCGCTTCCGGTGCCGCCGGGACATCAGGCTGGCCAGCGGCCGTTGCGAGGCGCAGGCGCAGCAGCGGCGCACCGGCCTCGACCTGGACGTTGACACCCACCGCCACCGAAACCACCTCGCCATCGGCGGGCGCCGTGACGGTGGTTTCCATCTTCATCGACTCGAGCACGGCGATCGGGTCCCCGGCACGCAACCGGCTGCCCGGCCGCGCGTGCACCGCCACCACCAGCGCCGGCCAGCCGGCGCGCACGACCACGCCATCCTCTCGTTCGACCCGGTGCGCGCCACTCTCGGTCTCGATGCGGTAGCCGGTCTCGGTGGCCGTCACGAGCAGGCGGCGCAAGCGCCCACCACAGACGATGCGACGCTCGTGTGCGCCGAGCGGATCGACGCTGATGTCGGCCCGCAGCCCGCCGTGCAGCACGGCGTACTC
>DAORNK010000269.1:0-6289 GCA_035440985.1 Rubrivivax sp. | reverse complement strand
GCACCATCTCGGCGGTGATCAGCTTGGGCGCCGGCTTGCCCGGGATCAGCGCGGTGGTGATGATGATGTCGGCTTCCTTGGCCTGCTGCGCATACATCGCGCGCTGCGCCGCCTGGAAGCCCTCGCTCATCACCTTGGCGTAGCCGCCGCCGCCCGAGCCTTCTTCTTCGTAATCGACCTTGACGAACTCACCGCCCAGCGAGACCACCTGGTCGGCGACCTCGGCGCGCGTGTCGTTGGCGCGCACGATGGCGCCCAGGTTGGCCGCGGTGCCGATGGCCGCCAGGCCGGCCACGCCGGCGCCGGCGACGAAGACCTTGGCCGGCGGGATCTTGCCCGCAGCCGTGATCTGGCCGTTGAAGAAGCGGCCGAAGGCGTTGGCCGCTTCGATGACGGCGCGGTAACCGCTGATACCGGCCATCGAAGTCAGCGCATCCATCTTCTGGGCGCGTGAGAGCTGCCGCGGCAGGCTGTCGATGGCCAGCACGGTGGCCTTCCTGGCCGCCAGCTGCTGCATCAGCTCGGGGTTCTGCGCCGGCCAGATGAAACTCAGCAGGCTGCCGCCTTCGCGCATCTGCGCCACTTCGTCGGGGCTGGGTGGGCGCACCTTGAACACGAAGTCGGATTTGGCCCACAGCTCCGCGGCGGTGGGCACGATCTGCGCGCCCGCAGCCCGGTAGGTGTCGTCGGCAAAGTTCGCGGCATCACCGGCGCCGCTTTCCACCGCCACCGAAAAACCCAGCTTGATGAGCTTCTCCACCACATCCGGAACGGTCGCGACGCGCTTTTCCCCGGCGGCTGTTTCCCTCGGAACGCCGATCAGCAAAGCCATGCTCTTGTCTCCTCGTAGGTGAAGGCTGGAAGGCGACCGATTATCACGACAGCCCGGCGTCAGCTTGGTCCGGCGGGCCACCGATTACGATGCGACATGATCAATGTCAAACGCTGGGGGCCCAGTGTCACCGTCGCTGCGGTGATCGAACAACAGGGGCGCTATCTGCTGGTGGAGGAGCACACCCCCGAGGGTCTGCGCCTGAACAACCCGGCGGGCCACCTGGACGCCGGGGAGTCGCTGCTGCAGGCGGTGGTGCGGGAAACGCTGGAAGAGACAGCCCGCCCATTCACACCGACGGCGCTGCTGGGCGCGTACCTGGCGCGCTTCCAGCGCCCGGCCACCGGCGAGGAAGTGACCTACCTGCGCTTTGCCTTCTGCGGCACGGTGGCCGATGTGCTGCCGGACCGGGCGCTGGACACCGGCATCGTGCGCACGCTGTGGATGACGCCGCAGGAGCTGCAAGCCCAGGCGGCCCGCCACCGCAGCCCGCTGGTGATGCAGTGCATCGCCGACCACCAGGCCGGCCGCCGTCACCCGCTGGGACTGCTGCACAGCGACGCCAGCGTCTGGGCGCCGCGCGTGTTGGGGTGATCAGGTCTCGACTCGCGTCAGCCAGCCCAGCAGCAGCTGGCCCAACCGCGCGGGCTGTTCCAGGGTCAGCATGTGCCCGGCTCCGGGCACGATCTCCAAGCGGGCGCCGGCGATGGCCGCCGCCATCTCGCGCGCGTGCTCCGGCGGCGTGATCTGGTCGGCTTCGCCGCAGGCCACCAGCACGGGGCAGGTGATGCGGGGCAGCATGGCGCGGCGGTCGGCCCTGGCCATCACGGCCCGGTTCTGGGCGATCAGCTGTTCGGGGCCGGCGCGGCGGATCATCGCCAGGTAGTCCTGCACCAGACCTGGGCGTGCCGCGGCCAGCGGGTGGAAGGCGAACAGCACGTTGGCGCGCAGCACCTCTTCCATCCGCCCGGCGGCAAAGAGCTCGATCGCCTGGCGGCGCAAGGCCAGCAGTTCGGGCGTGTCGGCACGGGCCGTGGTGCCCAGCAGGGCCAGGCCACGCACCCGCTGCGGCGCCTGCCGCCAGACCTCCAGCGCCAGCATGCCGCCCATCGAACAACCCGCCAGCAACAGCGGGCCGCTGGTCTCCGCCAGCAGCGCCGCCGCCATGGCGGGCAGATCGGCCAGGCGCGTGTGTACGGTGCTGACCTGCACGCGATGGTGCTGCTGGAGCAACGGCAACAGGGCGTGCCAGATGCCCGCATCGCAGGCCAGGCCGGGCAGTAGGATCAACGTGGACATGGGGCCAGTCTGCCAACTCGCGCCGGGTCGCTACGATCAATATCCGCGATGACCGAACTGCTTTTCATCCGCCATGGCGAAACCGACTGGAACCGCCAGCAGCGATTCCAGGGCCAGACCGACGTGCCGCTCAACGCGGCCGGCCTGGCGCAGGCGCAGCGGCTGGGCGCGCGCCTGGCCGGCGAACCGCACGATGTCTTCTTCACCAGCGACCTGAGCCGCGCCCGCCAGACTGCCGCGCCCCTGGCGGCGGCCTGGGGCCAGGTGCCGGTGGCCCTGCCCGGCCTGCGCGAGCAGCACTTCGGTGTGCTCGAAGGCCTGGACGTGCCCACCATCAAGCTGCGCCATGCCGACTTGTGGCAACGCTGGCTGGAGCAGCGCGGCGATTTTGCGCTGCCCGGCGGCGAGAGTCTGTTTCAGTTCCATGCCCGCGTGCTGGCCGCAGTGCGCCAGTTGGCCCAAGACGCTGCGGGCCGGCGCGTGGCCGTGGTCACGCACGGAGGCGTGCTGGACATGTTGTGGCGCACCGTGCACGGCCTGCCGGTGGCCGGCCTGCGCACCTGCGAAATCCCCAACACCGGCATCAACCGTTTGCGCTGGGTCGGCGGAACACTGCACATCGAACGATGGGCCGATGCGGCCCATCTGGAAGGGCTGCCCGAGCAGGCCAGCACGGCGGCCGGCGAACGCTGAATCCTGGCGGCCGGCTGGCCGTTGCGTGTGCTCAATCCACGCGCGCCCGTCGGCGGCACGATGACTGCCCGGCGAACTTCAGGAGCGAGTCATGAGCACCCAACGGATGGCCGCCGCGATGATCCTGGCGCTGTGCGGCACACCGGCGTGGACGGCCGAGTTCACCTACGACTTCGTGGTCTGCAGCCACGGCACGCAGAGGCTGCTCGACAGCAGTCCGGAGCTGACGGCCGTGGGTGTCGAGGACTGGGGCATCACCGCCAGCAGCAGCACCAAGGAGTGGGAAAACGCGACCACACGCTGCATGGGCCACGTGCTGATCGCCGGTGAAAAGTCCACCGGCAAGGGCATCTGCCGCTAGGTACAGGCCAGCGGCGGCACCGCAGTGGGCGAGTGGGAGATGGCCGCGGACGGGCAGAACAGCTGGCGCTGGCTGGCCGGCACCGGCAAGCTGGCCGGCATCCGCGGTGGTGGCACCTTCCAATGGGTCGGCCGGGGCAAGGCCGTGGAGCCCGGTACGGGCCAGTCCTGCCGACATGACTGGGGCAAGTACACCTTGCCGTAGCCCTGGTGGCGACGGGGCTGGCTTTCGTGCGCACCGGCGGCCCGACGCCGGGCCGGGCCTGAGTCTTGGGCCGATGCCCGCAAACCTCATCCGTCACGCCCACGTGTATGATGATTGAGGAGATCTTCATACCATCACAAGCTCTGAGTCCGGCGCCGCCGACGCGATGCGCCAGGAGGGCGCGGACTCGGTGCGCGCTCTCTGAGACCGTACCCGAAGCCTCGTCGCATCCAACAGCGCACGTTTCGCGTACATCCTCGCACCCGCGCCTCACCGCCTCGAACTTCCATGCACTCAACCGAGATTTCCCGCTCGCTCCGCCGCACCCGCCTGGCCCTTGCTGCGGGCAGCCTGCTCGGCCTGCCTGCGTGGGCCAACCACGGCGGCCCTGTCAGCGGCGCGCCCCAGACGATCATCATCCAGGGTGGCCACTACGACAATGCGGTGGGGACGCAAGACGCCGCCTCGGCCGGCACGATACGTCGCGAGTTGCTGCAAAGCCGTCCGGCGCAGCGCCCCGGTGAAGTGCTGGAGTTCGTGCCCGGCGTGATCGTCACCCAGCACTCGGGCGACGGCAAGGCCAACCAGTACTTCCTGCGCGGCTTCAACCTCGACCACGGCACCGACTTCGCCACCAGGGTCAACGGCATGCCGGTGAACATGCCCACACACGGCCACGGCCAGGGCTACAGCGACATGAACTTCCTGCTGCCCGAGCTGGTGGACCGCGTGGAGTACCGCAAGGGCCCTTACTTCGCCGCGGTGGGCGACTTTGGCGCCGCCGGGTCGGCCGACATCCAGTACGTCAACAGCGTGGCCGCACCCTTTGCGCAGCTGACGCTGGGTGAAAGCGGCTACCGTCGCGCGGTGGCGGGCGGCTCGGGCCTGGTGGCAGCCGGGGTGACGGCGCTGGGTGCGCTGGAGGTGATGAACACCGACGGCCCCTGGAGCGTGCCCGAGCGCGTGCGCAAGCTCAACGGCGTGTTCACGCTCAGTGGCGGCACGCGCGCCCAGGGCTGGCACGTCTCGGCGCTGGCCTACCGCTCGCGCTGGGTGGCCACTGATCAGGTGCCGCAGCGCCTGATCGACGCCGGCAGCTTCAACGGCCGTGCTTTCGGCCGCTTCGACAGCCTGGACCCCACCACGGGCGGCGAGGCCCACCGCACCAGCCTCTCGGGCGACTGGCATTTCGACACGGCGAACGGCCGCACGCAGGTCTCGGCCTACGCGCTGCGCTCCGACCTCGACCTGAACTCGAACTTCACCTACGCGCTGGAACGGCCGGCCGATGGCGACCAGTTCAAGCAGACCGACAGGCGCACCGTCTTCGGTGCCGACGCCGAGCACACCTTCAACCATGATGTCGGCCCCTTTGCGGCGCGCACCGTCGCCGGCGTGCAACTGCGCCACGACCGTATCCGCGTCGGGCTGTTCGACAGCGTTGCCCGCCGCATCACGAACTCCGTGCGCGAGGACGAGGTGCGTCAGACGCAGCTGGGTGTGTTCGCGCAGACGGCGCTGGAGTTCACACCCGATCTGCGCGCCGTGCTGGGCTTGCGCGCCGACCGGCTGCAGGCCCGCGTCGACGCGCTCACGCTGCCGGTCAACGGCGGCAGCGCCCGTGACACCCGGCTCTCGCCCAAGCTCACCATGGTGTGGTCAGCCACGCCCAGGACGGAGCTCTTCTTCAACATGGGTCGGGGCTTGCACAGCAACGATGCGCGCGGCATGACGGTGCGCATCGATCCCAAGAGCGGTGACCCGGTCGACTCCGTGCCCGCCCTGGTGCCTTCGACCGGTCTGGAGGTCGGCCTGCGCACGCAGGCCGTCAGCGGCCTGCAGAGTTCGGTTTCAGTTTGGGGCCTGCGTTCGGCCAGCGAGCTGGTCTACATCGGCGATGCCGGTGCAACCGAGGCCAGCCTGGCCAGTCGCCGGCGCGGCATCGAATTCAGCAACCGCTGGCAACCGGTGCCCTGGTTCCTGTTCGATGCCGACATCGCCTTCAGTCACGCCCGTCTCAACGACGGCAGCCGCATCCCGAACGCCATCGACCGCGTGGCCAGCGTGGCCGGCACGCTGAAGAACCTGCAAGGGTGGACGGCCAGCCTGCAATGGCGCTACCTTGGTGCCGGCGCGCTGGCGGAGGACAACAGCGTGCGTTCGCTGCCTTCTTCCACCTTCAACCTGCGCGCCACGAAGGCCCTGGGCAAGGTGCTGGGCGCACAGGCCAGCGTGACGCTGGATGTCTTCAACCTCTTTGACCGCAAGGTCAACGACATCCAGTACTTCTACGAGTCGCAGGTACCGGGTGAAGCCGCGCCCGTGGCCGACCGCCATGTGCACCCGGCCGAGCCGCGCAACCTGCGCCTGACGCTGCAGGCCAGCTTCTGATGCGCGCCTGGTCCGCTTTTACGTCGCTGGCCATCGGTTGGGTGGCACTGGCTGGCAACGCGGCTGCCCACGACAGCTGGCTGGCCGCGCTGGCGCGTACCGACCGCGGCGAGGTCGTTCTGGCCCTGGGCACCGGCAACCGGTTTCCGGCCATGGAAACCGCCATCCCTCTGGGCCAACTGGCCCGCACGGGCTGCCAGGGGGAGGGCCAGCCGCGGCCCGCACCGATGCGCTGGGTGGCCGACCGCCCCACTGCCGTGGTGTTGCGCTCGGCACGCCCGGTGCCGGCCACGGCGGCACTGACCTGCTGGGCGCAACTGCGTCCCATCGACATCGAGATCGACAACGCCACCGTCGACATCTACCTTCAGGAAGTGAACGCCAGCCTGGCCGTGCGCGAGCGCTGGCAAGCCATGCGTGCACGCGGCGTGCGCTGGCAGGAGAGTTACACCAAGCACGCGCGCATCGAGCTCGGCGTGCCCGAGCCGGCCGCGCCAGCATCGCCGGCG
>DAORNK010000268.1:0-6321 GCA_035440985.1 Rubrivivax sp. | reverse complement strand
CGAGGGCCGCGCCGTGCTGCACACCGCCTTGCGCGCGCCGCGCGGCGAGGGCCCGTTCAGCGACGACGTGCACTCGGTGCTGGACGGCATGCTGGCCTACGCCGACCGTGTGCGCGCCGACGTGGCCATCACGGACGTCGTCAACATCGGCATCGGTGGCAGTGACCTGGGGCCGCAGATGGTGGTGCCCGCGCTGGAGGCCTACACGCAGCCGCTGCTGCAGCGTGTGCACTTCGTCAGCAACGTCGACGGCCATGACATCGCACCCCTGCTCAAGCGGCTGGATGCGCGGCACACGCTGTTCATCGTGGCCAGCAAGACCTTCACGACGCAGGAGACGATGGCCAACGCGCATGCCGCGCGCGACTGGTTCCTGAGCCAGGGCGGCAGCCACATCGACCGGCACTTCGCTGCCACCACCACCAACGTCAAGGCGGCGGCCGAATTCGGCATCCAGACCACCTTCGGCTTCTGGGACTGGGTGGGCGGGCGCTACTCGCTGTGGAGCGCCATCGGGCTGCCGATTGCCATCGCCATAGGCGCAGGCAACTTCCGCGCGCTGCTGGACGGCGCCCACGCGATGGACCGCCACTTCGCGACGGCCCCGCTGGCGCAGAACCTGCCGGTGCTGCTGGGCCTGCTGGACGTCTGGTACCGCAACTTCCACGGCTTCGCGAGCCGCAGCGTGGCGCCCTATCACCAGGGTCTGAAGCGCCTGCCGGCCTACCTGCAGCAGCTGGAGATGGAAAGCAACGGCAAGTGCGTGGACGTGGCCGGCGCCGCCCTGCCCTACGGCACCAGCCCGGTGGTCTGGGGTGAAGCCGGCACCAACGGCCAGCATGCCTATTTCCAGATGCTGCACCAGGGCACCGACGTGATCCCGGTGGAGTTCATCGCGGTGAAGACCGCGGCGCACCACCTGGCCGATCAGCACCAGAAGCTGCTGGCCAATTGCCTGGCGCAGAGCCAGGCGCTGATGCTGGGCAAGACGGCCGAAGAAGCCCTGGGTGAAAAAGCGCCCACGGCCGCGCCGGGCTTCGACCCCGCGGTGCTGGCGCGGCATCGCAGCTTCCCCGGCAACCGGCCCAGCACGACGCTGGTGCTGGACGCCTTGACCCCGCGCAGCCTGGGCGCGCTGATCGCGCTGTACGAACACCGCGTGTTCACCAGCGGCGCGCTGTGGGGCATCAACAGCTTCGACCAGTGGGGCGTGGAGCTGGGCAAGGCCCTGTGCAACCAGTTGCTTCCGCGCCTGGGCAGCGGCAACACCGATGGGCTGGACGGGTCCACCGCCGGTCTCCTGAAGAAGCTTCGTTCATGAAGATCGTTTTTGATTTTGGTGGTGTGCTCTTCAGCTGGCACCCGGTGGCCATGCTGCAACGCGAGATCCCTCACGTGGCGCACAACGCGGCCCAGGCCGTGCACTGGGTGGCGCAGATCTTCCAGGGCTACACCGGTGACTGGGGTGACTTCGACCGCGGCGCGGTGCAGATTCCCGAGCTGGTGCAGCGCATCGCCAGGCGCACCGGCCTGGCCGCGGCAGACGTGCAGACCGTGGTGGACGGCGTGACGCGCGAGCTCCAGCCCATTCCCGAAAGCGTGGCGCTGTTGCGGGAGTTGCACGCGGCGGGCCACGAGTTGTACTTCCTGTCCAACATGCCGGCGCCCTATGCCGACCACCTGCAGGCCAGCAACGACTTCATGAGCTGCTTCATCGATGGGGTCTTCAGCGGGCGCGTGGGGCACAACAAGCCTGAAAAGGCCATCTTCGAGGTGGCCGCGAAGCGCTTTGGTGCGGCCTCGCCGCAGGATCTGCTCTTCCTCGACGATCACCTGCCCAATGTGCAGGCGGCGCAGGGGCTGGGCTGGCAGGCGCTGCAGTTCACCCATGCGGCGCAGGCACGGGCACTGCTGCATGAGCGGGCGTTGGTGGGCTGAATTGCGCTGACGAGCGCTTTGCACTTTGCATCGGCCTGCACGATGCGGCGGTGTGGGTGTGGCCCGGCTCCGCTTATGGGAATTCTTGTGCGCTGCGCCGGGCCACACCCACACCACCACAGCACCACGCGGGTTGGCACGCCGGTGTTTCAGGCACCACCACTTCGGCTGGCAACGGGGTGGCCGCCGCAGCGCATAAGAATTCCCATAAGCGTAGGCGGCCACCCCGTTGCCGGCCGCGAACGCCTCAGGCCAGAACGCTGAAGCGCACCGCCATCAAATCGCGACTGCGCGAACTGCGCCCCACCAGCAAGTCAAACTCACCGGCTTCGACCACACGCTCCCCCTTGGCGTTGACGAGTGAGCACGCGGCCACCGGCATTTCCAGGTCCAACACGACCTGTTCACCGGGCTGCACTTGCACCTGTCGATAGGCCTTCAGTTCCTTCACCGCCCAGGTGACGCTGCTGACCACATCGCGCACGTAGACCTGCACCGTCTCCAGTGTCGGGCGCTGCCCGGTGTTGCGCAGCGTGATGCGCGCACGCACGGTGTCGCCTTGGTGGTATTCGCGCTGCCGCAACTCCAGATCAGCGTATTCGACGGTGGTGTACGAGAGGCCTTCGCCAAAGGCGAACAGTGGTTCCTGGGTCAGGTCCGCATAGCGGTGGCCGTGCTGGCCATTGAGCTGGTTGTAGAACACCGGCAGCTGCCCGGCATGGCGCGCAAACGTCACCGGCAGGCGGCCGCTGGGCTCGATCAGGCCGAAGATAAGTTCCGCCAGTGCCTGGCCGCCGCGCATGCCCGGATTGAAGGCGTTGATGATGGCGGCCGCGCCCATCGCGGCGGGCGGCAACACCTGCGGCTTGGATGCCAGCAGCACCACCACCATGGGCTTGCCGGTGGCGGCCAGGGCTTCCAGCAAGGCGTTCTGTGCACCGAAGAGCTCCAGCGTGGCGGTGGAGCGCGCTTCGCCGATCAAGGCCAGCGTGTCGCCCACCACCGCCACGACGACATCGGCCGCCTGCGCTGCAGCGACGGCCTGCCCCAGCAGCGCTGGTTCGGCCGGTGCAGGTGCGGCCACGGGGGGCCGGGGCTGGCCATCGTCGAAGCAGGCGCCTTCCGGGTCGGGCGTCATGACCGCGATCTCGGCGCCTGGAGCGTGGGTGATGGTCGAACCAGCCGGCGCCAGCCCGCGCAGGCCATCCAGCACGGTGCTGGTCAGGTGGCGCGGATGGCCGTCGGGCATCCAGTCGATCTGGCCGGAGGCGCCGGCCCAGTCGCCCAGCTGCGTGTGCGGGTCGTCGGCATTCGGGCCGACCACGGCGATGCGCAGCGGCTGGTCCGGCGACAGCGGCAGCAGCCCGTCGTTCTTGAGCAGCACCAGCGACCGGCGCGCCACCTCGAGATTGAGTGCGGTGTGCGCAGGCATGCCGATCACGGCCGCCTGCATCTCGGGGTCCGGCAGGCGCGGGTTCTCGAACAGGCCCAGCTCGAACTTCAACCGCAGGATGCGCGCCACCGCCTGGTCCAGGTCCGCCTCGGTCAGCAGGCCTCGGCGCACGGCTTGTTGCGCGCCTTCGAAGAAGGCCGTTGTCGTCATCACCAGATCGTTGCCCGCCTTCACGGCCACGGCTGCGGCGCTGGCGTGGTCAGGCTGGATCTTCTGTTCCCAGACCATGCGGCCGACGTTGTCCCAGTCGGTGACCAGGGTGCCGGTGAAGCCCCATTCGCCCTTGAGCACGTCGTTGAGCAGCCACTCGTTGGCCGTGATGGGTGTGCCGTCGATCGACTGGTAGCCCAGCATGAAGGTGCGGCAGCCGGCGCGTGCGGCGCGTTCGAAAGGCGGCAGGAACCAGGCGCGCAGCTTGCGCGGCGTGAGGTCGGCTTCGCTGGCGTCGCGCCCGCCCTGGGTCTCGGAATAGCCGACGAAGTGCTTGGCGCAAGCCAGGATGGCCGTCGGGTCGGACAGGCCATCGCCCTGGTAGCCCTGGATCAGGGCCACGCCCAGGTCGCCGATGAGTTGCGGGTCTTCACCAAAGGTCTCTCCCACGCGGCCCCAGCGCAGGTCACGCGCGATGCACAGCACGGGCGAGAAGGTCCAGTGCAGCCCGGTGGTTGCGACTTCGCGCGCCGTCACGCGCCCCACCTGCTGGATCAGGGCCGGGTCCCAGGTGCAGGCCATCGCCAGTTGGGTCGGGAAGATGGTGGCACCGGGCCAGAACGAATGACCGTGGATGCAGTCGTCGGCGGTCAGCAGCGGAATCTGCAGACGCGTCTGCCGGGCCAGCCGTGCCGCCAGGATCATGTCGGCTGGCGAGGTGTGCAGGATGGACCCGACGTGGAAGTCGCGGATCAGGCCGGTGACGTCCTGGCGCGCGTCCAGCTGCAGCATCTGGCCGACCTTTTCCGGCAGCGTCATGCGCTGGATCAGGTCGGCAACGCGCTGCTCGACGGGCAGCGTGGCGTCTTGGTAGGGCAGGCCGGTCTTCATGGGCCGGCAGTCTATTCTGAAACCGGTTTCAGGTCACGCGCCGCTTGCTCAGTCGCGGTACTCGGGTGGCGCCGCCGGCGCATCGGCCATCCAGGCTTCCAGCAGCGTATAGGCCACGGCCAGCACGACGGGACCGACGAAGATGCCCACCAGGCCAAAGGCGAACAGCCCCCCGATGACGCCGGCGAAGATCAGCAGCAGCGGCAGGTCGGCACCCATCTTGATGAGCACGGGGCGCAGGAAGTTGTCCAGCGTGCCCACCAGTACGCCCCACACCGCCAAGGCGATCGCCCAGCCCAGGTGGTCGACATACAGCGCCCACCCCGCCGCCCCCAGCAGCACGGGTATGGGGCCTAGCTGCGCGATGCACAGCATGAACATCAGCGCCGTCAGCAACCCGGCAAACGGCACACCGGCGAGCATCAGGCCCAGCCCGCCCAACAGCGCCTGCACCAGGGCCGTCACGCCCACACCCAGCGCGACGCCGCGGATGGCCCCGCCGGCCAGCGCCACCACGCCAGCACCGTGCTCGCCCCCCAGCCGCTGGGCAAAGCGGCGCATCTGGTCGGCTGCGGCCTCGCCGTGGCTGTACAGCACGCCCGAGATCAGCACCGTCAACAGGAACTGGAACAACAGCACGCCTATGCTGCCCACTTCCGACACGAACCAGCGGGTCAGGTTGCCCGCATAGGGGCTGAGCCTGGGCAGCAGGTCGCGCAGGCCCAGTTCCGCCGCCTGCGCCCAGGCACGCTCCAGCACGCCGCCGAGCAGCGGCAGGTCCAGCAGCCAGCGGGGTGGCGTTTCCGGCAGGGTGTAGGTGCTGGCCAGCTTGGCCCATTCGACCAGACGGTCGGCGTTGCCGACGATGGTCACGATGGCCAGGCTCAGCGGCACGACAAACAGCAGCAGCAAGGCCAGTGTCATAACGGCCACGGCCAGCGCGCGCCGGCCCCACAGGTGGCGCTGCACGCGCAGCATCAACGGCCAGGTGGCCACCACCACCATCACGGCCCAGATCGTCGGGCCCAGGAAGGGCCGCAGGATCCACAGGCTGGCACCCAGCAGCAGCCCGATGACCAGCACGCCGAAGGTGGTGCGGGTCAGATCACTGGCGGTGCGCCGCGTCATCAGCGGGCCTTGTCCTCGTAGGGTGCCACGTTCTGGGCCTCGATGCGGTAGCTGGCCGCGCCCATGTACGAATCGGTGCGCACCGTGGCCAGCTTGCCGGTGATCCACACCGTGTCCATCGAGCGCAGCCCTTTGGCCGGTGTGTTGGGCACCACGTGCACGATCTGATTGGCCGGCGGCGGCGGGCTGTGGATGCAGGCGCCAAAGTAGGGCACGAGCAGGAACTCCTTCAGGCCTTCCTTGCTGTCTTCCAGCGGCACCACGAAACCGGGCAGGCGCACGGTCTGGCCTACGAGGGCCGGGTTGGCGGGCGCGTTGTCCCACACTTCGCGCATGCGCCTGAGCATGGCAACGGCACGCGGGTCACCGTCGTCCAGCGTCTGGAAGTTAAGGCCCTTGAATTCCTTGAAGGGATCCCAGTCGGCCGGCACCAGCGCATCCCAGGTGATGGTGCGGGGCGCGCCCGGTGCCGCGACCGCCGGCTTGGCCTGCCCGGCGATGGGCGGCTTCATCAGCGGCACGCCGTCCTTGGGCTGCGCGCCCACCGCGGCGCACAGCGTCAGGCCCAGGCCGAGAGTGAGGGCAGGCAGCAAGCGCAGCATGGGTGGTTTCAGGTTCGTGGAGAGAGCCCGTCGGCCAGCGACAGGCGGTAGGCGCGCCATCCGGGCACCAGGCTGGCAAGCATACCCGCGGCGACCACCGCCGCCAGCAGCCCCCATTGCGCGGCCGTCGGGGCACCCGGCAACAGCGTGATGCCAAAG
>DAORNK010000267.1:434-6322 GCA_035440985.1 Rubrivivax sp. | reverse complement strand
GGATTTGGCCCTATGCAGGGGCCTACGCGGGCACGATTCATATCTTCACAAGCTCTTGCTTCGCCCCGCGGCGCGCTGCTCTTCCTGCAAGCGCAGCACACGCCGCTGCACCTTGCCGGTGGTGGTCATCGGCAACTGGTCGATGAACTCGATCTCCTTGGGGTATTCGTAGGGCGCCAGCCGGGCACGCACATGCTGCTGCAGGGCTTGCACCAGGGCGTCGTCACCCACCGCGCCGATCGCCAGCACCACATAGGCCTTGACCACGGCGCCGCGCTCGGCATCCGGCTTGGGCACGACCACGGCGTTGGCCACCGCCGGGTGCTGCACCAGGCAGTTCTCGATCTCGCTGGGGCCGATGCGGTAGCCGGACGACTTGAAGACATCGTCGCTGCGACCCTGGTACCAGAGATAGCCGTCCTCATCCATCACCGCCGTGTCGCCGGTGCGGCACCAGCTGGAGGCCGGGTCACCGGTGTACTTGGCGGCGGTGGCCGCCGGGTTGCGCCAGTAGCCGAGGAAGAAGACCGGATCGGGCTGGCCGTGCACGTCCAGCCGGTGCACGGCCACATCGCCTGGCGTGCCACGCGGGCAGACACGGCCCTCGTCGTCGATGACCTCCACCCGGTGGCCCGGGTAGGCGCGGCCCATGCTGCCAGGCCGGGCCGGCCAGCCGGGGTGCTGCCGGCCCCGCGCGTCACGCCAGGCACCGCAGTTGCCGACGACGTAGTTGATCTCGGTCTGCCCGAACATCTCGTTGACCGTGACCCCCAGTGCCTGCCGGCACCAGTGGAAGACGGTAT
Organism: Rubrivivax sp.; assembly: GCA_035440985.1. Taxonomy (GTDB): domain Bacteria; phylum Pseudomonadota; class Gammaproteobacteria; order Burkholderiales; family Burkholderiaceae_C; genus Rubrivivax. The sequence goes on along the minus strand of DAORNK010000267.1, from coordinate 5,519 downwards.
CGCCGACGGCCTCACCGGCGCTCATCACGGCGCGCAGGCGCAGCCGGTGGTGCAGGCGCGGCGCCGGAACGGCCTTCATGATGGCTTTCAGCGCGGTGGGGAAGAGAAAGCTGTGCGTCACCGCGTGACGCGCCATCAGCGCCAGTGCCTGTTCGGGAGCGAAGCGGCCCTGGTAGGCGACGATGCGACGCCCGAAGTACAGGGTGGGCAGCAAGGCGTCCATCAGGCCACCCGTCCAGGCCCAGTCGGCAGGGCTCCAGAAGACTTCGTCACGGCCCGAACCGAACCAGTTCTGGCTGCACACGAAGCCGCTCAGATTGCCGATCAGTGCGCGATGCGGGATCAGCGCGCCCTTGGGCGGGCCGGTCGTGCCGCTGGTGTAGATCAGCACCGCAGCATCGTCGGCCCCGGTGGCCACGGGTTCGAAGGGCCCCTGGTGCCCGGCCAGCAGGGCGTCCCAGTCGGCGTCACCCTGCCCTGCCGCGCCGCCGACGGCCACCACGGTGCGCAGGTCCGGGCAGTCGGCACGCGCGGCGCACAGGTTGGCGACCGCACTCTCATCCACCAGTGCCAAACCGGCCTGGCTGTCCTGCAGGCGATACCTCAGGGCCTCGGGGCCGAAGAGCATCGACAGCGGCATGGCCACCGCACCCAGCTGGTAGATCGCCATGTGGGCCACGGCCGTCTCGGGCCGCTGCGGCATCACGATGGCCACCCGATCACCCGCGCGCACACCCAGCCGCACCAGGGCGTGGCTCAGACGGTCGGCCTGGGCCTGCAGGGCGGCGTAGCTCAAGGTGCCGCTGCGGCCGTCTTCGTGTTCCCAGGCGATGGCAATCCGCTCGGCGCCATCGGGCTGCCGCGCCCAGCGCGTGCAGCAGACGCGGGCGATGTTGAATCGGTCGGGCACCTGCCAGCGCAGGCCCTGGTGCAGCAGCGCATGGGCATCAACCATGGGCCCCGTTCGTGAAGTTTTTGGGTTCATGCGCGAGCTTATCGCCGCACGCCCGATCGGTGCAGATTCAACCCAAACCGAAGCATAGTCAAGTTGTGTATGCCCGGGCCGAAATACCCCCCATCGCAGCATCCAATGGCCGGCCCGGCCGCAGAAGAACATCATGCAGTTCGCGCAACTCGCTTCGGTCAAGCACCGTGTCCATCTGGGCGCACCACTGCCCTTCAACGTGCGCCACGCCGACCAGACCCTGCTGCTGGCACGCGGCCAGAAGGTGGAGTCCAGCGAGCAGCTTCAGGCCCTGTTCGAGCGCGGCGCGCTGGTGGACATCGCCGAGCTGCAAACACCCCGCGAAGAGATCCTCAAGGCGCCGCGCGCCCTGCTGCCGGGCCTGTGGACCCGTTCACTCAACGACATCAACCAGGCCCTGCTGGCCAAGCCGGACCAGGATTTCGTGGCAGCGCTGGACGACGCCAGCCGGCCCGTGCAAAGCCTGATCGAGCGCGACCCCGACCTGGCCGTCTTCCAGGTGCTGCGCCAAGGCGGCAATGCCGATTTGGCCTATGGTGCTCAACGCTCGCTGCAAAGCGCCATCACGGCCTTTCTGGTGGCCCAGCGCCTGGGCTGGACGATCGATCAGGCCGAGCGGGTGTTCAAGGTCGGCCTGACGATGAACCTGTCGATGCTGGAACTGCAAGGCCAGCTGGCGCGACAGACGGCCCCGCTGAGCCGCGAGCAGCGCGAGGCCTTGCGCGACCACCCGGCGCAAAGCGTGCGGATGCTGGAGCTGGCCGGCATCCGCGACGGCGACTGGCTGCGCGCCGTGCTGGAACACCACGAACAGGAAGACGGCCGCGGCTACCCCACCGGCCGCACCGACGTCTGCGAGCTGGCCTCGCTGGTCCGACGCGCCGACGTCTACACCGCCAAGCTGGCCCCGCGCGCATCACGCGAAGCGATGGCGGCCGACATGGCCGGGCGCCAGATGTTCATGCAGGACCCTGGCCACCCGATGACCGCTGCCCTGGTCAAGGAGTTCGGCATCTACCCTCCGGGCTGCTTCGTAAGGCTGGCCTCGGGCGAACTGGCCGTCGTGATCGGACGCGGCGAAGTCATCACCGCGCCGATGGTGGCCTGCCTGACCGACACCTTCGACCGGCCCTTGAGCACGCCGCTGCACCGCAGCACCGCCGACCGCAAGTACGCCGTCCTCGGCGTGGTGGGTGCTTCCACCCTCCAGCTTGGCCTGCCCCACGAACGCCTGCTGGAGCTGGCCATCGCCTGAATCAGCGCCTTCTCAGCGGGCCAGCGCGGCCAGCGCCGGACCGGTGACACGGCAGATGCGCCAGTCGGGCATCACCGTGGCTCCCATGCGCCGATAGAAGTCGATCGCGTTCGCGTTCCAGTCCAGCACACTCCACTCGAAGCGCCCGCAGCCACGCCGCACGGCCAGGGCGGCCAGCCGCTGCAGGAGCGCACTGCCCAAGCCGCTGCGGCGATGCGCCGGCTGTACGTAGAGGTCCTCCAGATACAAGCCCGGCTGACCCAGGAAGGTGGAGAAGTTGGTGAAGAACAGGGCAAACGCCACCACCTGGCCTTGCACCTCACCCACAAGCGCCTCGGCCACCGGCCGTGGCCCGAACAGATGCGGCTGCAGCGTTTCGGGCGTGACGGACACGAGGTGCGTGAGCTGTTCGAAATCCGCCAGTTCGCGGATGAGGCCGACGATGGCCGGCAGGTCCTGGGGCTGCGCGTCGCGCAACGTGAAGGCGGGTGGATTCATGCGCCATTGTGGCGCGGGCCCCTGGGCGGGGCTGGCGCCCCGCGGCCGAAGAGATGGTCGGGGCGAAAGGATTCGAACCTTCGACCCTCTGGTCCCAAACCAGATGCGCTACCAGGCTGCGCTACGCCCCGACGAACCTGCGATTGTAGCCGCTGGGGCTTCAGTGGCTGCCCGCTGGAGCTGGCAGTTGCAACTGACGGGCCACGGCCATGCATTGCTGGATGTGCTGCTCGCAGACGAACTTGAGTGCACTGAAGGTCAACGCCGCCGATACGGCCTGGCCGGCCAGCGGCACGTACTTGGCTGCCTGCTGCGTGGTCAGGCGCACACCCACCAGTTGCACCAGGCGCAGCACCAGCTCCCGCGTCACCACCCTGCCCACCAGCAGGCCGCCGGCGGCGCTGATGGCCTTGTAGACCACGATGCGGCGGTCCGGTGCCAGCCTTTCGATCTGCGCCGGGCTGAGGCCGAATTCCGCGTTGATCTGCGGCAGCAGGCGCACCAGCACGCCGACGTCGGTGAGCCAGTCCAGCCCCGGCACCGGCACCATGGCCACACCGGCGGCAAACAGTGCCTTGCGCGTGACCTGCTTGCGGCAGCGCGCCGCCACCGCCTGCAGGTCGCCGTCAGCTGTGGCTCCAGCGGCGGGCAGCACCTCCCATGGCACGGCTGCAGCGCCCCCATCGGCCTGCGCCTGTGCACTGCGTGCCGCCCTGGCCTTGGTGATCATGAGCGCAGGTCCCGGCTGGCCACGACGATGCCGTCCTCGTCGGCATAGAGCCAGTCACCGGGGCGCACCCAGACGCCCTGGATCTGCACCGGCACGTCGGCCTGCCCTTCGTTACGGCGTGTGGTGGGCAGGGGCACGCTGGCCAGGGCGCGCACGCCAACCGCGCTGGTGGCCAGTTCGAGCAGGTCCCGCACCGCGCCGTCGATCACGACACCGGCCCAGCCGTTGCGGGCAGCGGCCTGGCCCAGGTTGCCGCCCAGAAGAGCGCGGCGCAACGAGCCGCCACCATCCACCACCAGCACGCGGCCCTGGCCCGGGCCTTCCACGGCGGCTTTGACCCGGGTGTTGTCCTCGAAGCACTTGACGGTGACCACCGGCCCGCAGAAGCGCGGCCGTGCACCGAAGCTGCGAAACACGGGCGGCAGCACGCGCAGATCGGGATCTTCCTTGTGGGCATCGCACAGGTCGCTGGTGGCGGGGCTGGTCATGCGGTGGTCTCCGGCTTGGGCGGCAGCATCACCTGGTGCTGGCGCAGGGTCTTGAGGATGATGGAAGTCGAAGTTTCCGCCAACAGGCACAGTTGCGAAATGACGGCGTCCAGATGGGCCACGTCGGTGACCGCGATCTCCATCACCCAGCTGTCTTCGCCGGTCACATTCCAGGCCGTCACGATCTCCGGCGTTTGCTGGATGAGGTGCGTCATGCGGCCCCAGTCGGCGCGGCCCACGCGCACCAACGCGTGGATGCCGTAACCCAGCAGCGGCAGGCTCACGGTGGCCCGGTAACCGGTGATCACACCGGCCGCCTCCAGTTTGCGCACCCGTTCGGCCACCGCTGGCTGGCTCAGATGCACCCGGCGGCCCAGCTCGGCCAGACTCAGGCGGGCGTCGGCCTGCAATTCGGCCAGGATTCGTGTGTCGTAGGTATCGAGCGTCAGTAGGTTTGCCATTTCAAGGACTTTGCGCCGTTCTATCGTCGATTGCAAGGCTGGGGCTCGAGTTTTCCTTGTGCCCTATCTGGAAGAAGGGGTGCGGCCTGCCTACCATCGCTGCATGTCCGACACCGCCTCGATGCCACTGGGCACCCCCCGACGCCTGCCGACACTGATCGTGGCCTGCCTGGCCGCGACCTGGGTGATCTGGGGCTCCACCTACCTGGCCATCAAGTGGGCCCTGGTGAGCTTTCCGCCGTTCTTCCAGATGGGAACCCGCTTCGTCGCGGCGGGCCTGCTGCTGGGTGCGTGGGCCTGGTGGCGCGGCGCGGCCTGGCCGACACGCGGCGAGTGGTTCAGCGCCACCGTGCTGGGCGCCCTGATGCTCGGTGGCGGTTATGGGGCCACTGCGCTGGCCGAAGTGAGCGTCGGCTCGGGCCTGGTGGTGGCCTTCATTGCCGTCGTGCCGGCTCTCGTGGCATTGGCACAGTGGCCGTATGGCGTGCGGCCCACCGCGCTGGAAGCCACCGGCATCACGCTGGGGCTGGCCGGCGTGGTGCTGCTGACACGCGGCCAGGGCTTCGCGGCCTCGGCCGGTGGGCTGCTGGCCATCGCCACCGCCTGCATCACCTGGTCGCTGGGTACGGTGTGGGCGCGCCACGGCCTGCCGGGGGGCCGCGCGCTGA
>DAORNK010000267.1:0-312 GCA_035440985.1 Rubrivivax sp. | reverse complement strand
GTACCTGGTGGTCGCCGGCTCGCTGATCGGCTTCTCGGCCTACATGCTGCTGCTGCAGCGTACCAGCGCCGCATTGGCCTCCAGCTACACCTTCGTCAACCCCATCATCGGCCTGGTGCTCGGTGTGATGCTGGGCGGCGAGGTGGTCAGCGGCCAGGAGTGGGCCGCGGCCGGCGTGATCACCGCCGGCGTGGTGCTGCTGCTGCTGGGCAGGCGCTGAGCGGCCGCTCTCAGCGCCCGCTGCACACCGGCGCCGATCCGGCCTGGACCTGGCCGGAGGGCTGATTGCGGCCGCTCAGGTCCATGCCCAGC
>DAORNK010000266.1:0-6329 GCA_035440985.1 Rubrivivax sp. | reverse complement strand
CCCGCCGCGATCCGGAACAGGCCCGTGTGCACCTGCGCCTGGCCTGCGCGCAGGTGGGCCCGTTGGCCAAGGATGTCAACGCGCGCGGCCTGCTGTGGAGCCTGGCGGCTCTGGCCGACTATGGCGGCGATGCCGATCTTGCCGCCGCCCTTGCGCAGCGGGCCGAGCGCAACCGGCCACCGCAGGCCGTGCTCCTGCCGCGCTGCGCAGCGATGCGCGCGGGCTGGCCCGCACCGCCTTATCCAGCGGCAGACGACGCCGAACTGCAGCGCGCGATCGACCGCCTGCTCGGCTGACATCCGGCCCGCGAAACGCTCGCGAAACGCCCCTCCATCTACCTTGCACGCCATGGGCCGCGTGCATCTGTTCATCGTGAGCGTCGACCGGGACGCAACAGGCTTCCAAGCCAGCGCAAGGCGCGTTGACGAGGAGGTTGCGGGCACCTTCGACCAGCCGCAGACGCTGCTGGAGTTCCTCGTAGGCCGGCTGAACGAAACGCCGGACCACCGCGCTCAAGGAGCCCCTGATGCAAACGATGGATCCGCTTGAGAATCCGACCCTTGCGCGGCAGGCGTCGTGCGTGCGGCATGAGGGGCCAGCAGGCCAGACTGGTTCATATCGGATACCGGCCATTGTGGGCTCAAGCGCCACCGCCCTGCTGCTCTGGGGCTGCGGAGCAGCTGTGGATCCCTCGCTCAACCCTATCGATCCTGCCGCACCCGTGGTCGCCAGCGGCCCGGCCTCGGTGGCGCGTGGCCAGAGCATGGTCTGGAAGATCGAGATGCCGGCCCAGCCTGCGGACGACCCTCCGTCCGGCTACCGCATCACGCTGTCGGAGAGCGCCTCACACATCGACATCAGCACCGCGCCCTGTGCAGCGCCGGCCACCACCGGGTGCCAGCTCTGGACCATCACGCCCTCGCCAGCCGCCGTGCCCGGGCGCTATTGGGTGGGCGTGAAGTCGGTCGGCACACGGGCGCCGGCCAACACACAGACCGACTCATTCAGCTTTGATGTGCTCGCCCCTGCTGCCGCGAACCTGGGTGACGCCGTGGAGGTGATCACCGATGGCGCGACTGTGCTCGTGCGGACCGATGCCGGTGGCTTGTTCGGCATGGGCGAGAACGGGGCTGGCCAGTTGGCCCAGGGGTCCTACCCTGGGGTGGAGGGCTTCGACCGCAGCCTGCAGTTGGAGTCGGTTCAGCCGCAACAGGTGCCGGACTTCGTTGCGCTGCCCTCGGCCAGCGGTGGGCGTGCCTGGACCCATGTGGCCATTTCCAATGGATCGGTGTATGCCGCCTACCTCCGGGATCCGGCAACCGGTGATCGGGCCCTCCTGGCCTGGGGCGAGAACCTGCAAGGCGAGCTGGGATTCGCTTCCGCCGCCGACCAGTTCAGCCACCAGATCACACCCACGCCGGTACCCGGCATCGCGTACGCGACCTCGCTGGACACCGGCCCGTTCGGCGCGGTGGCTCTCAGCTGGCCTTCAAGGGGGCCGTTCTGGCAGGTGACCTCCATTGGCTGGCAGGCCGTCGGGCAGGTGAGCTTCGAGGCGGTCACCTTCGGGCCCTACAACCGCCAGACGCCCACGCTGCTGCAGGCCGCCGGCCCGCGGCTGCCCGGCGCGCCGACACTGTTGCTGCAGGAAGACGGCAGCCTGCTGCGCTGGGTGCCTGGGTCGGGTGCGGCGCCCACCCCGGTGGCCGGACTGCCGGGGCCGGTGCGGAGCTTCTCTGTTTCGGGACAGGTCGGCCAGAACTCCCGGCCCTTCTATGCGCTGGCCCTGCTGCGCAGCGGCGAGGTCTGGTCCTGGTCGCTGGCCAGGGGTGCACAGGGAAGCGATGGCACGCCCAGCCGGATCGATGGCCTGCCGGATGCCGTTGCCGTGCATGCCGGTGCGACGGCATGGGCGGTGCGGTCCGATGGCAGCCTGTGGTTCTGGACGCCCCTTCTGCAAGCGGTACCCATTGCGGTGCCCGGCTTGGGACATGTCAGCCATGTGGCGGACGGCTGGGCCATCACCGGCGCCTGCCCGGAGGGACGCGCGGCACTCTGGCGGGTCGATGTGTCTGGAGGCGGTGCCACGGCCGTGCGACACCCCGCGTTCGGTGGGCAGTGCGACGGCACAGTACGAACCCGGGTGGTGGTGGAGGTGCAAGGCAACGGCCTCGTCAGCAGCACACCTGCCGGCCTGGAGTGCCGGGCCGCAGGCGTGAACTGCGCCATGCAGGTGGACTCACGCGGCAGCTTGACGTTGCGCAGTTCACCTGATGCCGGTTGGCGGCTGGATCAGGTGGAAGGCGATTGCGTCAGGGGAGGCAGCCCGGACCAGTTCGATATGACCCTGCTTGCCGGCGGAACTTCCCTGTGCAAGGTTCGCTTCGTCCCCACCGCACAGCATCGCGTGGAAGTGATGGTGACCGGGCCAGGGGTGGTGCGGCTGGGCACTCTGAGCTGTCCCCCGAACTGCAGCCTTGAAACGACGACAGCGAGCGATGTGGTCCTGACGGCAGAGCCTGGGGCCAACGCGCACTTCGTGTCGTGGTCCGGCGATTGCAGCGGCAGCGCGACGAACTTCGTGCTGGCAGTGACCGGGCAGGCTCGCTGCACCGCCACCTTCGAAGCCGTGACCTCGGCCAGCACGGGCAACCTGGTGCTGAACCCCGGGTTCGAGCAGTTGGTCGCAGCAGGCGGTGTACCCAGCCTGTCCGGTGCCTGGCAAGGTGACGCAACCAGCACCGTAGGGGCGGATGCCGGTATCACGCCACGCTCCGGTGCCAGCATGCTCAAGTTCATCGCCACCGGGCCGCAGGCTTCGGCCACCCTGGTGAGCAGCCAGATGTGGCAGATCGTCGATCTGCGCGCCTGGAGCAGCGCCATCGATGCCGGCGGCGTGCGCGTGGATGCCAGCGCCTGGTTCCACCGCGTCACCGGCGGGCCCAACACCGACCGCCGTTTCGACCTGCGTTTGCTGGCCTTCGACACCACCGACGCCGGCGTGCCGCAGCGCTATCAGGCCAATGCCGCGCTGGCGGTGGGCGCGAGCAGCGTCGACACCACAGGCGCGGCCTGGCAGCAGGCTCGAACCCAACTGATGCTGCCGCCGCTTACGCGCGTGGTGCTGGCGGAGATCTATGCCTACGAGGATGTGCTCAACGATGCGCAGGCGCCCGAATTCGACGGCCACTATGCCGACGACGTGGTGTTGACGCTGACCCTGCCCTGAAGCCCCAAGGTGGAACCATGACGCCACGATCCCGCCGCATGTGCCTGCTGGCCGCCGTCGCCTGGCTGGGCGCGCCGCTGACCGCGCTGGCCCGGCCCGGCCGCTACGGCCCTTTCGCCACCGCACGCCGTGCACAGGAGGTGGCCAACCGCTTCAAGGCCGAAGGCTGGCGCGCGGCGTTTTTCCATGACGGCGACGGCTGGTATGTCGATGTCCGCCGCTGAACCCCGTTTGCCCTGAGAGGAAGCGCAATGATGACGAACGTACAACCTGGCCGGCGATGGCCGCGCCTGGCGCCGGCGAGCCTGCTGCTGGCGATGGCGCCTGCACTGGCGCAGTTCTTCCCGCCGCCATCGCCGGTCAACATCAAGCAGCAGCCCTTGCCGGCCCGTGTGGCGGCGGGCCATGGCACCGAGTTCAGCATCGTGGCGATTCCGGAGAAGAACGTCGTGATCACGCGCTACGACTGGATGCTGAACGGGCGCATCGTGAAGACCGACAAAACGCCGGTGTGGTCCATTCCGGCGGCGCAGCTGAGCCAGGCGGGCCAGGTCAGCGTCAACGTGGTGACCAGCGCCGGCACGGTGACGAGCCAGGCTGTGCGGCTGGACGTCGTCGGTTCGGGCTGGGTGCAGGTGGGTGGGAGGCCCGTGAGCACGCAGGTGGCTGCGCAGGCACCGGCGGTGGAGGTATGCGGCGACATCAGCGTGGCCTGGGTCGAAGCCGCCAGCGGGCCAGGCCAGGTGCAGGGCCATGCGGGAGCGGGGCGACGCGCTGGTGCGTGGAGCATGGGCGCCGCCAGCGTGCACGCCCGCGCGGGCAGCGACGGGGCCGAGCCGTGGCTGCAGTGTTCCGACATGCCGGGGCATGAGGGGCCCTTGCTGGTGTTCAGCGAAGCGGCCGCCAGCGGCCGCACCATCGAGTTGCGGCGCTTCGACGGCCGCCACTGGCTGCCGCTGACCAGCCCGCCCGCCACCGCAGGCGCCGAAGCGAGGAAACCGATCCTGCGCGTGGTGTCGGGCCTGGGCTTCTGGCCCCCGATGACCCAGATCGCCACCAAGACCGCCGTGGCCTGGCTGGAGTCCGGGCGGCCCAAGGTGTACCAGTGGCTGGGCCAGTCATGGGCTGGCGGGTTTGCCCCCGGCCAGGATCAGGATCAACTGGCGCTCGCGGTGGACACCTTCCTGCGCAAGCCGGCAACGGCCCCCTATCCGGCATTGCTGGCGGGCACCGTCCGCGGCAGCTTCGGCGCGCTGAACAACCGATGGCGTCCGGATGTGGGGTCCAACGTGTTCGGGTCCTGGAGTCCCCTCGGCCACTCGCTGGCCGTGCCCACGCCGGCCGGCGTGCCGGTGCGCATGCTGGGGCTGGCTGCATCCGAAGATGCCTCGGCACCGCGCGCCACCGTGGTCTGGGCCGAGATCAACGGCTCGGCCTACACGCTGAAGTCGGCCAGCCTGGGCGGCATCGACTACGAACTGAGCATGCTGGACCTGAATGCGCAGGCAGCCTGGCAGGGTTATGCGTCGGCACGAGGTGGTACCGGCCTGGCGGCCACCGCATTCGACGCGCAGGCCCACGAAGGGCCGTGCTTCCCGACCCTGGGCACTGTCAAGTCCTTCACGCTGGCGCTGACCGATGCCCTGGGCACCGATGTCTGGCGCACCGACTGCAGCAACGGTTTGCCGGCGTGGCGCACGCTGGGCAACCGGCTGCCGGTGCGTTCGGCCGCGTTGGGGCTGCGCATGCTGGACTGGCGCACGCCGCTGGTGGCCAGCGTCGAGCCCAGGCCCGGCGGCGGGCACCAGTTCTCGGTCTGGCGCTACCACCACTGATCGCCGCAGCGGCGTTACATCGCCGCCGCCAGCATCGCGCGGTAGTCCTCGCGCGTGGCGATGCGCGGGTTGGTCTTGTGGCAGTGGTCGGCCATCGCGCCGTCGATGATCCGCTCGAACAGGTCTTCGGTGACGCCCATCGCGCGCAGGCCGCTGGGCAGGCCCAGGCGCGCATTGGTGGCCAGGATGGCCTCGGCCACCGCGTCGCCGGCGGCATCGCAGCCCGGCAGTCCCATCGCAAGGGCCATGCGTTGCAGCCGCTGCTCGGACTGAATGGAGTCGGCCTGCGCGTTGAAGCAGATCACGGCCGGCAGGAACATCGCATTGAGCGTGCCGTGGTGCAGGCGCGGATTGACGCCGCCCAGGCTGTGGCTGAGCGAATGCACGCAGCCCAGGCCCTTCTGGAAGGCCATCGCACCCTGCATGCTGGCGCTCAGCATCTGCCAGCGCGCGTGGCGGTCGTTGCCGTTGCGCGTGGCGGCTTCGATGTGCGCCCAGCCGCGTGCCAGGCCGTCCAGCGCGATGCCGTCGGCGGGTGGGTTGATGGCGCCGGCCATGAAGGTCTCCATGCAATGTGCGATGGCGTCCATGCCGGTGGCTGCGGTCAGCCCAGGCGGCAGGCCCAGCGTGAGCTCGGGGTCCAGCAGCGCGGCTTTGGGCATCAGGTGCCAGCTGTGGAAGCCCAGCTTGCGGCCGTCGTCGACGATCACGATGGCGCCACGCGCCACCTCGCTGCCCGTGCCCGCGGTGGTGGGCACGGCGATGAGCGGCGCCACGCGCGCGGTGATCAAGGGGCTGCCGCCTTCGATGGTGGCGTAGGTCTTCAGCGGCCCTTCGTGCGTCGCGGCAATCGCCAGCCCCTTGGCCAGATCGATGCTGCTGCCGCCACCCACCGCGATCAGGCCGTCGCAGCCTTCGCGGCGGTAGACCACCACCGCGTCGCGCACCGCGGCTTCGGTGGGGTTGCTGGGGGTGCCGTCGTACACCGCGCAGGGCATGTCGCCCAAGGCGTCCAGCGCCATCTGCAGCACCCCGGCGGCACGCACACCGGCATCGGTGATCACCAGTGGGCGTCGGATGCCGACGCGCGCGCATTCGCCGGGCAGCAGGCGCACGACGCCGGGGTCGATGTCGATCTGGGTCAGGTAAAGGATGCGGGCCATGGTGCGGATGGGGCAGGGCTGTGGAGCTGAAAGTATGCTCTTGCCCATCGTGAGCACGCATCTCCTGACCCCCCAGATGGCCGGCCTGCTGGAGCGCATCCG
>DAORNK010000265.1:0-6402 GCA_035440985.1 Rubrivivax sp. | reverse complement strand
GCCCCTTCGGCAGCGACACGCTGGCCGTGGTGGCCTACAACCTGGCGCGCGACGAACGCCTGGCCGAAGCCGCGCTGCCTTCGCTGGCCATCGTGGCGGTGGGGCTCATTCCGGTGGTGCTGTTGAGCCAGGCGCTGCGAGCGCCGGAAGGTTGACAGCGGGACCTGGACTTCGAGGTCACGTGCATCGCAGCGCCGAGACCCGCGTGCATCTCGGCCCATCCCGGCTGTGGACCTACACCACGCGTCGGGAAAGGACCCGGGGCCGCGGAGGCGCCAGGGCCCTCGGTCAACTGCGCGGCAACAACTGGAAGTACTGCCAGTTGTACAGCGGTACCTGATCGTGCTCGAAGGTGATTTCGACGCCGTACCAGCCCGGCTCGGCGTTCGGCGGAATGCCGATGAATACATCGACGGCCCAGCGCCCCGGCTTCAGGGCCATAGGCCGCTTTTCCTCGAAGACCGTGCGCCGGTTCAGGATCAGCTTGCGCACCAGCGTGCCCCGCAGAGGCTGCGCGCCACTGTCGCAGGCGCTGTAGACGAACCGGTGCGTGATTTCGGTGCCCGGCAGGGCCCGTTGGGGCAGCACCTCGGCGCTGTCGATGTAGGCCCGCACCCGCGAGCCGCCGCAGCCCAGCGCGGGCGTGACCTCGGCCAGCGTCGCCAGGCGGGTCTCGCCGGCCTTGCGCTTGGCCATCTCGGCACGCTGGGCCGCGTCTTCCAGGCGGTACTGCTCGGCACGGTTGGCGCAGCTGCTGGCAAGCAGCACCAAGCCGCACAAGAGTGCAGCGCGAAGTGCCGCATGCGCAAGGCCACGGCGCGATGAGTCGACGGAGGAGGTGAGAGCCATCATGGTGCAGTGTCAAAAGGGTGGACCGGACTAACGGCGGATGTACCAACCACCGTCGGCCGGCTTGTTGTCGGGTGGTCGTTGCGGCGAAGGCGCTGGCGCGGGTGGTGGAGCGGGTGAGGGGGGCGCGGCAGCCGGTGGTTCGGCCGCCGGCGGCTGGCGTGGTGCAGGTGCCGGTGAGGCCGGCCTTTGCACCGGTGTCGAAGCGGCACCGGGTCGCGCAGGCGGAGCGACAGGCAACAGGAGCGCACCGCCGGCTTCGCCGCCTGTTGGCGAAGGGGCAGAAGTCGGGACCGTGGGGTTTGGCACATTCAGGCCCGGCGTGGGCCGCAGGGCCGCGACCACGAGACCGATTGCAGCCAGACCCATGCCGGCCGCGGCGGCCATCAGGGGATTGGCTCGTGCCCAGCTCCCCACCCGACTGGCCTGCAGCGCGTCGGCGATGGAAGTGGAAGCCAGCCATCTCTGCACGGGCTGCGCCCAGGCCGCAAGTGCATGCAGATGCAGGCTCGGCGCGCCGAATGGCCAGGCAGTGATCCGCCTGCCCGACGAGCCTTCGCTGGCGTGGATCGATTCAAGCGCACGGGCAAACGCCGCCGCATCGGCGAAGCGCGCGCCAGGCGACTTGGCCATCGCGCGCAGCAAGGCCTGTTCGAACGCGGACGGCAGGTCCGGGACACGGTCGCCGGCTGGTGGCGCAGGGGCTTCCAGCTGGGCCTTCATCAGGGCGAAATCCGTGTCAGCCTGGAATGGCAACACGCCGGTGAGCAGTTCGTACAGCACGATGGCCAGCGAGTACAGGTCGGAGCGGCCATCGACCGCCTCGCCGCGCACCTGCTCCGGGCTGGCGTACTCCATCGTGCCGACCCAATTGCCGGCGCGGGTCATGCGCGAACGGTCCACCATGCGCGCAATGCCGAAGTCGGTGAGCTTCAGTTCGCCGCCCGGGGTGACCAGCATGTTGGCCGGTTTGACATCGCGGTGCACGACGCCGCCGGCATGTGCATGGGCCAGCCCCGCCAGGGCCTTCAGCGCGAAGACCCGCACTTCGGGCCAGGGCAGCGCACCGCGGCGCGCCAGCAGCTGGTCCAGCGTGCTGCCGGGGACATACTCCATCACCATGTACAGCGCTTCAGCTTCGCGCGCCAGCGTGAACAGGCTGGCGATGTTGGGGTGGTGCAGCTTGGCCAGCACCACCGCTTCGGTGCGAAAGCGGTCCACGAAGGTGGCGTTGGCAGCCAGTTCAGGTCGCAGGGACTTCAGGGCCACCTCGCGCTCGACCTGCACATCCAGCGCGCGCCAGACTTCGCCCATGGACCCAGCGCCCAGGCGCTGCAGCAGGCGGTATTGGCCGGCGATGAGCTGACCCTCTTTCATGCGTCGGGCGTCAGGATGGGGTTCATCGGGCGTGTAGGCCGCAGCCCGGCCGCGGGCACGGCTTGCGCCGCGTCGGTTGAGCCGGCGGCCTCGACCGCCATCAAGGCGACGGAAATGTTGTCTTGCGTGCCGGCCGCCGCCGCTGCCTGGATGACACGCCGGCACATCGTGGCCAGATCGCCGCGGGACCCGGGATCACTGAGCAGAAGCGTCAGCACGGCATCGGTCAGGACATCGTGTACCCCGTCGCTGCACAGGAGGAACAAGTCGCCGGCCTGCAGGCTCACGGGGACACTGATGTGCACCTCGGCCGGCTCAGGGCGTGTGCCCAGGGCCTGCGAGAGCACGCCCCGATCCGGGTGGTCCGGCACCTGGGCCTCCGTGATGGCGCCGGTGCGCAGCAGGTGGTTGACCAGCGTGTCGTCCACACTCAAGGCCCGAAGCACACCGGCACGGTACAGATAGGCCCGCGAGTCGCCGACATGGCCCACGACGGCCTGGTCGCCGGACACGGCCAGGGCCACCACCGTGGTGCCCATGCCTGCCCATTCGCTGCGCGCCGAAGCCGCGGCATACACCTGTGCCCCTGCGCGGCGGATGGCGCGCTCCAGCACCTGGCCGACATCGGCGCCGGGGCGCCGGTGCCAGTCTTCGCTGACCGCATCCACGACCGTCTGCGAAGCCACCTCGCCTGCCTGGTGGCCGCCCATGCCGTCGGCCACGATGAGCAGGCTGACACGCGGACCCAGCGCGCCGCCGTCTTCCAGCAGGCAGCGCACGCAATCTTCGTTGGCGGGGCGAACAGGTCCGGTGTCGGTCAGGGCCGCGCCACTCACCCTCAGAGTGGGTTTGACTGCCGCCAGCGGTGGCCCGGCAGCGTTGACGGCGTCACGGGCCGAACCCCCGAACCATTCACGGAGCGCGTTGAAGAACGATGTCATAGCGGTTGTCGATCGGCCGCACCTGAAATTGCACCGGCGTGGGAGCGGCGCCGGCCCGCCGCAACTCAAGCACCACCTGCGTGCCCACGGGCAACTGTGACCGGTAGGGCGTGATGCCGATCACTTGCCCATCTGCCACGACTTCAGCGGCGCCGCCAATGGCATCGACCGTCACTTCGGCCATGCGCAGACCCTGGGACGCCGCCTGCGCCGCCGTTGCCGAGCCTGTACTCAGCGCAGGCACCGCCACGGGGGACACCGGTAAGGGCACGCGTGTGGTCGGAGCCGGCGGCTTGATGGCGGGCGGGCGTGGAGGGTCGCCGCCCGGCCCAGCCAGTTTCCAGGCCGTGGCCACTGCGGCAATGACCAGCGTTGCACCAAACAGCAGGCGTGCATTGGTCGGGCGCCCGCTGGCGGCACCTGTGTCGTCGGGCAGGCCGCTTGCCTGTGCGTCTGAAGACCTACCCTGTAGGCCCGGGCCCTTGCCCGTCGGCCCGGGATCGTCAGCCGGTGTGGTCATCACAGAGCCCTGGACACGCGGCGTTGCGTCACTTCAGCGTCGGCTCGACACCCATCAGCGCGTTGGCAAAGCGGATCGGCGTGGCGAAGGAAACCGTGGCACTGGACGTGGATCGGCCGTAGGTGTGAATACCGATCACGCGGCCATCGGGAGCGAACAGCGGACCGCCGCTGTTGCCGGAACCGGCGGTGTTGATCGACACCTGATACACGTCGCCGAACAGCGAGATGTAGTCCTCGGAGGTGCCGCCTTCGACCTTCTGGCTGCCCGTGCCCCGCAGAGTGCGGCTGATGATGCCCTGGTTCACGGTCACGTCGGGCACCACGGCGAACTCACGCTGACCTGCGGTGTTCATCTCCCGCGAGCGCGTGGCCACCACGCCCAGGGGCGAGACGGCCGGATAGCCCAGCAGCACGACCGGATCGCCGGCCTTGATGGAGTCGTAGTTGTCCCACAGTTCCACCTTCTTCAGCGCTGCTGGCGTGTCCAGCTTCAGCAGCGCGACGTCGTGCTCGGTCGACACCCGGGCAATGCGCGCCGGAATCCGGAGCTTGTTCTTCTGGAAGGTCACGTCCAGAAAGTCCACCCTGCCTTCCAGGCGCTTGAACTCGAAGTCCTTGCCACCCAGCATCGCCGCGCGCACCGGGATCCAGCGGAGGGCGGCGATCTGCTGCTCGCCCAACTCACCCAGGATCTTGGCGCCACCCTTGCCGTCGGGACCCACCAGCACGCCCGGTGCGGGTAGCTTGTAAGGCATGAACCAACCGGCCGCGACGTGCTTGTTGGTTAGCGCGAAACCATTCTCGGCGACGATGAAGCCCGAGCCCGTGCCACCGCTTCCGATGGCCTCGTTCATGCCCCTGCCATCGTCGGTGAACACCACCGGCTCGATCGTGCCGTCGTTGCCGCGCATGTACATGGGCATCTTCGGGATGTCGCTGCCATCGGCCGCTTTGCGCGGCGGCGCGTACATGTGGAACACCTGCTTGCCGCTGCTGGTCTCCACGAGTTTCCAGGCCGTCTCGATGAAGATGGTGGACTGGCTGAACGCGTCGGCGATACGGCGTGCCGCTTCCAGCTTGCCCTGCAGTTCCTGGGTCTGGGCCTCGGCCTTGGCGCGTGCTTCGGCAGCCAGCTTCTCCTGGTTGGCGAGTGCGGCCGCAGCGGCGCGTTCCTTTTCGCGGCCCTGGTAGAACTGCCAACCCGTGACCAGCGCAATCACGGCAGCGCCCAACACACCCAACTGCACCAGGCGCTTGGTTCCGGCCGAGCGCTCCTGACCGATCATGCGCTCCACCGTGGCGCGCCCGATCTGCCGAGGCACTTCGGCGGTGGCGGCGTTGGTACCCGCTGCAGCGGCCGTGGTCGCGCTGGCTGCTTCAATGGGCATCTCGCGTGTGGGCGCTGGTTGCTGCACCACGTTCACCACGCGTGTGGGACGCAACCCCGCTGGCGGCGCCGGGTCGGCGCTCAGCGAGATCTCCGGGCCACCTTGGCCGACGCGCACGATGTCACCGTGCTCCACCCGGCCACGTTCGGTCACGCGCATGCCATTGACGAAGACGCCGTTGCTGCTCTTCAGATCGACAACGACAAAACCGTACGCATTGTCCGGGTCGGCTTCGATGCGGCAATGCTGGCGGCTGACCGCGTCTTCACCGGCATCGAAAACGATGCGCGAGGCGGGATCTCTGCCGCAACTGAGGCCCGAAGCCAGTTCGGAGGCCGCAAAGCTGCGCTCCTGGTTGGCCTGCGAACCTGACAAGAAACGAACGATGACGCGATCCATGCTGAGACTCCTCCTGTGAAACGAATGCTGACAATGATCCTCGTCGCACCCCCTCGGCGTCCCCCCTCAGGTCGAGGGGTTGTGCTGGGCACCGCGCGCTTACCAGAGTTTACGTTTGCATAACCAGAATGCCAGTAGAGAAGTGACTCCTGGGCATGAAGCTCGGATCGGTGCCTGCGCCTTCCGTACCGCCCCATTCGCACCCGATCGAGAGCCGGTCCACGGACCGGGCTTCGACTTTGGCCGGGGGGTACCCCAGTGGGAAACGCCGGGACGCACCACTTCGGGTTGCTGCAACGGCGCAGGCTGGCCACCGGTGGTCGCCTTGGCGCCGGCGAGCGAGCAGCGTTTGCGCGCCATGCTGCACTTCGGTGCGCCTTGCACCGGATCTGGTTCCTGAACCTGTTCCCTGAAGACTCGAGCATGGCTGAAGCCAACACCAAAGCCACCGTCGCCAGGTCGCGGCCCATCTGGCCGGCCTTGAAGACCCGCTCAGCAGGTGCCGCTGGCCCGGTTGGGCAAGCACAAGATGGGCAAGGCCTGCCGGTACCTGCGCCGGCTGGCCGATGTCGACGCACAGATGCTGGAATCCGCCTCCGTCGCGGCCCTGATCGGCTCGCCGATCCACAGCGCCTGCAGCGTCGTGATCTAAGTTGCGATGGAGCGCATCCTCAGTTCGTCATCGTCCGCCTGAGCGGCGCTCCGGGCGCGGTCGCAGCGGCCCGCAGCCCGGCGCCGCGCACCTCGAAGCGCACCTGCTGCAGCACACGTCCGTCGCGTGCGACGAGGCGCAGTTCATGGCGGCCTGGCCACGGCGCCCAGGACCATTCGGTGTCGGTGCCCAGGCGGCGGCCATCGAGCACCCAGGTGCCGCGCTCGCCGACGAAGCGGATGCGCTGGGCGGCTGGCGGGATGTCCGGGTCGAT
>DAORNK010000264.1:0-6424 GCA_035440985.1 Rubrivivax sp. | reverse complement strand
CCACCGCCGCCAAGCCGGTGTCGCGCCCGCGTGCGGCGCCCCGGCCGGCCGGGGCCGGCGACGTGGTGGACACGCGCAGCCCCGAACGTGTCGAGAAGAGTCTCGTGGCCCGGGCCACGCTGCGGCGCGAGACGGTATCGGCAATGGCCATGTCGGACCTGCTGGCCAGGCGCGCCAACTCGCCGGGGGGTGACGGCGACGACTGGTTCGAACAGCTGCGTGCGTTGATCCGCGGCGCGTCTCCTGACGAAGCCAAGGCGCTGCGGCGCCTGCTGTTCGAGCGCAGTGAGAAGCCGCACAGCGGTACCGACCCAGACACCGAACTGGCCGCCAACTGGCGCGACGGCGGCTACCCCTACAAGAACCTGATGTCGCGGCGCAACTACGAAAAGCAGAAGTACCGGCTGCAGGTGGAACTGCTCAAGTTGCAGGCCTGGGTGAAGGAAACCGGCCAGCGCGTGGTCATCCTGTTCGAAGGCCGCGACGCCGCGGGCAAGGGCGGCACCATCAAGCGGCTGATGGAGAACCTCAACCCCCGCGGAGCCCGTGTCGTGGCGCTGGAAAAGCCCAGCGACGTGGAGCGTGGCCAGTGGTACTTCCAGCGCTACATCTCGCACCTGCCGACGGCCGGCGAGATCGTCATGTTCGACCGCAGCTGGTACAACCGCGCCGGCGTCGAGAGGGTGATGGGCTTTTGCACCGACGCCGAGTACGACGAATTCCTGCGTGAGGCGCCCGAGTTCGAGCGCCACCTGGTGCGCTCGGGCATCCGCCTGTTCAAGTTCTGGTTCTCGGTCAGCCAGGCGGAGCAGAAGCGCCGCTTCAAGGAGCGCAAGGCGCACCCGCTCAAGCAGTGGAAGCTCAGCCCCATCGATCTGGCCAGCTTGGACAAGTGGGATGCCTACACGCTGGCCAAGGAGGCAATGTTCGTGCACACCGACACTTCGGACTCGCCCTGGACGGTGGTCAAGAGCGATTGCAAGAAGCGCGCACGCCTGAACGCCATGCGCTACCTGCTGCACCGCATGCCCTACACCAACAAGGACGCGGTGGTCATCGGTGCCGTGGACCCGCTGCTGGTGGGCCGCGCTTCGCTGATTGCCGGCCAAGCGGAGGAGTTCACACCCGGCGTGCAGGCTTCCTGAGCCGCGGCCCCCGTCAACCGGGGGCTGTGGCTAGAATGTCAGCTCTTCCCGAGGAGCGTTGCAACCTTCATCACGAAGGCCAGGCTCGGGAATCCTCATGGCAACCGCGCTCACCTGCACGCATCGGTCGTGGGTGAGATGTCCGTCCTACCCTCCCCAGCGCTTCCGGCGTGTGCAGGTCCTCAACTGTCTGGAGCCTGCAAATGAACGCCGCCAACCCATCCCTGCACGACCACGCCATCGCCGATCTGTCCCTGGCCGCATGGGGCCGCAAGGAAATCCGGATCGCCGAAACCGAGATGCCCGGCCTGATGGCCATCCGTGATGAGTTCACACAGAGCCAGCCGCTCAAGGGTGCACGCATCACGGGCAGCATCCACATGACCATCCAGACCGCCGTGCTGGTCGAAACGCTGCAGGCGCTGGGCGCCAGCGTGCGCTGGGCTTCGTGCAACATCTTCAGCACCCAGGACCACGCTGCCGCGGCGCTGGTGGAGCGCGGCACGCCGGTCTTTGCGCACAAGGGCGAAACGCTCGCCGAATACTGGGACTTCACGCACCGCATCTTCGAGTTCGGCCCCGCCGGCACCGCGGGCGAGGGCCCGAACATGATCCTGGACGACGGCGGCGACGCCACGCTGCTGATGATCCTGGGCAAGCGCGCCGAGAAGGACATCTCCGTCATCGCCAACCCCACCAGCGAGGAAGAGACCTGCCTGTACGCGGCCATCCGCGCCAAGCTGGCGAAGGACCCGACCTGGTACACGCGCAAGGCCGCCCAGATCATCGGCGTGACCGAAGAAACCACCACCGGCGTGCACCGTCTGAAGGAAATGTCCGCCAAGGGCACGTTGCCCTTCCGCGCCATCAATGTGAACGACAGCGTCACCAAGAGCAAGTTCGACAACCTCTACGGCTGCCGCGAGAGCCTGGTGGACGGCATCAAGCGCGCCACCGACGTGATGATCGCCGGCAAGGTGGCCTGCGTGGCCGGCTATGGCGACGTGGGCAAGGGCTCGGCCCAGGCCCTGCGCGCGCTCAGCGCCCAGGTCTGGGTGACCGAGATCGACCCCATCAATGCGTTGCAGGCGGCGATGGAGGGTTTCAAGGTCGTGACCATGGAGTACGCCGCCGACAAGGCCGACATCTTCGTCACCACCACCGGCAACAAGGCCATCATCACCCACGCCCACATGCGGGCCATGAAGGACCAGGCCATCGTCTGCAACATCGGCCACTTCGACAACGAGATCGAAGTCGCCACGCTCGAGAAGTACACCTGGGAAGAGATCAAACCGCAGGTCGACCACGTGATCTTCCCGGATGGCAAGCGCATCATCCTGCTGGCCAAGGGCCGCCTTGTGAACCTGGGCTGCGGCACCGGCCACCCGAGCTTCGTGATGAGCTCGTCCTTCGCCAACCAGACCATCGCGCAGATCGAGCTGTTCACGCACCCCGAAGGCTACGACGTGGGCAAGGTCTACGTGCTGCCCAAGCACCTGGACGAGAAGGTGGCGCGACTGCACCTGAAGAAGGTCGGTGCCATGCTGACCGAACTCACCGACGAGCAGGCGGCCTACATCGGCGTGCCCAAGCAGGGGCCTTACAAGCCCGACACCTACAGGTACTGAGTGCGGATGAGCGGGTACGGACGGACCTGCTCGCCGCACCAAGGCCCGGTGGCGATTTCGCGCCGCCGGGACGAGCCCCTCTCGACAACGCCCTGCGCTGCGCGCGAGCGGGTTCTTTCCGCACTTCGACACGGAGGCTGCGATGAGCGTCAGCGTTCCCATCAGTTTCGAGTTCTTTCCTCCCAACACGCCGGCCGGCAGCGAAAAGCTCAGGACCGTGGTGCAGGATCTCGCGGTCGCGCGCCCCGAGTTCTTCAGCGTCACCTACGGCGCGGGCGGTTCCACCCGCGACAAGACCCTTTCCACCGTGCGGGACATCGCCGGGTTGGGCTTCGACGCCGCACCTCACCTGTCCTGCGTGGGCAGCACCGAAGCTGGCATTGCCGAGACGCTGGCCACCTACCGCTCGCAGGGCATCCGCCGCCTGGTCGCGCTGCGCGGCGACCTGCCCAGCGGCACGGCCACGGCCGGCGCTTTCCGGCACGCCGCCGATCTGGTGGCCTTCATCCGTCGTACCCAGGGCAGCGACTGGCACATCGAGGTGGCCGGCTATCCGGAATACCACCCCCAGCAGCGCTATGCACGCCGGGATCTGGAGTACTTCGCCGCCAAGGTCCGCGCCGGCGCGGACTCGGCCATCACGCAGTTCTTCTACAACGCCGACGCGTACTTCCACTTTGTCGACGAGGTGCGCGCACTGGGCGTGACCGTGCCCATCGTGCCGGGCGTGATGCCGATCTACAACTTCGCCAAGATCGCCCAGTTTGCGGCGCGCGATGGCATCGAGATCCCGCGCTGGGTGGCGCTCAAGATGGAGGGCTACCTGGACGACGCGGCCAGCATCCGGGCTTTCGGCATCGACGTGGTGACCCGCCTGTGCCAGCGGTTGATCGCCGGCGGCGCGCCGGGCATCCACTTCTACACACTGAATCAGTCGGGTTTGTCGCTCGAAATCTGGCGTCGGCTGGAGCAGGCCTGATGTGCAATAGCCACACCGTCCTCGCAGGTATTTGACCCTGATCAAAGGGACGGCGGGTGCGGGTCTTGCCGTCAGGCTGCATGCGTCATACCGGTCTCCAATCGCAGGTGGTTCCTTCGTTCCACCTCAATCGCTTGGAGATACACACCATGAAAAAGATTCTCGGACTTGCCGCCCTCGCTCTGGCCGTCGCCGCCCCGGCTGTTCAGGCCCAGGTCAAGGACACCGGCTCCTTCCTGGTGCGCCTGCGTGCCACCCACCTGGACTCATCCAATACCAATGACGGCCAGCTCAAGGCAACTCTGACCAGCCTGGGCTCTTCTGAGGCCTCGATCAACAACAAGTGGCTGCCCGAGCTGGACATCAGCTACTTCTTCACGCCCAACGTGGCCGTCGAGCTGATCCTCACCTACCCGCAGAAGCAGGACCTGTCCGCCACGAACCTGGGCGTCATCGGCACCTTCAAGCACCTGCCGCCGACGCTGACGGCGCAATACCACTTCACGGGCCTGGGCGGCTTCCGCCCCTACGTCGGTGCCGGCTTGAACTACACCAACATTTCCGACGTCAAGTGGGGCGCCACCGCCCAGTCGCTGGGCCTGAACCTCAAGCGCAACAGCTATGGCCTGGCGGCGCAAGTGGGCGTCGACGTGCCGATGGCCGGTGGCTGGCTGCTGAACGTGGACGTCAAGAAGGTCCAGATCAAGACGGACGTGTCTTCCAAGGGCACCAAGATCGGCGTCTTCAAGGTCGATCCGATGCTGGTCAGCGTGGGTTTCGGCCTGCGCTTCTGACGCGCGTCTGAGGCACTTCAGGCGGGGGCCTGCCAGGCCAGGCCCTCGTCGGTGAGTACCGCGTCCAGCGGTACATCGTGCGGCTCTGGCGTAAGCCAGGGCACGAAGCCGTTGGCGTAGGCCAACCCCACGGTGAAGGGGCGTGGCTGCACCGTGGCCAGCGTGCGGTCGTAGAAGCCGCCGCCATAACCCAGCCTCAGGCCCCTGGGGCCGAAGCCGACGCAGGGCACCAGCAGCATGGTCGGCACGAACGTTGGCGTGCCCTTGGGCTTGGGGATGCCGTAGGCGTCCTCTTCCATCTCGCAGCCCGGAAACCACATCTGGAAGCTCAGCAGCTTGGTGAGCTTGTCGATCACCGGCAGCCCGATGCAGCGTTCCTCGTCGGCTTCCGCCCAGCGGAACAGCGCCGGCAGCGCATCGAACTCGCCCTTGATGGGCCAGTAGGCGCCGATCGCCGTCTCCTCTCGTTCGATCAGCCAGGCGCGCAGCACTTCCTGCAACTGCATGGCACGCTGGTGCCGGTCGATCAGGGTCTGCCGTTCGGCCTGCAGTTGCCGGCGCAGCGACTTCTTGTCGCGCGAGGGTTCGAAGGACGGCATCGTCATGGGAGGATCTGGTCAGTACGGCGCGGGGGGCTTATTGTCGCGCCATGAACCGACCCGCGATCGTCGAGCTGAGCCTGGAGTTGTTGGCGAGCCTGGGCGCCGTGCGCGCACGGCGCATGTTCGGCGGCTGGGGCCTGCACGCCGGCGATGCCTTCGTGGCTTTGATTGCCGATGACCAGCTCTACCTCAAGGCGCAGGCACAGACGGCCCCCCTTTTCGCTGCGGCCGGCAGCCGACCGTTTGTCTATCAGGCCAAGGGGCGCACGATGACGCTCAGCTTCTGGAGCGCCCCAGCCGAGGCCATGGATTCGCCGGCCTTGATGGAACCCTGGGCTCGACTGGCCTTGCAGGCGGCACTGGTGGCCCGCAGGACGCCCGCCGTGCGCCGGTCGCGTCGCAGCTGACCCTGCGCACCGCACTGGCATCGCAGCCGGCTGCCCCGAGTCGGCTGCGCTAAATTCGGTCCATGATCAACTTCGATTTGCGACGATGCAGGCCACGCTGGCGCCGTGCCTTGGTGCTGGTGGGGATGCTCGGCCTGTTGCCCCCCGCCGGAGCGGCCAGCGGTGACGACACAGTGGTCCAGGCGCGCGAGGCCTTCGGCCGCAAGGACAAGGTCCAGCTCGCCGCCGCGCATGCCGCCGTGAAAGCGGCGGGTCACCCGCTGGCCATGTGGGTGGACTACTGGGAGCTCGGCAACCGCCTGGCCAGTGCCCAGCAGGCCGAGCTCGACGCGTTCTACGCACGCTGGCCCGGCACCTATGTCGAGGACCGGTTGCGCAACGACTGGCTGCTGGAACTGGGCCGACGCCGGGATTGGACCAATCTGGTGGTCGAGTTCCCGCGCTTTCGCATGAACGACGACCGCGAGGTCACCTGCTACGCGCTGCTCACGCAGCATCTGGCGGGGCAGGATGTGCGCTCGGCGGCAATGGCCGCCTGGTACGCGCAGAAGGAGCTGGACGACGGTTGTGCGCTGCTGGCGGCCACGTTGGCTGAAGCGCGTGTCATCGGCGCGGACGACATCTGGCACGAGGTGCGCCTGTCGGTGGAGAACAACCGTCCGCGCGCGGCGCGCGCCGCCGCGGCGTTGCTGGGCGCGGCCACCGAGAAGGCCGTCGCGGAAGCGCTGGACAACCCTGCCCGCTACCTCGCACGCCTGCCGCGCCAGGTACCGGCATCCTCGCAGGCCGTGGCCCTGGTGGCCTTGCTGCGGCAGGCCGCCAGTGACCCCGAACTGGCCGCCGGCCAGTTGCAGGGAGGTTGGGCA
>DAORNK010000263.1:5657-6430 GCA_035440985.1 Rubrivivax sp. | reverse complement strand
CTCGCACCGGGGCCCTTCAAACCGCTGCTGGAGGCACTGCACCGCCTGCAGCGCGGCCCGGCCGCCGGCATGCGGCTGCGCACCGCACTGGTCACCGCACGCAGCGCGCCGGCGCACGAACGCGCCATCCGCACCCTGATGGACTGGCAGATCGAAGTCGACGAGGCGATGTTCCTGGGCGGCCTGGCCAAGGGCAGCTTCCTGCGCGAATTCGAACCCGACTTCTTCTTCGACGACCAGACGGGCCACATCGAGAACGCCGCCGAACATGTGCCTTCGGGGCATGTGGTGTCGGGTGTCGCCAACGTCGAGACGGGTTGATCCCGACGGCATGACGCCCAGCGATCTGCTGACCATTCCGGGCGGCTGGCTGGTGGCGCTGCTGGCGCCATCCGAGATCGCCGCCAGCGATTCCGAAGCCCGAGCCGACCTGGTGGTGACGCTGGGCCTTGGACTCTGGACAGCGGCGCTGGTGCTGGTGGCGCTGGCCTGGCGCCGCTGGGGACGGCGGCAGACACGCAGCGGGCTGAAGCGACCCACCGGCATCACTGCCCGCGCCGGTCAATGCGCGGCACCTGCGGCGAAGCGCCGGTGGAACGTGGCAGCGCTGTGGGGATGGGCCTGGCGCGCGCAGGTCGCACATGGGCTGGTCTACGCGGCGGCCCCGCTGCTGGGGGCACTGGCCACGGCGGCCCTGTTCGTGATCGCCCTGCCGTTTTCGGTGATGGGCTTCGGCGACCGGGTCGACCACTCTGGCGACGTACTCAACCACC
>DAORNK010000263.1:3243-5564 GCA_035440985.1 Rubrivivax sp. | reverse complement strand
GTGGGCTGGGTGGCCCTGTGGCGTCGCGGGTACAAGCCGCGTTGATCAGCGCAGCAGCGCCCAGGCCACCACGACCACGCCCAGCACCACGGCCGCCGCGGCCAGGCCGGCGGCCAGCATGCCCATCGCGGGACTCAGGGCACGGGCCTTCGGCACCTCGGCCTCGGCCCGCCGGGGGCCGGCCATCGGCGGCGCCGCGGTGGCGTCCAGCAGACGCTGGAAGGCCTGCAGGTTCTGCGGACGCATCTCGGGCCGTACCGTCAGGCCGGCATCGATGGCCGCCAGGAAGGCATCGGAATACTGGCCGCGAGCGGCCACGCGGGCCGGTTCCAGGTCGTCCTGCATCAGGCGGGCTATCGATGACCCCGGGGTACGCCCCACGGCGGCCGTGTACAGCAGGGCGCTGAGCGAGTAGACATCGGTCCAGGCACCCTGCCGGCCGGACTGCTCGGCTTCGTACTGCTCCACCGGCGAATAGCCGCTCTTGAGGATGGCGGTCAGGGTCTGCGTGGCGTCACCGATCACGCGGCGCGCGGCGCTGAAGTCCAGCAGCACCGGCCTGGGTGTCTGCTCGGAGCCGGGCAGCATCAGCACGTTGTCGGGCGAGACGTTGCGGTGCACACAACGCGCCGTGTGCAGCACCTGCAGGGCCTGCATCAACTGCGTGGCCAGCGCACGCAGCCAGGACTCGGCCGGGCGCACGCCCATGTCGGCCAGCAGGCGCTTGAGTGTCACGCCCTCGTAGTAGGGCATCGCCATGTAGGCGGTGCCGGCCTCGGCCCAGAAGCGGTGCACCTTGACCAGCCCCGGGTGATCGAATGAGCCGAGCAACTTGGCTTCGTTCATGAAGCCCACCAGCCCCTTGTCGAACAGCGGCTCGAAGCGCGGCAGCTGCGGCGAAACCAGGCCGGTGGCATCGCGCACGGCCAGCATGGACGGCAGGTATTCCTTCAACGCCACTTGCCGATCCAGCCGCGTGTCCTGCGCCAGGTAGACGATGCTGTAGCCCCCCACGCCCAGCGTGCGCTGGATGACGTACTCCTGCCGGCGCTGCCCGGGGGCCAGATCCAGCCCATGGCCGGCTCGCGGCATCAGCAGGGTGCGCTGTTCGGCTCTCTCGCGTGGGTCATCGGCCATGCGGGGATTGTTGGATCAAGGCGCTGCAATGTCACCCCCCCCCCAGGCCAAGGAGCGCCGGAGGACCCCGCGCCTGCCGCGGTGCCGCCGCACAATCGATGGCATGAGTCCTGCCATCCTGCTGCTGGAAGACGACGACGCCATCGCCGGCACGGTGCGCTTCGCCTTCGAGCGCGAAGGCCTGCAGGTGGTGCATGTGGGACTGTTGCGCCAGGCCGACGCAGCCGTCCGCCGCGAAGTCCCGGCCGCCGCGGTACTGGACCTCGGCCTGCCCGATGGCAACGGCCTGGATCTGTGCCGACGCTGGCGCGCCGACGCCGACAGCCGCATCGCCACCTTGCCCACCCTGATGCTCACCGCACGCGGCGAGGAAATCGACCGGGTACTGGGCCTGGAGGCCGGTGCCGACGACTACCTGCCCAAGCCTTTCAGCCCGCGCGAACTGGTGGCACGGGTACGGGCCTTGTTGCGACGCGCCGCCATGCCCCGGCCCAGTGCGCCAGGGTTCGAACTCGACGAGACCGGCCAGCGCATCCGCTACGACGGCCACGCCCTGTCGCTGACACGGCTGGAATACGGGCTGCTGCGCGAACTGCTGCTGGCCCGCGGCCGCATCCTCTCGCGCCAGACCTTGTTCGACCGCGTCTGGGGCAGCCAGGCCGAAGCCGCCGACCGCACCGTGGACACTCATATCAAGACCCTGCGTGCCAAGCTGCGCGAATGGCGCCCCGGCAGCGACCCCATCGTCACGCACCGTGGCCTGGGCTACCAGCTGGAAGACTGATGCACCTGGGCCTGCGGCTGCTGTTTGCGTTCGTCGCCATCACCGGGCTGGCCGCCTTCTTCGTGCTGCGCGTCTTCGTCACCGAGATCAAGCCCAGCGTGGGCGAGGTGATGGAAGACCTGATGGTCGACACCGCCAACCTGCTGGCCGAAGTGGCCGCACCCGAACTGCAAGGCCTGCCCGCCGGCGCAGCGTTGCAGGACGGCGTTTTGACGGCGGCCGTGCGCCGCTACGTCCAGCGGCCGGTTGACATGCAGATCTGGGGCCTGAACAAGACCACGCTGGACCTGCGCGTGCTGCTCACCGACGCCAACGGCCGCGTGGTCTTCGACTCCGGCACTCCACCGGCCACGGGCCAGGACTACTCACAATGGCGCGACGTGCGGCTGACCCTGCGCGG
>DAORNK010000263.1:0-3222 GCA_035440985.1 Rubrivivax sp. | reverse complement strand
GGGGGGGGGGGGGGGGGGAGCCACAAGCCAGCGTGATGCACGTGGCCGCGCCGGTGAAGGCTGAAGGCCGCATCCTGGGCGCCCTGGTGGTGGCCAAGCCGCTGTCCACGATCGCCCCGTTTGTCGAGCGCGCCGAACGCAAGCTGTTGTGGGCAGGCTTCGTGCTGCTGGGCCTGTCGCTGGCCATCGGCGTCGCGGTCACGCTGTGGACCGTGCACTCGGTGCGGCGGCTGCGGCGCTATGCGCTGCAGGTGGGTGACACGGCCGTGGCCAGCGGCCCCCGGCACCCGCCGCCACCACCGCCGGCGCTGGCCGGCGAACTGGGTGAACTGGCCCGCGCGATGGACGGCATGCGGCAGCGGTTGGAAGGTCGCGAGCAGCTGGAACATCACGTGCGCGCGCTGACGCACGAACTGAAGAGCCCCCTGGCCGCTATCCACGGTGCGGCCGAGTTGCTGCACGAAGACCTGGCGCCGGCCGACCGCACGCGCTTCGTGCAGCAGGTGGACGACCAGACGCACCGCCTGCAAGCCATCATCGAGCAGATGCTGGAGCTGTCCAAGCTGGAAAGCCTGCACCAGCTGCCGCAACCCGAAACCCTGGATCTGCGCGCGCTGACGCGCGAAGTGCTGCAACAGCATCAGGGCGCGCTGACGGAGCGCGCGCTGTCGCACCGCTGGCTGGAAGCGGCCGATGCGCCTGTGCGTGGCGATCGCGGCCAGCTGCTGCTGGCCTTGTCGAACGTGCTGGGCAATGCCATCACCCACGCGCCACCGGGCAGCAGCCTGGACCTGATGCTGGAGGCGACGCAGGTGGGGCGCGTGCGCTGGTCGCTGCGTGATCACGGTGCCGGTGTGCCCGACTACGCCCTGCCGCGCCTGGGCGAGCGCTTCTTCAGCACCGGTGCTTCCGCGCGCGGCAGCGGCCTGGGCCTGGCCATCGTGCGCCAGGTGCTGTGGCTGCACCACGGCGAGCTGCAGTTCGAAGCGGCCGAGCCCGGTCTGCGCGTCATCTTCAGCCTGCCGGCCCAGGCGCTGGTGAAGAAGTGAGAGCTTTTGAAGCGCCCCCAGGCCGGCCTTGCCGGCCGCCCCCCGCGGGGGTATGAGCAAAGTGGCGAAGCCACATTTGCTCATGAAGCGCTGACTTCACCCCCGCTTCACACAGCCCATCGTCGCCACACCGCCCGGCGTCAGACTGGCCACCATCACCGCAACCCCGATGGATGGTCCCCTCATGCGACACCCCCTGCTGGCCAAGACCCTGGCTGTGACCGCCACGGTGCTGTTGCTGTGGCTGGCCCTGGCCCGCATCGGCTTTCTGGTCGACGAACGCCAGAGCCATCAGGCGCAGGCCGTGCAGAGCGTGCAGCAATCGCACGCCGGCGCGCAGACCCTGCTGGGCCCGCTGCTGCAGCGCGTGTGCAGCGAGACCTGGTCCGTCGTCACCGGCAGCGGCGCGGACCGCCGCCGCGAGACCCAGCGCCGCGACTTCACCCTGCTCGCCGTGCCGGACCGGCTGGACGTGGACACCACGACGCAGGCCGACGCGCGCTATCGCGGCCTCTTCAAGGTGAATGGCTACCACGCACGTCTCGTGTTCCAGGCGCAATGGGCCGACCTGGCTGCCCTCCAGCCCCAGGCCACGCAACCGCAGTCGGATCTGGTCTGCTCGCCCGTCACCGCCTGGGTGGCCACGACCGATGTGCGTGGACTGCGCGGCGCACGCCTGGTACTGAACGGTGTGGCACTGAGCGTGCGCCCGGGCACCGGGAACGAAGCCTTCGCGCAAGGCCTGCAGGCCGGATTGCCCACTGCCTCAGTGCCCACCACGCCGCTGAGCCTGGTCGCCGAGATCGATCTGGTCGGCACAGCGGCGCTGGCACTGGTGCCGGCGGCGCAGACCACCGCGTGGACGCTGCGCTCCGACTGGCCACACCCCTCGTTCGGCGGGCGCTTCCTGCCAGCGCAGCGCGAGATCGGCGACGCCGGTTTCAGCGCACGCTGGGCCGTCAGCTCGCTGGCCACGGCGGTGCCGCAGGATCTGGTCAACCCCGGCGGCAGGAAGCTGGCCCTGGCCGGGCTGGACACGCTGGCGGTGGACTTCATCGACCCCGTCAACCCCTACACGCTCAGCGACCGGGCCATCAAGTACGGCATGCTCTTCGTGGCCCTCAGCTTTGCCTCCGTGGCCCTGGCCGAGCTGCTGGCCCGCGGCCGCGTGCGGCGCGTGCACCCGGTGCAGTACGCGCTGGTCGGGCTGACGCTGTGTCTGTTCTTCCTGCTGCTGCTGAGCCTGTCCGAACACCTGGCCTTCGCCAACGCCTATGCCGTGGCGGCGGCGGCCTGCGTGCTGCTGCTGGGCCACTATGCGCGCCACATGCTGGGCAGCGTGCGCGATGGCTGGCTGTTCGGCGCCGGCATGGCCCTGCTCTATGCCTTGCTCTACCTGCTGCTGTTGCGCGAACAGACCGCCCTGGTGCTGGGCTCGGTGGGCCTGTTCGCTGCGCTGGCCGCCGTGATGCTGCTGACCCGCCGCGTGGACTGGTACCGGCTCACGCCGGCCAACGCAGCCTGAACCGGCGGCCGGCCGGAGGTTGTCGTCAAGGCGTCTTGAAGTCCCCGCCCCAGGCCATGCTGAGCTGCGCCGGCTGGATGTACCGCCGCCAGGCGTCGTTGACCTGCTGCAGGGTCAACGAGGCCAGCGCTTCGTCGATCTGCTGGGCGAATGCAAAGCGGCGCTGCAGGTACAGGTTGGTGGACAGCTGGCCGGCCACCGCCGCGTCCTGCGCCCGCGACAGGCGGCGCAGGTTGAGCAGGGCCGTGCGGCCTTCGGCCAGCTCCTTTGCCGTGAACCCTTCCTTCAGCGATCGGGCCAGCTCTTCCTGGAACGCGGCCTCGACACGCGGCTGGTTCTGCGGCGCAAAGATGGCGCTGACGTTCCAGCTCGAGTTGTCGTCCAGGTTGCCCCAATCGAGGGTGGTCCTCACGTCGTAGCTCAGGCCGTCCTTTTCGCGAATGCGCATCCACAGGCGCGAATTGCCGCCCAGCCCGAAGAGGTAGTTGGCCATCTGCAGCGCCGCATAGTCGGGGTGGCGGTCCGACAGCGGCAATGTCAGGCGGCCGCGCAGGTTGGCATTGGCCTTGTCGGGGGTCGGGGCCACGAAGCGCTGCGCCGGCGCCTGCACCAGCGGGCGCGGCAGGCGCACGAATGGCGCGGCACCGG
>DAORNK010000262.1:0-6434 GCA_035440985.1 Rubrivivax sp. | reverse complement strand
CAGTCGAGGCGCCGAGCATCACGAAGGCGCCCGCGACACGGGTGCCGGCGCGGGAGCGGCAGCCCCAGACGCCTCCGCCGCCACACGGCCGGCTGCGGCCGCGACGTCCCGCAAACTCCCGCCTCCCGGCGGCTGGCAGACCTCACGCCACATCCGCTCGTCAACGGAATTGCGCGCGGCCAATATCGGTCGCTGATCGAGCACGCTCTCGTCGCGCAGGACGATATTGTGCGCATCGAGATACACCCGCTTGACGGTGAAGAAGCTGCGGTTGAAGCAGTCGAAACGGTTGAGCGCCTTGATCGAGGCATAGCCCTCTTTCTCGGCCTCGGTCGGCGACAGCACGATACGCCCCCAGGCCACCTTGGTGCCGCCGTCCGATTGCAGGATGGTGCGCCGATCGATCTGGACCTCGCGGTCGCGGTCACGCCCGATGGTCTCCCAGGCGTCCTGCGCCAACCCCCACTGGGCATAAAGCCCGATGGCGACCGCGACGCCGACGCGTAGGTACACGCAAGTACTCTTCTTCATGATTGAACCGCCCCGGTAGGTGCCTGAACATCGGCGCCGCGGCGGCATAACTTTAGCGCTTTGACCAAAAACCAACACTCGCAGCGCAATTCGCGACAAAAGCATCCACGCACGTCTCCCCGAGAGGCCATGGCAGGTTAACATGCGCCCCGTCACTGGGGAGTAGCTGCCTTCGCACACGCGGAGGGAATGCATCAACACACTTTTCCATCCGGAAATGGTGCATTCAGCGCATGCCTGGCAAGACCAATGACTGCGAGCCTCCCATGTTCGGGCTGGGGGATGCGCGCGGTCATCGGTTAGCGGCCAGCCCGGAGAAATCCATGTACATTCCCTTCGAGCCCTTCCTGATGTCAACCGGCATCGTTGCGCTGGCTGAAATCGGCGACAAAACCCAATTGCTGGCCTTCATGCTGGCGGCGCGCTTCCGCCGTCCCTGTCCGATCATCCTCGGCATATTCATCGCGACCATTGCGAATCATGCGTTCGCCGCGGCCGTCGGCACCTGGATCACCAGCCTGCTCGGCCCGGACACCTTGCGCTGGGTGCTGGGGCTGTCTTTCCTGGCCATGGCGGCGTGGACGCTGGTCCCCGACAAGCTGGACGAGGGCGAAATCAGCACACCGGCAATGGGTGTGCTCGGCGCGACCATCGTTGCGTTCTTCCTGGCCGAGATGGGTGACAAGACCCAGGTCGCCACGGTGGCGCTGGCCGCACAGTATGGCGCATTTCTCGCCGTCGTCGCAGGCACGACCCTCGGCATGATGATCGCCAACGTGCCAGCCGTGCTGGTTGGCGACCGGCTCGCCAACCGGCTTCCGGTCAGGCTGGTACATGGGATCGCGGCCGCGCTGTTCGCGCTGCTCGGCGTCGCGGCACTCGTCGGGTTTGGAACGGAATGACCGGCAGCACCAACGGGTGGCTCAATCGCACCGTCGCGGGTGTCGGCATCACCAGCGCGCTGGGCGACTTCTGCTACGAAACGACGACCGTCATCCTGCCCGGCTTTCTCGCCGTCCTCGGCATCCCGGCGGCGGCGCTGGGCCTCATCGAAGGCATTGCCGATGCGGTGGCGGCATTCACCAAGATGGTTTCCGGCTACATCGCCGACAAGCTGGGGCACCGCAAGCTGCTGGTGCTGATCGGCTACGGCCTGACCCCGCTCGGACAGGCGCTGATCGCGCTGGCGGCCGGCTGGCCCCTGCTGCTCCTGGGGCGCATCGTCTCGTGGTTCGGCAAAGGCTTGCGCGGCCCCTTGCGCGATGCCATCGTGATCCAGGCCGTGTCGCCGCAAACCCGCGGGCGCGCCTTCGGTTTCCACCGTGCCGCCGACACCGTCGGGGCCGTACTCGGCCCCTTGCTCGGCGTGGCCTTGCTGGCTTGGGCGCAAGACCTGCATTGGGACGGCGAAGCCGGGCCGTTCCGGCTGGTGCTGTGGCTGTCGGTGATTCCGGGAGTGCTGGCGGTGCTGGCATTTCTCACGCTGGTCAAGGACCCCGGGCACTCGCCGAACCCGGCCCTGAAATTCCTGGGCTCGCTGCGTGGCCTGCCCTCGCGGTTCAAGCGCTATCTCGGCGCCGTCGGCGTCTTCGGCACCGGCGACTTCTCGCACAGCCTGTTGATCCTGGCGGCCACGACCTTGCTGACCCCTTCGCTCGGGGTCGTCCAGGCGGCACAGATCGCCGGCCTGCTCTACGTATGGCGCAACGTCGTGCAGCTCGCCGCGTCCTATCCGGTGGGCGTGGTCGCGGATCGCATCGGCCACCTGCCGGTTCTGATCGTCGGCTACGCCCTGGGCGTACTGACCGCGGTGCTGACGGCACTCGCGTTCTGGTCGGGCGTCGACAGCGTGCCCTTGCTCGCCGGTATTTTCTTCATCGCCGGGCTGTATGTCGCGGTTCAGGAAGCCCTGGAGCCCACGGTCACCGCCGGGATGGTCGACCCGGGCACGCTGGCGATGAGCTACGGCGCGCTGGGCACCGTAAACGGAACCGCCAAGTTCGTTTCCAGCGCCATGGTCGGCGTCGTGTGGACCGCCGTCTCGCCAGTGCTGGGTTTCGGTCTGGCCGCCGTGTTGATGGCCACCGGGACGCTGACGCTGCTGCGCCTGCGGCGCGACTGAGCGAACGCTTGCCTGCACCATCGGGCTGGCACACACCTAGAATGCTATGTTATAACATTGCATAAATTGCGTTCCTGATCGAAAACCGGCCAGCCCGGACTTGAACCAGGGGACGTGTGCACCAAGCCCCGGCCAGGTCATCAAGATGAATACTCGCGCTCTGAATCGATCCAATTCCCCGAAGCTCCCTGTCACCGTCCTGTCCGGCTTCCTCGGCGCCGGCAAGACGACGCTGCTCAATCACATCCTCAATAACCGCGAGGGCCGCCGCGTGGCGGTGATCGTCAACGACATGTCCGAGGTCAACATCGACGCTGCGCTGGTGCGCGAGGGCGGCGCCGAGCTGTCCCGCACCGACGAGAGGCTCGTCGAGATGAGCAACGGCTGTATCTGTTGCACCCTGCGCGAGGACCTGCTGATCGAGGTCGGCCGCCTTGCCAGGGACGGCCGCTTCGATCAACTCGTCATCGAGTCCACGGGAATCTCCGAGCCGCTGCCGGTGGCCGAGACCTTCACCTTCGAAGGCGAGGACGGACGCAGCCTGGGCGAGGTCGCGCGGCTGGACACCATGGTCACGGTGGTCGATGCCTTCAACTTCCTGCGCGACTACGGCTCGCGCGACAGCATCCGGTCGCGCGGCGAATCGCTGGGCGATGAAGACCAGCGCACGGTGGTCGACCTGCTGATCGGCCAGATCGAGTTCTGCGACGTGATCGTGCTCAACAAGGCCGATCTGATCAGCGCGGAACAACGCGAGCAACTCACCGCGATCATGCGCAGCCTCAACCCGCGCGCGCACATCGAGATCGCCGAGTTCGGCAAGGTGCCGCTGGAGCGCGTGCTGGACACGGGCCTGTTCGATTTCGAGGAAGCCTCGCGGGCGCCGGGCTGGCTGCAGGAGCTGCGCGGCACGCACACGCCCGAGACCGAGGAATACGGCATCCGCAGCTTCGTGTACCGCGCGCGCAGGCCGTTTCATCCGCAGCGTTTCTTCGACCTGGTGGAAACCGAATGGCCAGGCGTGGTGCGCTCCAAGGGCTTCTTCTGGCTGGCCAGCCATCCGATGCTGGCCGGCTCCTGGTCGCAGGCGGGCGCGGTGGCCCGGCATGGCGTGGCCGGCTACTGGTGGGCCGCCGTGCCGCCGGAGCGCTGGCCGCAGGACCCGGAGTCGGTCACCGCGATCCGCGCCAATTGGGACGACGAGGTCGGCGACGCGCGCCAGGAACTCGTGCTGATCGGCATCGACATGGATGAAGCCATGCTGCGCGAGTGCTTCGATCTCTGTCTGCTGAACGACGCGGAGCTGGCCCAGGGCCCGCAAGCCTGGACGACTTGGCACAACCCGTTTCCCGACTGGCCCCGAGCTAGCGATGCACGATCCGATCATGACTGAAGAACCCCGGCCGATTCCCGTCACCCTGCTGACCGGTTTCCTGGGCAGCGGCAAGACGACCGTGCTCAACCACCTGGTGCAGCAGCCCGAGCTGGCCGACGCGCTGGTCATCATCAACGAGTTCGGCGAAATGGCGCTGGACCACCTGCTCGTCGCCCACAGCACCGAGAGCCTGGTGATGGAAATGAGCAGCGGCTGCCTGTGCTGCACCATCCGCGGCGATCTGGTGCAGACGCTGCGCGACATCAGCTGGCGGTTTTCGCGCAACGGCGAGCGCCAGTTCCGCCGCGTCCTGATCGAGACCACGGGGCTGGCCGACCCGGCGCCGATCCTGCACACCTTGATGACGCATCCGCAGATCGCACCGCGCTACCGGCTCGACGGCATCGTCGCGACCATCGATCTGGCGACAGGAACGAACACCCTGGACCAGCACGTGGAAGCCATCAAGCAGGCAGCCGTGGCGGACGTCCTGCTGCTGACCAAGGCCGACCTGGCCACCGACGAGCAGCGCGCCGCGCTTGCGCATCGGCTCGATGGCATCAACCCCGCTGCGCCACGCTTGGCCGTGCGCAATGGAGTGCTTGCCCCCGGGAAGGTGCTGGATCTCGGGGTGTTCTCCGCTGCGGGCAAGGTGCCGGACGTGGAGCGCTGGCTCAAGGAAGAAGCCTATGCGGAGTCGCCGTTCCGCCCCCCTGCCCCTCATCGGTACAGCCCTGCCAGTCACGGCCGCCATCGCTACACGCATGGGCAGCGCGAGCACGGCGACGTGAACCGCCATGACGACCATATCCGCGCCTTCTGCTTCACGGTGGACGACCCGATCCCCGAGGACACGCTGGCCACCTGGCTGGACGTGTTGATGGCCTTCGTCGGCAGCAACATCCTGCGCGTCAAGGGCATCCTCAACATCGAGGGGCAGGATGCGCCGGTCATCATCCACGGCGTACAGCACATCTTCCATCCGCCGGTGCCGCTGCCCGCCTGGCCCAGCGAGGATCGCCGCTCGCGCCTGGTGTTCATCACCCGCGACGTGGGGCGCGAACTCATCGAGTCCACCTTCCGCGCATTCCTGCAGGTGCCGCCGCAGTCCGAGGAGCATGCGGCATGAGCTCCGCCGTCCGCCTCCACAACACCCTGACGCGCCGCAAGGAAGCTCTGCGCACCGGGCAGCCCGACAGGGTGACGATGTACGTCTGCGGCCCCACGGTCTACAACTACGCCCACATCGGCAACGCCCGGCCGGCCATCGTCTTCGACGTGCTCGCACGCCTGCTGCGGCACCACTACCGGCAGGTGGTCTACGCGCGCAACTTCACCGACGTGGACGACAAGATCAACGCCGCCGCCGCAGCCGAAGGGGTGCCGATCGGCACCATCACCGCGCGCTACATCGACGCCTACCACGCGGACATGCGTGCCCTGGGGGTGTTGACGCCCGATCTGGAGCCGCGCGTCACCGGGCACATCCCCGAGATCATCGCGCTGGTCGAGACCTTGATCGCGCGCGGCCATGCCTATGTGGCGCAAGGCCACGTGCTGTTCCACGTGCCTTCCTGGCCCGAGTACGGGCGCCTGTCCGGGCGGCGCACCGAGGACATGATCGCCGGTGCCCGGGTGGAAGTCGCGCCCTACAAGCGCGACCCGATGGACTTCGTGCTGTGGAAGCCCTCCACGCCCGATCTGCCCGACTGGGACAGCCCTTGGGGGCGCGGCCGCCCCGGCTGGCACATCGAGTGCTCGGCGATGATCGGCCGGCACCTGGGCCACACCATCGACATCCACGGCGGCGGCCAGGACCTGATCTTCCCCCACCACGAGAACGAGGTCGCCCAGGGCACCTGCGCCCACGGCGCGCTGTACTGCCGCACCTGGGTGCACAACAGCTTCGTCACCGTGGACGGGCAGAAGATGTCGAAGTCGCTGGGCAACGTGCTGCTGGCGCGCGACCTGTTGGACCAGGCACCGGGCGAGGCGATCCGCCTGGCGCTGCTGTCCACGCACTACCGCCATCCGCTGGACTGGAACGCGCAGCGCCTGGCCGCCGCGCGGCAGACCTTGGCACGCTTCTACCGCAGCCTGGAGAAGGCCGGGCACCTCGCCATGCCCGATGCCGCGCCCGATGATGGCGTGCTGGCCGCCCTGAACAACGACCTCAACGTCCCCGGCGCGCTGGCCCGGCTGCACGTGCTGCAGGCGGAACTGGACAGCGCCAGTACGGAGGCCGAACAAGCGCTGGCCAAGGCCCGGCTGCTGGCCTCCGCCAAGCTGCTCGGGCTGTTGCAGCAGCCCCCAGAGATAGCGCTGGCAGCCTTGCGCACGCCGGCACAGGCCGCGCCGCCGCTCGACGCGGCCTGGATCGAGGCACGGGTGGCCGAGCGCGAGCAG
>DAORNK010000261.1:0-6474 GCA_035440985.1 Rubrivivax sp. | reverse complement strand
AGGGGTGTAGCTCAATTGGTAGAGCGCCGGTTTCCAAAACCGAAGGTCGGGGGTTCGATTCCCTCCGCCCCTGCCACCCGGTGAACCGAACGGGTCACATCCGGCTTCCGAAAAGCCAGCCCGCAGGGTCTCGAAAGGGCTTGCGGGCTTTGCTGCTGAATGGTGTCGACGAGAACTGAACTCCATGTCCAACCAAACCCAAGTCGAAACCGTCGCCACGGGCGCCGACAAGGCCAAGCTGGCCGGTGCGGTGTTGTTGCTGCTGGCCGGTATCGTCGCCTTCTACTACCTCGGCAAGCAGGACCTGTGGGTGCGCGTGCTGGCTCTGCTGGCCCTGCTGGGCGCTGCCGTGGCGCTGTTCTTCACGTCCGAATCGGGCAAGCAACTCGTCGCCTTCGGCCGCGATTCGGTGCGCGAAGTGAAGAAGGTCGTGTGGCCCACCCGCAAGGAAGCCATGCAGATGACCGGCTATGTGTTCGCCTTCGTGTTCGTGATGGCGCTGTTCATGTGGATCACCGACAAGACTCTGGAGTGGGCGTTGTACGACCTGATCCTGGGCTGGCGTAGCTGAAGGGCTGGACCATGACCGAACAAGTATCCCCTGCGCCTGCCGCAACCCCGGCGGCGACATCCACCAAGCGCTGGTACATCGTGCACGCCTATTCCGGCATGGAAAAGGCCGTCGAGCGCAATCTGCGTGAACGCATCGACCGCGCCGGCATGCAAGAGAAGTTCGGCCGCATCCTGGTCCCCACCGAAGAGGTGGTGGAACTGAAGAACGGCAAGAAGAGCGTGACCGAGCGCCGCATCTACCCGGGCTATGTGCTGGTGGAGATGGACATGGCCGACGACACCTGGCACCTCGTCAAGCACACCAGCAAGGTGACCGGCTTCATCGGCGGCGCGCGCAACCGCCCCGCGCCCATCTCGGAAGCCGAGGTCGACAAGATCGTCAACCAGATGAAGGAAGGCGTGGACAAGCCGCGGCCCAAGATCGAATGGACCGTGGGCGAGCTGGTGCGCGTCAAGGAAGGCCCTTTCACCGACTTCAACGGTGCCGTGGAAGACGTCAACTACGAAAAGAGCAAGGTCAAGGTCTCGGTCACGATCTTCGGCCGGGCCACGGGCGTGGAGCTGGACTTCGCGCAGGTCGAGAAAATCTGAGTTTTTCCCACCGCTGGCGTGCCCGACCCGGCGCCAGCGGTCATCCTGATCCGGGTCGTTTTACGAGGAGCCGCGCGAACCCCCGGTTTGCAGGCGTTTGAACTCGAGGAGCCATCATGGCAAAGAAGATCGTCGGCTTCATCAAGCTGCAAGTACCGGCCGGCAAGGCCAATCCGTCGCCCCCGATCGGCCCCGCGCTGGGCCAGCGTGGCCTGAACATCATGGAGTTCTGCAAGGCCTTCAACGCCCAGACGCAGAGTTACGAGCCGGGCCTGAAGCTGCCCGTGGTGATCACCGCGTTTGCCGACAAGAGCTTCACCTTCATCCTCAAGTCGCCCCCGGCGACCGTTCTGCTGAAGAAGGCCGCCAAGATCGAGAAGGGTTCGGGCAAGGCGCACCTGGAGAAGGTCGGCAAGGTGACCCGTGCACAGCTCGAAGAAATCGCCAAGACCAAGATGAAGGATCTGAACGCAGCCGATCTGGACGGTGCGGTGAAGATCATCGCCGGTTCGGCACGTTCGATGGGCCTGACGGTCGAAGGAGTCTGAGATGACCAAGCTCACCAAGAAGGCCAAGAGCCTGCAAGGTAAGGCAGACAGCACCAAGCTGTACCCGCTGGCTGATGCGCTGGCACTGGTCAAGCAGTGCGCCACCGCCAAGTTCGACGAATCCATCGACGTGGCGGTGCAACTGGGCATCGATGCCAAGAAGTCCGATCAGGTCGTGCGCGGCGCCGTCGTGATGCCCGCCGGCACCGGCAAGACCAAGCGCGTGGCGGTGTTCGCGCAAGGCGCCAAGGCCGAAGAAGCCAAGGCCGCCGGCGCCGACATCGTCGGCATGGAAGATCTGGCGGCCGACATCAAGGCCGGCAACATGAACTTCGACGTGGTCATCGCGTCGCCGGACACGATGCGCATCGTCGGTACGCTGGGCCAGGTGCTGGGCCCGCGCGGCCTGATGCCCAACCCCAAGGTCGGCACCGTGACGCCGGACGTGGCACAGGCCGTGCGCAATGCCAAGGCTGGCCAGGTGCAGTTCCGCGTCGACAAGGCCGGCATCATCCACGGCACCATCGGCCGCCGCTCGTTCGAGGACGGCAAGCTGGTGGACAACCTGCGTGCGCTGATCGAGGCGCTGAACAAGGCCAAGCCGGCCAGCAGCAAGGGCGTCTACCTGCGCAAGGTGGCGGTGTCGTCGACCATGGGTATCGGTGTCCGCGTGGACACGCAATCGATCGTCGTGCAGGCCTCGGCCTGATGGATTGGGTGGGCGGTGCGCGAGTCTGGCGCACCGCCCCTTGAATTTGGTGGGCTGGGCGCGGCAACGCGTGCAGGCCATCGAAGACCGCTGGTGGGGTCCGGTCATGGCCGGCTCCTTAATCGAACGTCGGGCTCCCGGGCCTGGCGGGCAACCAGCGCAGATGGCGGTCCTGCTGCAACGGATTCCTGTCGAGGGTGTCTGGTACAGATGGCTGCTGAATCCCGGTGTGCCGGCAAGGCCCTCAGGCCCCAAGGCACGTTTTAGTGTGAGGAGCAGACTCTTGAGTCTCAATCGCAACGAGAAGGCAGCCGTGATCACGGACGTGTCGGCGCAGGCCGCACGCTCGCAGACGCTGGCGTTGGCCGAGTACCGTGGCCTCACCGTGGAGCAACTGAACAAGCTGCGCGTCGATGCGCGGGCCAAGGGTGTGTACCTTCATGTCTTGAAGAACACGCTGGCCCGTCGCGCCGTTGCCGGCACGCCGTTCGAAGCTGCCCAGGGTGCCATGGTCGGCCCGCTGATCTACGGCTTTTCCGAGGATGCCGTGGCCGCGGCGAAGGTCATTTCCGACTTCGCCAAGGGCAACGACAAGCTCGTCGTCAAGGGCGGCGCCTACGCCGGCAAGGCACTCAACGCCGAGGGCATCAAGGCCCTGGCCGCGATCCCGAGCCGCGAAGTGCTGATCGCCCAGGTCGCCGGCCTGCTGAAGTCGCCGATCCAGCGTTTGGCTGGCGTGCTGGCTGCGCTGGCC
The DNA here is from genome assembly GCA_035440985.1 of Rubrivivax sp. Taxonomy (GTDB): domain Bacteria; phylum Pseudomonadota; class Gammaproteobacteria; order Burkholderiales; family Burkholderiaceae_C; genus Rubrivivax. Next base: position 3,299 of record DAORNK010000261.1, on the reverse strand, counting down.
GAAAAGCGCGGTGGCGGTGCCCCGGCGGAAGCTGCGGCCGAAACCCCGGCCGCCGCCTGACGAACTGAACGCATCCTGTTTCAAGACACCCAACGATTCATAGGTAACCCAAATGGCATTCGATAAAGACGCATTCCTGACCGCGATGGACAGCATGTCCGTGATGGAGCTCAACGACCTGGTCAAGGCCATCGAAGAGAAGTTCGGCGTGTCCGCCGCCGCGATGGCCGCCCCGGCCGCCGGTGGCGGTGGCGCCGCCGCCGCCCCGGTCGAGGAGAAGACCGAGTTCAACGTGATGCTGCTGGAAGCCGGCGCCAACAAGGTGTCGGTCATCAAGGCCGTGCGTGAACTGACCGGCCTGGGCCTGAAGGAGGCCAAGGACCTGGTCGACGGCGCACCCAAGGCCGTGAAGGAAGCGATTCCCAAGGCCGACGCCGAAGCCGCCCTGAAGAAGCTGCTCGACGCCGGCGCGAAGGCGGAAGTCAAGTAAGTCCATCGGCCCGGAGCTGCTGCGCGACCCGATATCGCTCCTGCAATGCTCGCCGTACGGATGTACGGCTGCGCTTCTCGAATCGATCTCGGGCCGCTCGCGATGCTCCGCATCCGATTGACTGCGCTGCGAGAACAGCGCCAAGCCTGCGGGTTTGGCAGTGTTCTCTGATCCGACTGCAGAGAACGGGTTTGGTCGGGCTGAGGTGCAATGCCTCGGTTGTCCGCCAGCGGCAGGTAGTGGCCTGCCACCAAGCCTCAGGAGCAAGTCCTGAGTCGCCAGTCGCCGCAGAGCGCGGGCCTAGGCCAGGCGTGCGCTCTCGACACGGAGAGTTCAATGGCGCAAGCAACCCCCTACACCTACACCGAGCGCAAGCGGATCCGCAAGAGCTTCGGCAAGCGTGAGAGTGTCCTCAAGGTCCCCTATCTGCTGACCATGCAGCGGGAGTCGTACGTTGCCTTCCTGCAGAAGGACGTGCCGCCGCAGAAGCGCAGGCCCGAAGGCCTGCAGGCGGCCTTCCTCTCCGCCTTCCCGATCACGAGCCACAACGGCTTCGTGGAAATGAAGTTCACGGAATACAACATCGCCAAGCCGGCGTTCGACGTGCGCGAATGCCAGCAGCGGGGCCTGACCTACGCGGCGGCCGTGCGCGCCAGGCTGCAGATGATCATCTACGACCGTGAATCGCACCCGGCCAAGGCGGTCAAGGAGATCAAGGAGCAGGAGGTCTACATGGGCGAGGTGCCCCTGATGACCGACTACGGCTCCTTCATCGTCAACGGCACCGAGCGCGTCATCGTCAGCCAGCTGCACCGCAGCCCGGGGGTCTTCTTCGAGCACGACAAGGGCAAGACGCACAGCTCGGGCAAGCTGCTGTTCAGCGCCCGCATCATCCCGTACCGTGGCTCCTGGCTGGACTTCGAGTTCGACCCCAAGGACATCCTGTACTTCCGTGTCGACCGCCGCCGCAAGATGCCGGTGACGATCCTGCTCAAGGCCATCGGCCTGAATCCGGAAGCGATCCTGGCGAACTTCTTCGTCAACGACAATTTCCGCCTGATGGACACCGGCGCGCAGATGGAATTCGTTCCCGAGCGCCTGAAGGGCGAGGTGGCCCGCTTCGACCTGACCGACAAGGCCGGCAACGTCATCGTCGAGAAGGACAAGCGCATCACCGCGCGCCACGTGCGCCAGCTCGAAACGGCAGGCACCGGCTTTGTCAGCGTGCCCGAGGACTTCATCATCGGCCGTGTGCTGGCCAAGAACCAGGTGGACGCGGACACCGGCGAGATCGTCGCCAAGGCCAACGACGAGATCACCGAAGCGCTGCTCAAGAAGCTGCGCGCCGCAGGCATCAAGGACATCCAGTGCCTGTTCACCAACGAACTGAACCAGGGCGCCTACATCAGCCAGACGCTTGCTGCCGACGAGACGGCGGACCAGCTGGCCGCGCGTGTGGCCATCTACCGCATGATGCGCCCCGGCGAGCCGCCGACCGAAGACGCCGTCGAAGCACTGTTCCACCGCCTGTTCTACAGCGAGGACACCTACGATCTGAGCCGGGTCGGCCGCATGAAGTTCAACGCCCGCGTGGGCCGTGACGCTCCCGAAGGCAAGATGACGCTGTCCAACGAGGACATCCTGGACGTCGTCAAGATCCTGGTGGACCTGCGCAACGGCAACGGCGACGTGGACGACATCGACCACCTGGGCAACCGCCGCGTGCGTTGTGTGGGCGAGCTGGCCGAGAACCAGTATCGCAGCGGTCTGGCGCGCATCGAGAAGGCCGTCAAGGAGCGTCTGGGCCAGGCCGAGACCGAAGCCCTGATGCCGCACGACCTGATCAACAGCAAGCCGATCAGCGCTGCCCTGAAGGAGTTCTTCGGCGCGTCGCAGCTGAGCCAGTTCATGGACCAGACCAACCCGCTGAGCGAGATCACGCACAAGCGGCGTGTTTCGGCCCTGGGCCCGGGTGGCCTGACGCGTGAACGCGCCGGCTTCGAGGTGCGCGACGTGCACCCCACCCACTACGGCCGCGTGTGCCCGATCGAAACGCCGGAAGGCCCGAACATCGGCCTCATCAACTCGCTGTCGCTGTTTGCCCAGCTCAACGAGTACGGCTTCCTGGAGACGCCCTACCGTCGCGTCGTCGACGGCAAGGTCACGATGGAGATCGACTACCTGTCGGCCATCGAGGAGGGCAAGTACGTCATCGCCCAGGCCAACGCCGGCCTGGACAAGGACGGCAAGCTGATCGACGAACTGGTGTCGGCCCGCGAGAAGGGCGAATCGGTGCTGCTGTCGCCCGAGCGCGTGCAGTACATGGACGTGGCGCCGGCGCAGATCGTTTCGGTGGCGGCTTCGCTGGTGCCCTTCCTGGAGCACGACGACGCCAACCGCGCGCTGATGGGCGCCAACATGCAGCGCCAGGCCGTACCGGTTCTGCGCCCTGAAAAGGCCCTGGTCGGGACGGGTGTCGAGCGCGTGGCCGCGGTCGACTCGGGCACCGTGGTCACCGCCCGCCGCGGCGGCGTGGTGGACTACGTGGACACCAACCGCATCGTCATCCGCGTCAACGACAACGAGACGGTGGCCGGCGAAGTCGGCGTGGACATCTACAACCTGATCAAGTACCAGCGCTCCAACCAGAACACCAACATCCATCAACGGCCCATCGTCAAGCGCGGCGACAAGGTGGCGGCCCTGGACGTGGTGGCCGACGGTGCCAGCACCGATCTGGGCGAGCTCGCCCTGGGTCAGAACATGCTGGTCGCCTTCATGCCCTGGAACGGCTACAACTTCGAGGACT
>DAORNK010000260.1:0-6507 GCA_035440985.1 Rubrivivax sp. | reverse complement strand
GCAGCGCCAGCGCGATGCCCCCGGCGGCCGCGGACAGGAAGCCCTCCAGCGTGGCGGTGGCGGGCAACTGCATGGCAGGCCTACTTCGCTGCCGTCTTGTTGCGCTCGACCAGCGTCGTGATCAGGCCATCGATGCCGCCCTTGGTCAGTTCCTGCGCAAACTGGGACCGGTAGTTCTGCACCAACCACAGCCCACCGACGTTGACGTCGATGATCTTCCAGGCGGTGTCCGCAGCGGCGGCCTTGTCCAGCCGGTAGTCCAGCTTGATGGGCTCGCCCTTTCCGCGCACTTCGGTCTGCACGACGATCTGGGTGCTGCCGGCAACAGGCTGGGTCTTGATCACGTGCACCGTCTGGTCGCCCAGTTGCGACAAGGCGCCGGCGTAGACACGCACCAGCAGTGTCTTGAACTCGGTCTGCAAACGGCCACGTTGCTCGGGTGAGGCCGTGCGCCACTGCACGCCCACCGCGGAGCGCGTCACGACTTCGAAATTGACGTGCGGCATGACCTTGGTCTCCACCAAGCCCAGGATGCGACCGATGTCGCCGGCCTGGATGGCCCTGTCGGCCTTCGCCGCATCGATCACCTCGGTCGAGATCTGACGCACCAGGGCGTCCGGTGCCAGTTCGGCCATCGCGGCGGGGGCGGCGAGAACGGCGCAGGCCACGCTCGCGGCAGTCAACAGGGTCTTGAACACAGGGATCCTTTCGATCAACGGCGGCACGCCGGCCCGCCCATAACGCGCGAACCCGGCTGGTGGTTCACCTGGGGGCAGATGCCGGCTTGGCCGGCGGATCGGCGGCGTCGTCTTCAAAGCGCTCCATCGGTGCGGCGCCGTCGTACACCGCATCTCGCCGGCGTGCCAGGTAGGCGTCGCGCAGGAACGAGTAACGATCGAGTGCCACCTCGTCCAGCAGCTTGGTTGCCCCCAGCAATCCGGCTCGAATGCTCACCAGTTCCAGGGCCGTCAGACCGTAGCGTTCGCCGGAGGACAGCGGCAGCAGCTGGCTGTCGATGCTGCGGTCCACTGCCAACCCGGCGCTGTCGCGCACGGTGCTGGGGCCCAGGAAGGGCAGCACCAGGTACGGCCCGGTGCCCACGCCCCAACGCCCCAGCGTCTGGCCGAAGTCTTCGGAGCGCCGCGTCAGACCCAGCTCGGTGGCCGGATCCAGCAGCCCGCCCAGCCCGAAGAAGGTGTTGGTGACGACGCGCATGCCCATCTCCAGACCATCCTGCAACTTGCCCTGCAACAAGTGGTTGGCCGCGGACCAGATGTCGCCGATGTTTCCCAGCACGTTGCTCACGCCGGTGCGCACGATCTGCGGCACCACGTCGCGGTAGGCCGTGGCCACCGGCTTTAGGACGGCTTCGTCGATGGCGTCGTTGAAGGCGTAGACCTTGCGGTTGAAGCTCTCCCAGGGGTCGACGGCCGCCGCGGCGCTGAGCCCCGCGCCCGGAGCGGCTGCGCCTCCGGGCCCCACCGTGGCACAGGCGCCCAGCACGGCGACCAGCGCCGCCAGCAGCAGCCAGCGCAGGGTTCCGGTCAACGCACTCACGGGGTTCATGGGGTGACCTTCGCGGCAGAGGCCGCCGGCGCCGCACCGGCGGGCTGGGAGCCACTGTCCGCCTTGCTGGTGAGAAACTGGCCGATGAGGTTCTCCAGCACCACCGCAGACTGCGTCTGGGCCACGGTATCGCCGGCTGCGAGGTTCTTGTCGTCGCCACCCGGTTCCATGCCCACGTACTGGTCACCGAGCAGGCCCGAAGTCAGGATCTTCGCCGCCGAGTCCTTGGGAAACTGGAACTCGCGATCCAGTTCCATCGTGACCACGCCCTGGAAGGTCTTGGGGTCCAGCGTGATGCGTGTGACGCGCCCGACGTTGACGCCGGCGCTGCGCACCGGGGCACGCACCTTCAGGCCACCGATGTTGTCGAAGCGGGCCTGCACGGCATAGGTGTCGCCACCGCCGACCTGCCCCAGGTTGGCCGCCTGCATTGCGAGGAAGACCAGCCCCAGCATGCCCAGCAGCACGAAGAGGCCGACCAATACTTCGATACTTTTCTTGCCCATGGAGCCTTCCTTGGATGCCTGCGGCAGTCAGGGAGTTGAAAACATCAGCGCCGTGAGGATGAAGTCCATGCCCAGCACCCACAGCGAGGAAATCACCACCGTGCGTGTGGTGGCATAAGCCACGCCCTCGGGTGTGGCCTCGGTCTCGTGGCCCTGATACAGCGCGACCACGGTGCAGATCAGGCCGAAGACACACGCCTTGACCAGCCCGTTGCCGACGTCGCGCCAGACATCCACCTTGGTCTGCATGATCGACCAGAAGTTTCCGGCGTCCACGCCGATCAGCAGCACCGCCACCACATAGGCGCCCAGGATGCCGATGGCCGAGAACAGGATGGCCAGGATGGGCATCGAGATGATGCCGCCGATCAGCCGCGGCGCCAGCACGCGCGCCTTGGGATCGATGGCCATCAGCTCCATCGCCGAGAGCTGTTCGCCGGCCTTCATGAGCCCGATCTCGGCCGTCAGCGAGGTGCCCGCACGCCCGGCAAACAGCAGCCCGGTCACCACCGGCCCGAGTTCGCGTACCAGCGCCAGGTTGACGATCAGGCCCAGGCTTTCGGCGGCACCATAGGCCACCAGCGCGTAGTACATCTGCAGCGCCAGCACGAAACCCACCGCCAGGCCCGAGGCCATGATGATGACCAGCGAGCGGTTGCCGATGGCGTGCACTTGCGCGATGACCAGGCCGAAGCGGCGCAGCGAGGCCGGCACCGAGGCCAGCAGCTCGAGGAAGAAGAACGCCGCATGCCCCCAGCCGCGGAACTGCTCCAATGCGATGGCGCCCAGCCAGGCGATGGCGTTCATGGCGCGCGCAGGCCGAAATCGGTTGCCATCTCGGGGGCCGGGTAGTGGAACTTCACCGGGCCATCGGGTTCGCCACGCGTGAACTGGCGTGTCTCGGGATCCTGGCTTGCCATCAGCTCGGCCGGCGTGCCCTGCGCGACGATGCGGCCACCGGTGGCCATCAACACCACGTAGTCGCTGATGGCCATGCATTCGGGCACGTCGTGGCTGACGACCAGCGAAGTGGCACCCGTCACGTCGTTGAGCGTGCGGATGAGCTTGGCGGCCACGCCCATGCTGATCAGGTCCAGGCCGGCAAAGGGCTCGTCGTACATGATGAGCTCGGGGTCCAGCGCAATGGCGCGGGCCAGCGCGATGCGCCGCGCCATGCCGCCCGAGACTTCGCTGATGCGCAGGCCGGCCGCGCCACGCAGCCCCACGGCGTTGAGCTTCATCAGCACCAGGTCGCGGATCATGGCCTCAGGCAGCGCGGTGTGCTCCCGCATCGGGAAGGCCACGTTGTCGAACACCGTGAGGTCGGTGAACAGCGCACCGAACTGGAACAGCATGCCCAGGCGGCGCCGCAGGCGGTAGAGCTGCGCCTTGTCGCGCGTGTTGATGACCTCGCCGTCGAAGACCACGCGGCCCTTGCTGGCCGCGTGGACACCGCCGATCAGACGCATCAGCGTGGTTTTGCCGCAGCCTGAGCCACCCAGGATGGCGGTGACCTTGCCACGCGGAAACTCGAGCGAGATGTCAGACAGGATCAGACGGCTGGCGTCGTATCCGAAGCTGACGTGGTCGATCTCGATGAAGGTGTCGGAAGACAAGCGGATGCCGGGCGGGGCGGTGGGCCCGCCCTGGGATGCCTTGCTGAGGTGGCGCGGATTCTCGCACGCAAGGGCTAACCCTCACCTTGCCCTTGCGTAAAGCCTGCTCCCACCTGTCATCGAGGCAGCGTGCTGGATCCCATCAGGTACTCGTCCACCGCACGGGCGGCCTGGCGGCCTTCGCGGATGGCCCACACCACCAGGCTCTGACCTCGCCGCATGTCACCAGCGGCGAACACCTTGTCCACATTGGTGCGGTAGCCGGACCTCGCCTCGGTGCCGGCGCGTGCGTTGCCGCGCGCGTCCTTCTCGACGCCAAAGGACTGCAGCACGCTGCCGACCGGCGCCACGAAACCCATGGCCAGCAGCACGAGATCGGCCTTGTATTCCTGTTCGCTGCCCGGCACTTCGCTCATCTTGCCGCCCTGCCACTGCACGCGCACGGTCTTCAGCGCCGTGACCTTGCCCTTGCTGCCGATCAGTTCCTTGGTGGCGATGGCGAACTCGCGTTCGCAACCTTCCTCGTGGCTGGAACTGGTGCGCAACTTGATCGGCCAGTAGGGCCAGGTCAGTGGCCGGTTTTCTTCCAGGGGCGGCTGTGGCATCAATTCGAACTGCGTGACGCTGGCTGCACCGTGGCGGTTGCTGGTGCCTACGCAGTCGCTGCCGGTGTCACCGCCGCCGATCACGATGACGTGCTTGCCGGTGGCCTTGATCTGACCCTTGAGCTTGTCACCCGCATTGACCTTGTTCTGCTGCGGCAGGAACTCCATCGCGAAGTGCACGCCGTCCAGCTCGCGCCCGGGCACGGGCAGGTCGCGACTGGTTTCGCTGCCACCAGCCAGCAGCACGGCGTCGAACTCGGCCTTCAGCTGATCGGCACCGAGGGATTCCTTGGCGTCGTTGGTGACCTTGCTGTCGGCCGGCCACTCGCCGATCAGCACGCCGGTGCGAAAGACCACGCCCTCGGCCTGCATCTGCGCCACGCGGCGGTCGATGTGCGACTTCTCCATCTTGAAGTCGGGGATGCCATAGCGCAGCAGACCACCCAGGCGGCTGTTCTTCTCGAACACCGTCACGGCATGGCCGGCGCGTGCCAGTTGCTGTGCCGCAGCCAGACCGGCCGGGCCGGACCCGACCACCGCCACCTTCTTGCCGGTCTTCACGGCGGGCGGCTGCGGCTGCACCCAGCCTTCGGCCCAGGCGCGGTCGATGATGGCGTGCTCGATGCTCTTGATGCCCACCGCGTCGCCGTTGACGTTCAAGGTGCAGGCGGCTTCGCAAGGTGCCGGGCACACGCGGCCGGTGAACTCCGGGAAGTTGTTGGTCTGGTGCAGCACGGTGATCGCGTTCTGCCAGTCGCCGCGGAAGACCAGATCGTTGAAGTCCGGAATGATGTTGTTGACCGGGCAGCCGTTGTTGCAGAAGGGTGTGCCGCAATCCATGCAGCGCGCGCCCTGCACCTTGGCCTGGTCCTCGGCCAGCGTGATGACGAACTCCTTCCACGTCTTGAGCCGCACCTGCGGCGGCTCGTAACCTTCTTCGATGCGTTCGTACTCGAGAAACCCTGTGACCTTGCCCATGATGACCTTCGGCTCCTGAATCAGTCGGCGGCGGCGGAGGAGACCCGCGCCTTCTTCGTGGTGGCGGCCGCTTCGGCCCTGGCGGCGCGCTCCAGCAGCACGCGCTTGTACTCGTGCGGGAAGACCTTGATGAACCTGGCGCGCGCCGATGCCCAGTTGTCCAGCAGTTCGCGCGAACGCAGGCTGCCGGTCCAGCGGTGGTGGTCCTCGATCAGCTTCTTGAGCAGGACTTCGTCGTGCAGCTCGCGGTGCATGCCCACGGTGGGGCCGGTCTGCTCTTCCTGCGTCTGCAACTTTTCCAGCGTCACCATGCTGGTGTTGCAGCGCCGCGCAAAGTGGCCGTCCTCGTCGTAGACGTAGGCCACGCCACCGCTCATGCCGGCGGCGAAGTTGCGGCCGGTCTTGCCCAGCACGACCACGGTGCCGCCGGTCATGTACTCGCAGCCGTGGTCGCCCGTGCCTTCGACGACGGCGCTGGCACCCGACAGGCGCACCGCGAAGCGCTCGCCGGCCACGCCGCGGAAGAAGGCCTCGCCGCTGGTGGCGCCGTAGAGGGCCGTGTTGCCGATGATGATGTTCTGCGTTGCGTCGCCGCGGAATTCGATGCTCGGGCGCACGACCACGCGGCCGCCGCTGAGACCCTTGCCGGTGTAGTCGTTGGCGTCACCGATCAGGTACAGGGTGATGCCGGGGGCCAGGAAGGCGCCAAAGCTCTGTCCGCCCGTGCCTTCGCTCTGCATGAAGATGGTGTGGTCGGGCAGGCCTTCGGGGCGCTGGCGGACGAGTTCACCCGAGAGCATCGCGCCGACGCTGCGATTGAGGTTGCGCGTGTCCTCCATGAAGTGGACCTTCTCGCCGCGCTGGATGGCCGGCATGCAGCGTTCGATCAGCTTCATGTCCAGCGCCTTGTCCAGGCCATGATCCTGCGCCTCCACGTGCAGACGCGGCACGTCGGCGCCGATCTTTGGCTGGTGGAACACGCGACTGAAGTCCAGGCCACGCGCCTTCCAGTGATCGATGCCCTTGCGCGTGTCCAGCAGATCGGTGCGGCCGATGAGTTCGTCGAACTTGCGCACGCCGAGCTGGGCCATGATGCGCCGCGCTTCTTCGGCGACGAAGAAGAAGTAGTTCACCACGTGCTCGGGCTTGCCACTGAACTTCCTGCGCAGCACCGGATCCTGGGTGGCCACGCCCACCGGGCAGGTGTTGAGGTGGCACTTGCGCATCATGATGCAG
>DAORNK010000259.1:0-6510 GCA_035440985.1 Rubrivivax sp. | reverse complement strand
CGGCTCCCGCCGCCTTGACCGCGTTGACCCAGGCCCGCTTGACCGGGCCGATGAACTGCACCAGGTAGTGGTGGGCCGCGTCGTCCGGTGCCGCAGCCCTGGCGGCGCTGCGGCTGCGCGCCGGTGCCGCCTGCACGCTCAGCGGGTCGACCTCGCTGCCACCCAGCGGCAGCCGGTACTGGTCGCTGATGTCCTCCACCGGGTAGCGGCGGGACAGCCTGCGCACCGCGGCATCGGCCACCTGCAGGACCACGAAGGCGGGGTAGCTCTCGATGAGTTGGCCTTCTGCGGCCAGGGCGGCGCGCTCGGCGCGCGGGGCGAAGACTTTCACGACGGGCATGGTGCGGCTCCTGAGGCCACCGGTGGGCCGCGTTCAGTAGAGCCCAACTCGGTGCCGCTGGCAATCGCCCCGGAAGCGGGATGCACGCCGCGCCGGTCGGGCCGCCGGCGCTTCAGGTGCGAATGGACTTGCGCAAGGCCAGCAACTCGTTGCCAGCCAGCGCCAGCAGCACCAGCGCACCACCGCCCAGCACGGCCAACGACGGCGCTTCACCGGCCCCCAGCCAGGCCCAGAGCACGCCGAAGATGACTTCCAGCAGGCCCAGCAGCGCGATCTCCGGCGCACTGAGCACGCGCGCCGCCGACACCGCCATCAGGCAGGGCACGGCCAGTTGCACCACGCCCAGCAGGGCCAGCAGCCCCAGGTCGTGCGCCGAAGCCGAAAACGGCAGTGCCAGCGGCAGCGTCAGCAGGGCCGACAGCACGGCGCCGATGAGCACCGCCGGCAGCATGTCGGCGCTGGCACCCGGGCGGCCCCGCAGGTGCTGCAACAGCGTCCAGTTGGTGGCTGCGGCCAGCGGCACGGCCAGCGCCACCAGGGTACCCAACAGGTGGCGCGGGTCGCCGGTGCTGACCTCGTGCCCGTACATCCATGCAATGCCCATTCCCGCCAGCGCGATGGCGCCCCAGGTACGCACCGCCAGGCGATGCCCCAGCACGAAACGGGCGGCCAGTGCGGTGACCAGCGGGCCGATGGCCATCGTGACCAGCACGTTGGCCACCGAGGTCAGGGTCAGCGCCAGCATGAAGGCGGTGAACATCACGCTCCAGCACAGGCCGGACAGCCACAGCGCACGGCCGCCCCCGCGCAGTGTGCCCACCAGCACGGCCATGCCGCGCAGACGCCCGAGCAGGATCACCAGGGCCAGGGCGTTGAAGGCGCTGCGCCAGAACGTGACCTCGAAGCCGCGCGCGGCTTCGAGGTGGCGCGACACCACGCCGGCGATGCTCCACAGCAGTGCGGCCACGACCATGACCCACACCGCCTTGCGGTGCGACATCGGCATGCGCGGCCTAGGCCGGTTCGCTGGCGCGGCCTGCACGCTTGCGCTCGTGCTCGGACAGGAAACGCTTGCGCACCCGGATACTCTTGGGCGTGATTTCCACCAGTTCGTCGTCGGCGATGAACTCCACCGCGTACTCCAGCGTCAGGTCGATCGGCGGCGTGATCTTGATCGCGTCCTCCTTGCCGCTGACGCGGAAATTGGTCAGCTGCTTCTGGCGCGTGGCGTTGACCACGAGATCGTTGTCGCGGCTGTGGATGCCCACGATCATGCCTTCGTAGACCGGGTCGCCGGCCTTGACGAACATGCGGCCGCGGTCGTCGAGCTTGCCCAGCGCGTAGGTGAAGATCTCGCCCGCGTCCATGCTGATCAGCACGCCGTTCTTGCGCCCGGGGATCTCGCCCTTGTAGGGCTCGTAGCCGTCGAAGATGTTGCTGATGAGACCCGTGCCGCGCGTCAGGTTCATGAACTCGTTGGAAAAGCCGATCAGCCCGCGCGCCGGGATGCGGTACTCCAGCCGCACGCGGCCACGACCGTCGACTTCCATGTTGGCCAGTTCGGCCTTGCGCTCGCCCAGGGCCTGCATCACGCCGCCCTGGTGCTGGTCCTCCACGTCCACGGTGAGCATCTCGATCGGTTCCTGGCGCTCGCCGCCCACGTCGTGGAAGACCACGCGCGGCTTGCTCACGGCCAGTTCGTAGCCTTCGCGACGCATGTTCTCCAGCAGGATGGTCAGGTGCAGTTCACCGCGGCCCGAGACCTCGAAGATGCCGTCCTCACCCGATTCCTTGACGCGCAGGGCCACGTTGCTCAGCAGTTCCTTCTGCAGGCGGTCCCAGATCTGGCGGCTGGTGACGAACTTGCCCTCGCGGCCGGCGAGCGGGCTGGTGTTGACGCAGAAGTTCATCGTCAGCGTGGGCTCGTCGACCTTGAGCATGGGCAGCGGCGCGGGCGCATCGACGCTGGTGACGGTGACACCGATGCCGATGTCCTCGATGCCGTTGACCAGGACGATGTCGCCCGGGCCGGCTTCTTCGGCCTGCTGGCGTTCCAGGCCTTCGAAGGTCAGCACCTGGTTGATGCGGCCCTTGTAGCTGGGGCCTTCGGGCCCCTGGCAGACCAGCACATCCATGCCCGGCCTGATGGTGCCGGCATTGACGCGCCCCACGCCGATGCGCCCCACATAGGTGCTGTAGTCCAGCGAGCTGATCTGCAGTTGCAGCGGCGCGCTGGGGTCGCCCTCGTGTGCCGGCACGTGCCGCAGGATGGTCTCGAACAGCGGCTTCATGTCCTGGCCCCAGGCCTCGCCCGCCGGGCCCTCCTCCATCGAGGCCCAGCCGTTCAGCCCCGAGGCGTAGACGACCGGGAAGTCGAGCTGGTCTTCGGTGGCGCCGAGCTTGTCGAAGAGCTCGAAGGCGGCGTTGATCACGTAGTCGGGCCGCGAGCCGGGCTTGTCCACCTTGTTGACCACGACGATGGGCTTGAGGCCCAGGGCCAGGGCCTTCTTGGTGACGAAGCGCGTCTGCGGCATCGGGCCTTCCTGGGCGTCGATCAGCAGCACCACGCCATCGACCATCGACAACGCGCGTTCGACCTCGCCGCCGAAATCGGCGTGCCCGGGCGTGTCCACGATGTTGATGTGCGTGCCGTTCCAGGTCACGGCGCAGTTCTTGGCCAGGATGGTGATGCCACGCTCGCGCTCGATGTCGTTGCTGTCCATCACGCGTTCGGCCACCTTCTCGTTCTCGCGGAACGTGCCGCTCTGGCGCAGCAGCTGGTCCACCAGCGTGGTCTTGCCATGGTCGACGTGGGCGATGATGGCGATGTTGCGGATCGGGTGGCTCATGGGGATTCCTGGACTTCAATGGGGCTCAGCAGGCGGTCGGCGATCAACTCGCCGGCGGTGATGTGGGCGGTGCCGAGAAAGGCACGCGGCGCGTCGGGGGGTTCGGGCGGGCGTCGATAGACCCGCACGGCCGGCGCGTCGGCCGCCGCGACACGGCGGCGCAGGCCGGTCAGGAAGCGGCCCGCTTCATCGTCCGGCAGATCCACGGCCGGCCAATCCGCCACCAGCACATCGGGCGGCAGAAGCCTGGCGTCCCGTTCGGCTTCGTCTAGGGCCTGCAGGCCTTCCAGCGTGATCGCGCCAGCCAGTCCGAGCGGGCCGCTGCCCGTGCGCCTCAGCGCCGACAGGTGCGCGCCGCAACCGAGCGCCTGGCCCAGATCCTCGGCCAGCGTGCGGATGTAGGTGCCCTTGCTGCAGGCCACGTCGATGACGAGTTCGGCTTCGCGCCAGCGCACGATGTCGATGGCATGGATCTGCACGCACCGCGCCGCACGCTCGACCTCGATGCCGGCGCGCGCATACTCGTACAGGGCCTTGCCCCGATGCTTGAGCGCCGAATGCATGGGCGGGCGTTGCGTGATGCGGCCTGTCAACGCGGCACAGGCGGCTTCGATCGCCGCGCGCGAGGTCTGGACGGCTCGCTCATCGCAGACTTCGCCTTCCCGGTCGCCCGTGGTGGTGCGCTGGCCCAGGCGCAGCGTGGCGCGGTAGCGCTTGTCCGCATCCAGGCTGGCCTGGCTGAACTTGGTGGCCGCGCCGAAGCACAGCGGGAGCAGGCCGGTGGCCAGCGGGTCCAGCGTGCCGGTATGACCGGCCTTTGCGGCGCGCAGCAGGCCCTTGACCTTCTGCAGGGCGTCGTTGCTCGTCCAGCCCAGCGGCTTGTCGAGCAACAGCACACCGTGCAGGGCGCGGCGGGGCTGACGGGCCGGCTGGTTCATCAGTCCTCTTTGGCCCTGACGGCGTTGGCCTTGGCGATCAGGGCGCTCAGGTCGGCCGCACGTTCGGTGGTCTTGTCGAAGTGGAAGTGCAGCGTCGGCACGGTGTGGATGGACAGGCGCTTGAACAGGCCGTTGCGCAGGAAGCCCGCGGCTTCGTTCAAGGCGATCGCGCTTTGCTCGGGGTCGGCGATCAGCACCGAGAAGTAGACCTGCGCATGGGCGTAGTCCGGTGACACGTCCACGCTGTTGATCGTGACCATGCCGACCCGCGGATCCTTCAGGTCGCGGATGAGCTCCGCCAGATCGCGCTGGATCTGGTCGGCGACCCGGAAACTGCGGTTGACGGTGGACTTCTTGTGTTTCATGGGGCCCCCAAGCTCCCTCCGGTCGCTACCCCCAGGGGGGCTCATGCTGCGGCCCGGCGAAGCCGGTTCCACGCATGCGGCCTGATCGGGAAAGGCAAGGAGCCGCCCTCGGGCGGCTCCCGATCGCACAGCGGCAAGATCAGAGCGTTCTTGCCACTTCCTTGACTTCGAAGAACTCCAGCTGATCGCCTTCCTTGATGTCGTTGTAGTTCTTCAGCTTGATGCCGCACTCGAAGCCTTCCTTGACTTCGCGCACGTCGTCCTTCAGCCGCTTCACGGACTCGACTTCGCCGGTGTAGATCACGGTGTTCTCGCGCAGCAGGCGGAAGCGGGCATTGCGGATCACCTGGCCGGCAGTGATCATGCAGCCGGCCACGGTGCCGATCTTGCTGGCCACGAACACGGTGCGGATCTCCGCCGTGCCGATGACCTCCTCGCGCTGCTCGGGCGCCAGCATGCCGCCCATCGCCGCCTTGATCTCGTCCACGGCGTCGTAGATGATGTTGTAGTACTTGATGTCGACGCCGTTGCCTTCGGCCAGCTTGCGCGCACCCATGTCGGCACGCACGTTGAAGCCGATGACGACGGCCTTGCTGGCGATGGCCAGGTTGATGTCGCTCTCGCTGATGCCACCCACCGCGGCATGCACGATCTGCACGCGCACCTCGGGCGTGCTGAGCTTGAGCAGGCTCTGCGCGAGCGCCTCCTGCGAACCCTGCACGTCGGCCTTGACGATGAGCGAGAGGGTCTGGGCCTGCCCCTCGCCCATGTTCTCGAACATGCCTTCGAGCTTGGCGGCCTGGCGCTTGTTGAGGTTGACTTCGCGGTACTTGCCCTGGCGGAAGGTGGCGATCTCGCGCGCACGCCGTTCGTCGGACAGCACCATGAACTCGTCGCCCGCCTGCGGCACCTCGGTCAGACCCTGGATCTCCACCGGCAGCGAAGGCCCGGCCTCGTCGATGGCGCGGCCGTTCTCGTCGAGCATGGCGCGCACACGGCCATAGCTGCTGCCCGCCAGCACCACGTCGCCCTTCTTCAGCGTACCGCTCTGCACCAGCACCGTGGCGACCGGGCCGCGGCCCTTGTCGAGCTTGGCTTCGATCACCAGACCCTTGGCGGCGGCATCCGTGGGCGCCGTCAGCTCCAGCACCTCGGCCTGCAGCAGCACCTGCTCGAGCAGCGCATCGATGCCGGTGCCGACCTTGGCCGACACGCCGACGAAGGGCGACTCGCCGCCGAATTCCTCGGGGATCACGCCTTCGGCCACGAGTTCGCTCTTCACGCGCTCGAGGTTTGAGTCGGGCTTGTCGATCTTGTTCATCGCCACGACGATGGGCACCTTGGCGGCCTTGGCGTGGGCGATGGCCTCCCTGGTCTGCGGCATCACCCCGTCGTCGGCGGCGACCACCAGGATCACCAGGTCGGTGGCGTTGGCGCCGCGCGCCCGCATCGCCGTGAACGCGGCGTGACCCGGGGTATCCAGGAAGGTGATCATGCCGCGCGGGGTCTCGACGTGATAGGCGCCGATGTGCTGCGTGATGCCGCCGGCCTCGCCCGCGGCCACGCGGGTGCGCCGGATGTAGTCCAGCAGGCTGGTCTTGCCGTGGTCGACGTGGCCCATGATGGTGACCACCGGTGCGCGCGGCACCTGTTCGGCTTCGTGCAGCGCCGCGGTCTCTTCTTCGGTGAAGGCTTCGGGATCGTCCAGCTTGGCCGCCAGCGCCTTGTGGCCCATCTCCTCGACCACGATCATGGCCGTTTCCTGGTCCAGCTGCTGGTTGATGGTGACCATCTGGCCCAGCTTCATCAGCTGCTTGATGACCTCGGAGGCCTTCACGCTCATCTTGTGCGCCAGGTCGGCCACCGAAATGGTCTCGGGCACGTGCACTTCCTGGATGGTGGCTTCGGGCGGTGGTGCAAAGGATGGGCCGTTGCCACCGTCGCGTTCGCCACGGCGGGCACCGCCGCGCGGCGCACGCCAGCCTGCGCGGTTGCCCCCCGCGTCGCCCCGGGTCTTG
>DAORNK010000258.1:1936-6535 GCA_035440985.1 Rubrivivax sp. | reverse complement strand
AAGGAACTGCTGGCGATCGCTCGCGGCGAGATCGATTGAAGCCGGCGGTTCTGCGTCCGCAGGCGCTGCGCGACCAGCAAGGCGAGGTTCGGTACTACCGAAAGGAAGGCGGCTCCCGCCTTGCAGTGAAGGTGGCCAAGGCTACCAACGAGGCGCTCGACCAGGTCGAAATCGAACCGGGCATCGGCTCGCCAAGGCTCGGGAAGTTGCTGGGCATCCCGGGGCTCAGGACCTGGCGGGTGGGGAGGTTTCCGCTGTTGTGGTGCTACTTTGAGCGTGGAGACCAGTTGGACGTGGTCCGGCTGCTGGGCGAGCGGCAAGACATCATCGCGATCCTGGGGGACGAACTCGGCTCGAACTGACACCGTCGCTTGCGACGTCGCGGCGCCGGGTTGGCGGCCAGCGACCGGTGTACGGCAGGAAGATCGCCGGACTGGTCGGCCGGAAATGTTTAGGCTTGTCCGACACCTGCCCTCAGACCGGTGCAGGTCGACGGCTCGCTGCGCACGCGGGCAGGTGTCCGACAACCCTAAACATCCACTGCCGACCGCGGATGTCGGCTCTCCGGTGGCGCAACTTGGGGGTCACCTTTCCGGCGGTGAGCTCGCGCGGCCGACCGGCGCTGGCCGACCCACTAGGGACATTCGCTGACCTGATCTCGCCGCCCAGAAGCGGCCAACCAGCCAACCCGACAGCTCCCCGTAAGAGGATCCAGCAACCGACAGCACATCGGCGAGCAGCACTCAAGGCGACAGAGGCAAGTATCTCAACCTGAAACCTTCAGAGGCACCAAGCTCAGGAGCCACTACTCCAAGCCATCGACCCGCGGCCCCGGCGCTTCGCCCATGACTGCTCAGGAGACTTGAAGGTCCTACGCGCGGACTGCGGGTGCGGTGACGTTGGCGCAATGCTGAGTCGTTCGGTGCCGCGTTGCTTCGTTAGCGGCCTGCCGGCTGCGAGCCAATCTTGCCGTACACCTCAAACGACGCGATAGCAGCGCGCGCAATGTTCTGTTGCGACTCGGACAGTCCACCGTATCGAATCGCCCTTCGATAGAGGTCGGCCGCGCGGGCGTGATCTGCCGGTACGCCATCCCCGAATAGGTGCAGGCCGGCCAAGCGCCAGCAGCTGTGGCCAATGCTGCCGTCGCATGCCCTGCCGAAGTATCTAGCGGCCGTCGATACGTCCCTGGCGACCAGGCCGTCTCGTGGTTCCAGCAACATACCTACGTAGGAGCACGCCTTGACATTGCCCGAATCGCAGGCGCCGCGCATTGCGTTGACTGCCTGGGCACCTTCACGTGCTGACCCCTTTCGCTTCTCGACTGCGACCACCGCGAGTGTCATCGCGGATTCGCTGCCCTTCAAGATGCTCTTCTCGAACCAGTAGAGGGCCGAGCCTCCCAAAGCGATACCGTCGCCGGACTCCATGGCTAAGGTGCCCAGCAAACGCGGCGCCTCAGCGTCTCCGGCATCGGCGCTGCGTTTGGCCCACTCGGCCGCGCCCTTGAGATCGGCAGGTGCGCCTGCACCGTTGAAAAGCGCGAAGGCCAGACCGCGCATGCCCACTGCATCGCCGCTTTCGGCTGCCTTCTTCCACCAGCGCAAGGCTTCACTTGGGTTTGCAGCCATGCCGTGACCACGCCCCAGACGGTTGGCGTACTGGACCATGCTGTCGGGGTCACCGGCCTCAGCGGCAGTCTTCCACCAACGGTTGGCTTCCGCCAAGTTTGCACCGACACCGGTCCCAGTGTCGTAGCGACTGGCAATGATCCCCATGGCGCCGACATTGCCAGCCTCGGCACTCTTCCTGAACCACTCACTGGCCGTCTCCACGTTCACCGGGACACCACCGCGGCCCGAGGTGGCCAAGGCTCCCATGAGCCGCATCCCAGACGCATCTCCTGCAGCGGCGGCCTTGGCTGCCCAACGCGCTCCCTCGTCGTCGTCCTTCTTTGCGCCGTCCCCGTTGAGATAGACATAGGCAAGCTGTCGCATGGAGGGTGCGTGCCCAGCGTCAGCGGCGCGGCGCGACCAAATTAGCGCTTCACCCGTGTTCTTGGCTACTCCCGAGCCGTCACGCAGTTTGGTGGCATATGCCGCCATGCCTGCCCGGTTGCCTGCCTCTGCGGATAGTTTGAACCATCGCGCTGCAACCACGGCATCTTTAGGCAAGCCATTGCCTATGTTGGCCAAGACGCCTAGCAGTCGCATTGCCTCGGAGTCTCCCTGAGAGGCAGCCTTGCTTGCCCATGCCGCACCTTCCTTCTCGTCCTTGATGACCCCTTCGCCATTGACAAGCGCAAACGCCAGATAGCGCATTGAGCTGACCGCGCCACCCTCGGCGCGTTTGCGGTGGGCCTTAGCTCGCACAGACGGATCGGTCGAAGACAGATCTCCTTCTTCCTTTAGTACCCCGGCAAAATTGATTGATTCGGCATCACCGGCCTGCGCCGCCTTGTTGATCCAGACTGCGGCCTCTGCGTCGTTGCGGTCCACGCCATCGCCGTGAAGATAGGCAGCACCCAGGTACCGCATCGCCTTCACATGCCCGGCTTCAGCCGCCCGACGCAGCAGCGGCATGGCCTTTGCGAGGTCCTTCTTGCCAGATTCGGCGCTGGCATACAGCGCCCACAAGAGGTACATCGACTCCACATCGCCTTGTGCCACCGCCATCTGCAACCAGGGCTCAGCCTTGCTGTAGTCGGGTTTCCCGAGCAGCGTCGAGCCATATAGCGTACCGAGGCGGGCTGCTGCTTGTGTGCTGCCAGCCCTCGCCGCTCGCTCATACAGCGGCATGGCCTTCGCGCGGTCGGCCGGCACGCCGCGTCCTCCTTCATACCGGGCCGCCAGTTCTAAGGCCGCCTCTGTACTACCAGCCTCCGCAGCCTTCCGGTACCACTCGACGGCTGCCGGTTCGTCCGCCGCGCTTCCAAGGCCTCGCTCCGACAGGATGCCCATAAGGCGCATTGCCTCCTCGTCTCCCAGGGCTGCCGCGCGAGTCGCCCAGGCGCGTCCTTCCACTGCATTGGCCGGGACGCCCGCGCCATTCACCAGCGCAAATGCCAGGTATCGCATCCCGAAGCTGGTCCCTGACTCTGCAGACAGCCGATACCAGCGAACACCCTGGGCGGGATCCTTGGGCACACCTTTGCCGTTCTCATGCATGAAGCCCAGTACCAGGGCGGCCATTCCGGACTTCCTCGCTGCTGCCTCCGTCAGCATGCGCACGCCTTCCGCGTGCTTGCTAGGGTCGCTAAGGTAGATCTCTGCCAACACGGCGGCAGCGCGGACGTCGTCCTTCTGGACGGCTGCGCGCAATAGATCAACGGCTTTGGCCTGATCCTTATCCCCCCAGGCCCCACGCTGGTAGGCCATCGCAGCCAATACCTGAGCTCTGCTGTCTCCAGCCCTCACACCCGCCTCGATGGCACTTCGCTGATTGACTAGGTCTACCTTTGCTCGAATCGCCGCACCTGGCGCGTTCAGCCAGTCGTGCTGAGAGATGCCCCAATTGTCCGAACCAGTTTGTGCCCATGCAGGGGGGTGAAAAGCCGGCGAGATGGCGGCCAGGGCCAGGGCGATGGAGAGAATGAAGGCGGGGCTAATCAAGCGCTTCATGAAAGAAGTTACGGTGGTGTGCGATGCGAGCAAGGTATAGCACAACGCACAGAGCGTCACGTGCAGGATCACCTCGTGCAATCCTCCTGCCGTTTGCCACCAAGACATCGCCAGTGACTTCGAAGGTCCGCTGATCCTTGACGCGCCAAGAGCAGACTGCCACGAAGTTCCGCTGATGGCCGATGGCTGGTCTCCGCGAGCGGCAGCTTCCTGGAGAGTCAATTGGGGCTGCACCTGCCTCGCGGGCAGCGAACTTGAGGTCCATCCCGACCACCTTGGCGCGCAACAGTACCCGGCGCTGAGTTTGCCGAGACTCTCACCGCGGTGAGAGTTCCCTGGCAATCAGGTCCATTGGCAAAGCTACCAAGATAAACAACCTTAGCTTGGCATGCTTGCCACGGATCTAAACTGGCGTGCATGGAAAACGCGCTGTCTGCGCCACCCAGCATGCCCGCAGACCCGACTTGGCCGGACGAGGCTGCGCTGGCCGCATTCCGCGCCTGGCTTCAAGGGGTGCCCAGCCGCGCCGCCGTGGATCGCTATCAGCCGGATCGCTGGACCGCCGGCGCGTCGGCGCGCTCGGTGATCGGGCGGGTGAAGCGCCAGCTGGCGAACTTCGCGACGAGCCGTGCGCAGGCGGACCTGGCCGCCACGTTGACGGCGGTCAGCCCATCCGATCGGAGACTCGCCAAGGCTGCCGCTGCCGCCATCGAGGCGTTGCGCGGCATGCCGCCTCCGCAGCCGCTCATCGGCGACGCCGTCGAGCGCTGGCTACCCATGCGGCTCGTGGGCGTGCTGCATGCGGCGAGCATCCGCACGCTGGCCGACTTGACCTTGCGCGTTCCCAGGCGCCGGCGCTGGTGGGCTGGCATCGCGGGGCTCGGGCCGGCAAGCGCCCGCCAGGTCGAGGCGTTCTTTGCCCAGCATCCCGCGCTCACTGAACGCGCTCGCGCGTTGGTGACCTTGAAACAGGCCCAGG
>DAORNK010000258.1:0-1915 GCA_035440985.1 Rubrivivax sp. | reverse complement strand
TGGTCGTGCCCGAAGACGTCGATGGCACACGGGGCACCTTCCGAGCGCCCCGGGCCAGCTGTGCGCTCGACGCCAGCAACGACTACCAGGCCGTGAACGCGTGGCTGTCGCTGCACGAGTCGGCGGCGACGCAGCGTGCCTACCGCAAGGAGGCAGAACGGCTGATCCTGTGGGCAATCGTCGAGCGCGGGCGGGCCATGTCGTCGCTGACCACCGAGGATGCCATTGCCTACCGCGCCTTCCTCCGTCGCCCAGGCCCGCGAGCGCGCTGGGTCGGCGCCCCGCAGCCGAGGTCGTCGCCGGCGTGGCGTCCCTTCGCGGGCGACCTCTCGGCGCGCTCGGCTGCCTACGCGCTGTCGGTGCTCAACGCCCTGTACCGCTGGCTCATCGAGCAGCGCTACGTGCTGGCCAACCCATTCGCCGGCGTCAAGGTGCGAGGCGGCCGGCCGGCGCAGCTCGACACGTCTCACGCCTTCACCGAGCACGAGTGGAAGCTCGTCCGGGTCGTCGCCGACGGCCTGGAGTGGTCCTACGGCTGGAGCGATCCGGCCGCGCAGCGGCTGCGCTTCATGCTGGACTTCGCCTACGCCACGGGCCTTCGAATCAGCGAACTCGTGGGCGCACAACTGGGCGCGATCGACTCGGACCCGCACGGCGACACGTGGATCCGGGTCGTCGGCAAGGGCCACAAGGCCGGCAAGGTCGTGCTGCCGCCGCTGGCCCGCGCCGCCCTCGATCGCTACCTCGTTCAACGGGGGCTGCCCGTGATGCCCTCGAAGTGGCGTCCATCGACCCCGCTGGTTGGCAGCCTTGGAGAAGATGGCAGTGGAATCTCCTCGTGGCGCCTGTGGCGGGTGATGAAGCGGTTCTTCAGCACTGCAGCCGACGTCGTGGAGGAAGGCACCCCGGCCCTCGCCGAGAAGTTGCGGCAGGCCACGCCGCACTGGACGAGGCACACGCATGCCACGCACCTCCTCCAAGGTGGCGCCGAGCTGACAACGGTGCGCGACAACCTGCGGCACGCCTCGCTGGCCACGACCTCGATGTACCTGCACACCGACGATGCGCGGCGCGCCAAGCAGGTGGCCGATCGGTTCGCGGCGCCGCGGTCGTAGCCTACAGTCGTCTCGCCTTCACACACCCTGCTAGCCATGCCGCCCATCACCTGCGATGCCTGCCGTCAGCCGGCTGCCGACCACGACGTCGTGAACTACGGGTCGATGGAGGCCGGCTACCAGCGGCTCTGCGGCCGATGTTTCAACGAGGCCGCCGCCGACCGACTCGGGCTGCAGGGGTTCGAGCATGTGGCGTTCGAGCCCATCCGCATGCTCGACGGGCGCGGGGCAGAGCACGAGTTCCGGTTTCGCAACTGGCTGTGCGGCGCCGGCTTGGCGATCGACGCGTTCGAGTTGCGCGATGGCAGCCCGGCGGGCTATCGGTTTCAGGTGATCGGGGAGCCTGACGACGACCCACTGGAGTTGCTGGGCAAGCTGATCGGCAAGATGCGCCGGGCATTGGCTCTCACGCATCTGGAGGACACCGATCTCGGGCCGCAGGTGAACGATGGCTTGGTGCTGCGGGGGACCGTCGACAGCGATCCCGACGAGGATCATCGTGTGCCAATGGTCGTGATCGATGGCCGTGAGATCTCCTGGGACGAACTCGGCCGCATGGTGGCAACGTTTGAGGGCTGGCAGTTCAAGCTGGAGTTTCGCGACCGGAGCGAGGAGGTCTGACCCGGCCGATAGCGGGAACCCGCAGGGTGCGGTCTCGGAAGGGGGCCTGGGAGCGAAGCGCACCAATCTGCACGAAAAGCACGGAGCGCCCGGAAGTGCCGGAAACGTAAGTGCTTGTCGTGCAATGGGTTCTCAGAGCAAAGCGCACCAATCTGCACGAAAAGTACGACTACCCCAGA
>DAORNK010000257.1:4949-6539 GCA_035440985.1 Rubrivivax sp. | reverse complement strand
CGCGCTGCGCGGCCAGTTCATTGAAGTTGCGCGCCAGTTGCCGCACCGCGGGCGCTGCGCCGGGTGCCGTCAGCGTGCGCTGCACGTCGGTGGACAGCAGCACCTGGGCCTGTTCCTGCAGGCGCGCCGGCGCGGCCACCCAGCGGCGGTACAGCGGCTGCACGGCAACGGCCGCCACCACCAGCACGACCATCGCCACGGCCACCAGCAGCGGCAGGCGTTCCGAGAGGATGGGCCCGGCGACGGCCCGTTCGGCTTCGCTGAGGCCGGACCAGACCAGGCCACCGCCGGCCAGCACCAGCAGCAGTTGCACGGCCGCCGCGGCGGCACCGGCCGCCACCATGGCCCCCACCAGCTTGCGGTCGATCTTCATGCGCCGGCGAGCAACTCGCGCACCTTGGCCACCAAGTCCTTGGTGGCGAAGGGTTTGGTCATGTAGGCATCGGCGCCCACGCCCAGCCCCTTGGCGACGTCGGTCTCGCGGCCCTTGGCGGTCAGCATCAGCACCAGCGTGTCCTTGATGGATTCGTCGGCGCGCAGTTCCTGGCAGACCTCGAAGCCCGTCTTCCTGGGCATCATCACGTCCAGCAGCACCAGGCGCGGCTTCTCGCGCCGCAATGCCTCCAGCGCCTCCTGGCCGTCCCGGGCCACGTGCACCGTGAAGCCCTCGCGCTTCATCAGGTATTCGAGCGAGATCAGGATGTTGGGTTCGTCGTCGGCGATGAGGATCGTCGTCATGGCTTGTCTCCACGTGCGGCCGTTGTTGCACCCGTGGGCGCCGGCTCTGGGGTGGACCAAGGTAGCGTGAACGCAAAACACGCGCCTTGACCCGCATCAGGCCGCAGTTCCATGCGGCCCCCGAAATGTTCCACGATCTGGCGGCTGATGGGCAGCCCCAGGCCCGTGCCCTGCGGGCGATGGCTGGCATCACCGCCCTGGCGGAATTTCTCGAAGATCAGCGAACGCTGGGCCGCCGGGACGCCGGGGCCGTTGTCCTGCACCTCCACCGTCAGCCCGCGCGGCTGCACCAGCAGCCGCACGTCGACACGCCCGCCTTCGCGCGGCACGAACTTGGCCGCATTGGACAGCAGGTTGAGCACGACCTGCAGCAGACGGTCGGGGTCGGCACGCAGCGTGGGCACCTGCGCCGGCCGGTGCAGGTGGACCTGGGCCCCGCATTCGCGGAAGAGCTCGGTGGTGGTCAGCACCGCCTGTTCCAGCAAGGCGCCGAGATCGACGTCGGCGCTCAACCAGTCGGCGTGGCCGGACTCGATCTTGGCCATGTCCAGCACCTGGTTGACCAGGCGGCTGAGGCGTTCGGTTTCGGCCACCACCAGGCCCAGGAACTCCTGGCGCTGTTCAGGCCCCATCTCGGGGTCGTCCCGCATCAGTTCGCTCAGTGCCCGGATGCTGGTCAGCGGCGTGCGCAGCTCGTGCGTGACGCTGCTCATGAAGTCGTCCTTCAGGCGGTCCAGGCTCTTGAGCTGTTCGTTGAGGTGGCGCAGTTCGCTGGCCTCCTCGACGATGCGCATCACGTCGGCCAGTTCCAGCGTGTCCTCTTCCACCACCGAGGCTACCATCACACGCGCC
>DAORNK010000257.1:0-4931 GCA_035440985.1 Rubrivivax sp. | reverse complement strand
CCCCGCCAGCAGGGTCTCGGCAAACTGCACGAGCTTGGGGTCGGCTTCCAGCGGCAGGCCGCCGAGGTCGCGCGCGTGGGCCTCGAACAACGCCTGCGCCCGCACCGGGCCCAGGAAGCGGCCGACCAGGTCCACCAGGTCCTGCACGCGCGCCCGGCCGCGCCAGAACACGCGGTCCTGGGCCGCCCGCTCGAACACATCGACGAACAGCAACGCCTGGCTGGCCTCCGCCGCCCGCGGGGGCCAGGCCAGCGACACCGCCACGTACAGGCCGGCGTTGGCCAGCAGGCTCCAGAACAGCGCATGGCTGAGGTTGTCCATCCCCGTCAGACCCCACAGCGCCTCGGGCCGCAGCAGCGCCAGGCCCCAGGGGCCGTGCTGCAGGAAGGCGGCGTCCATCCATCCGCTCTTGGCGATCGAGGGCAGCATCAGCGTGTAGGCCCACAGCAGCGCGCCCGCTGCCAGCCCGGCCAGCGCGCCGTTGCGGGTGCCGCCCTTCCAGTACATGCCGCCCAGCAGCGCGGGTGCGAACTGGGCCACCGCGGCAAAGCTGATGAGCCCGATGCTCACCAGCGCGTAGGCCTCGCCGGCGATGCGGAAGTACAGCCAGCCCAGCAGCAGCAGCGCCACGATCACCGCCCGGCGCACCAGGAGCAGGGTGCCGGTGAGGTCACGCCGGGCGAAGGACTTCAGGCGCAGCAGACCCGGCAGCACGAGGTCGTTGCAGACCATGGTGGAGACGGCGATGGCCTCCACGATGACCATGCCGGTGGCTGCGGAGAGACCGCCCACGAAGGCCAGCAGCGCCAGCGCGGGCATGCCGGCGGCCAAGGGCAGCGACAGCACGAAGGTCTCGGGGTCGGCCACGCGCGCGCCGGCGCCGCCGAAGTACAGCAGCCCGCCCAGCGCGATCGGCAGCACGAACAGGTTGATCAGCAGCAGGTAGGCCGGAAAGGCCCAGGCGGCACGCCGGATGTGGCGTTCATCGACGTTTTCCACCACCATCACCTGGAACTGCCGCGGCAGCAGCAGCACGCTCAGGCCGGCCAGCACCAGCAGTGCAAACCACTGGTCGAAGGCAAAGGGCCGGGCCGGGTCGGCGCGCAGCACACGGGCGATCTCGGGCTGCGCCAGCGCACGCGCAAACAGATCGGCCGGCCCGCTGAACAGGCCCCAGGTGACGAAACCGCCAACCAGCAGGAAGGCCAGCAGCTTGACGACGGATTCGGCAGCGATGGCCGCGACCATGCCTTCGTGCCGTTCGGTGTTGTCCAGGTGGCGGGTGCCGAACGCGATCGTGAAGCCGGCCAGCACCAGCGCGATGAGCAGGGTGCCGTCCACCCCGGCCAACACACCCTGTCCGGCACCCTGCCCCGCTCCGGGCGCATGGCCGGTGAGCAGGGCGTAGCCGCTGGCCACCGCCTTGAGCTGCAGCGCCACATAGGGCACGACGCCCACCAGCGCGATCAGCGTCACCAGGCCGGCCAGCAGGCGGCTCTTGCCGTAGCGGCTGGCGATGAAGTCGGCGATCGACGTGATGCGCCAGGTGCGCGCGATGCGCACCATCTTGCGCAGCACCAGCCAGGCCAGCACCATGGCCAGCGTGGGGCCCAGGTAGATGGGCAGGAACCACACGCCCCCGCTGGCGGCACGGCCCACGCTGCCGAAGTAGGTCCAGGCCGTGCAATAGACGGCCATGCTGAGCGCGTAGACCCAGGCATTGCCGATCACGCTGCGTCCGGCCGCGGCGCGCCGGTCGGCCCACCAGGCCACCGCAAACAGCGCCAGCAGATAGGCCAGCGAGGCGCCGAGCACCAGCGCCGGCGCCATCGCGGCAGCGTGCAGGGGGCCGGCGGGCTCAGTCACCGCCGTGCGACTCCATCAACCAGGCCAGCGCGGCGATGAGGCCGGCCCAGGCCACGAACAGCGCCACCGCCAGCAGCGGCAGGTCCAGTACCGTGGCCTCGGCCAGCCAAACCTTGAGCAGCGGGAAGTCGAACAGCAGCGCGCCGGCGGCAAACAGCGCGAGCAGCCGCTGCTGCAGCAGGCGGCGATCCTTCATGCGGGACTCCTCCAGCGTGGGGCTCTAGGCACCGAACTTGAAATGCTGCCGCAGATAGCCGCGGAATCGCTTCACGATGCCCAGCGCATCATGCAACGGCTCGCGCTCGAGCGTGCTCAGGTCCGAGGGCCGCACCTCGTTGCTGGCCTGCTGGCCCTGCGCCCGCTGCATCAGCTGGTGGGTCAGGCGGATGCCCATCAACAGATGCAGCGCATCGATCAGGTCGCGTGCGAGGTCGGGCTCCAGCCGGTCCAGTTCCACCAGGCGCTTCAGGCGCATCGCCGTGCCCTGCTCGCGCACACCGTATTGAAGCGCCAGCGCGCGCACCCCATGCACGATCGGAAAGGTGCCCAGCTTCTTCAGGTCCAGCGCCTGCTCGTGGCGCTTGGTGGTCAGGCGCTTGAACCAGTTGCCCGGCTCCTGGAACTGATCGGCGGCAGCGGCAAAGCGCGCCAGATACTGGTCCTGCCCCGTCAGGATGCGGTCGAGGTGGGCTCGCGCTTCCTGCAGCAGGCTGGCGTCCCCGGCCACCGCCGCCGCGTCGAAGAAGATCGCCAGGTGCATCGGACCATCGGCGTGGCTGTCGTAGATCCAGTCGCGCATGGTGGTGCGGAAGGTCGCCAGCGGCTGCCGCCACAGCGGATTGGTGATCATGATGTCACCCGGGCAGCGGGGGTAGCCCAGGCGCGCCAAGGCGGCGTTGAACTCGGCGGCCAGGGCCGGCAGCGCGGGGTATTCGAAGCCGTCGCGCAACAGCAGCGCGTTGTCCTGGTCGGTCTTGAGGATCTGCTCGCCCCGGCCTTCGCTGCCCATCGCCAGCAGGCAGCTGTTGGCCACCACCTCGGCCGGCGCGAGCACCGCCCACAGCCGCGCGAACAGGCGCGTGTTGAGCTCGCTGACCAGCCGCGTCACGCGTTCGATGCGGATGCCGCTGCCGTGCATGAGCTTGACCATCTCGTCGATGCGCTCGGCCGCCACGCCGAGTTCGGCCACGGTGGTCGCATCGTCGATCTGCAGCGCCACGATGTGCGAGTGGTTGGCGACGAAGCTCACCAGATCCAGCTGTCCGAGCACCCCCACCACCGTGTCGCCGCGCCGCACGACCAGACGGTGCACGCGGTGGCGCACCATCAGCCACAGGGCTTCGAAGAGATCCGCTTCGGCATCTACGCCGACAAGATCGAAGCGCGCGATCTCGCGCACCGCCAGCTGCGCCGGTGGCACGTCCCGCAGCAAGGCGTCGCGCAGGTCGGTGGTGGTGAAGATGCCCAGCCGCTCGACGCCATCGAGCCGGTCGCGCACCAGCGCCTGGGTGAGCCCGTGCGCCGAAAGCTCGCGGCACACGCTCACCAGATCGGCCCCGCCGTCCACGTAATACGGTTTGCGCAGGTACGCGTCACTGATGCGCGCCGTGACCAGCGAGAGCATCTCGCGCTGGGTTTCGGCAACCACGGTCGTCATGGGTCCGTCCAATGAAAAAGGGACTGCTGACGATACGACAGCAGCCCCGTTGGTTGGCAGCCCCCTGCGGGGCCTGTTGTCCGGTGATCAGTGACCGCTGGCGCCGGCGGCACCGATGCCGGTCTCGGAACGCACCTCCTGCGCCGGGTAGCCGGCACGGTCGGCGTCGCCCTGCTTGCTGCGGTCCAGCAGCGAGACGATCCAGATCGTGAAGAAGGCCAGCGGGATCGAGAAGATCGCCGCCGAGTTGTACGGGAACCAGGCCGAGCCCTTGGGGTTGAGCATCACGGCTTCCCAGACGCTGGCCGAGCCGATGGTCAGCACCACCGCGGCGATCAGGCCGACGAAGCCGCCGGTGACCGCGCCCTTGGTCGTGCAGCCCTTCCACAGCACCGACATGAACAGCACCGGGAAGTTCGCCGAGGCGGCGATCACGAAGGCCAGCATCACCATGTAGGCCACGTTTTCCTTCTCGAAGGCGATGCCCAGCACGACGGCGATCACACCCAGCGCGATGGTGGTCATCTTGGACACGCGCAGTTCCTGCGCCTGGTCGACGCGGCCATGGCGCCAGACGCTGGCGTACAGGTCGTGCGACACCGCCGAGGCACCCGACAGCGTCAGGCCCGCGACCACCGCCAGGATGGTGGCGAAGGCCACCGCCGAGATGAAGCCCAGGAACCAGTTGCCGCCCACCGCGCCGGCCAAGTGCACCGCCGCCATGTTGCCGCCGCCGACCAGGCCCTTGCTGAGGTCACCGCCGACGAAGTAGTTGGCGGGGTTGGGGATCAGGTTGGTGATGGCGCCGAAGCCGATGATGAAGGTCAGGATGTAGAAGTAGCCGATCCAGGTCGTCGCCCAGCCCACCGACTTGCGCGCTTCCTTGGCGTTGGGCACGGTGAAGAAGCGCATCAGGATGTGCGGCAGGCCGGCGGTGCCGAACATCAGCGCCATGCCGACGCTGATCGCCGAGATCGGGTCCTTGATCAGTGCACCCGGCGCCATGATGGCGTCCTTCTTGGAGTGGATCTCCACCGCCTTGCTGAACATCGCCTCGGGCGAGAAGCCGAACTGGATCAACACCATCAGCGCCATGAAGGTGGCGCCGCCCAGCAGCATGCAGGCCTTGATGATCTGCACCCAGGTGGTGGCCGTCATGCCGCCGAACAGCACGTAGACCATCATGATCGAGCCGACCAGGATCTCGGCATACAGGTAGTCCATGCCGAACAGCAGCTTGATGAGCTGGCCGGCGCCGACCATCTGGGCGATCATGTAGAAGGCCACCACCACCAGCGAGCCGCTGGCGGCGAAGATGCGGATGGGGGTCTGGCTGAAGCGGTAGCCGGCGACGTCGGCAAAGGTGAACTTGCCCAGGTTGCGCAGCCGCTCGGCCATCAGGAAGGTG
>DAORNK010000256.1:4520-6574 GCA_035440985.1 Rubrivivax sp. | reverse complement strand
ACGACCCTTGGCCACCCCGGCGCGGGCACGATTCATATCTTCACAAGCTCTGTGGCCAGAGCCTGCACCATGACGCTGACCACCGCACTCGTGATCCTGGGGGTGGTGGTGCTGGCAGCCCTGGCTGCGCAGAGCTGGTGGGCGATGCGCCGTGACAGGCCGCGCGAGCCCGGGGAAGCGGTGGAAGGCCCTGCCCGGGTCGAGCCTTCCTTGCACGATACCGAGCCGGGCCTGACGGATGAACCGCCCGCCCTGCGGGCCGCCGGCAAGCTCACGCCCCGGTTGGACGCGCTGATCGATGCCATCGCCCCGCTGGCCCTGGACGGGCCCATCACCGGGGAACTGGTCCTGCAGCACCTGCCCAGTTCGCGCCGCGCCGGCACCAAGCCCTTTTACGTGGAAGGCCTGGACGCCGAGACTGGCGAGTGGGAAGCCATCGCCGCGGGGCGGCGCTACAGCGAATTGCAGGCTGGCGTGCAGCTGGCCAACCGCAGCGGGCCGCTGAACGCCATCGAGTATTCCGAGTTTGTGCAGAAGCTGCAGGCCTTCGCCGATGCCGTCGGTGCCACGCCCGACGTGCCCGACATGCTCGACGTGGTGGCCCGCGCACGTGAGCTCGACAGCCTGTCGGCGCCGCTGGACGCGCAGCTGTCGGTGACGCTGCGCACCAACGGCGTGGCCTGGTCGGTGGGATTCGTGCAGCAGGTGGCCGGCCGCCTGGGCCTGGTGCCGGGCGTGCTGCCGGGGCGGCTGGTGCTGCCCAGCACCGAAGAAGGTGCGCCACCCATGCTGGTGCTGGCCGTGGACCCGCAGGCCGCGCTGGCCGATGACCCGCAGGCCGCGGTGGTCCGCGAGTGCACGCTGACGCTGGACGTGCCCCAGACGCCGGCCAGCCAGGAGCCCTTCCCGGCCTGGCACCTGACCGGCCGGCAACTGGCCGACGACCTGGACGCCACGGCCGTGGACGACCAGGGCCAGGCCATCACGCTGCACGCCTACGATGCCATCGGCAAGGAGCTGGACGAGCTGTATCAGCGCCTGGAACAACTGGACCTGGCCGCCGGCACGCCCGCGGCGCGGCGCCTGTTCAGCTGAGTTTCGGTCGACGCGCCCGACCTTCGCAACGGCTGCGACCCTGCCGGGCCGAAGGGCTGCAGGCATCAAAGACAATCGGCACCAATGACCCACCCGGACCCCGCCGCTCGAGCTGCCGAACTGCGTCAGCAACTGCACCACCACGCCTATCGCTACTACGTGCAGGACGCGCCGGAGGTGCCCGACGCCGAGTACGACCGCCTGTTCCGGGAACTGCAGGCGCTGGAGGCCGCGCATCCGGCGCTGCGCACCGCCGATTCGCCCACCCAGCGGGTGCTGGGCCAGGTGCTCGATGGCTTCGCGCCGGTTGTGCACGCCGTGCCCATGCTCAGCATCCGCACCGAGACGGACACCACACCGATGGGGGCGCAGGCTTTCGACGAGCGTGTGCGTCGCGAGCTGGAGCTTGCTCCCGAGGCGCCGGCTGTCGAGTACAGCGCGGAACTCAAGTTCGACGGGCTGGCCATCAACCTGCGCTACGAAGCCGGCGTGCTGGTCCAGGCCGCCACGCGGGGCGACGGCCAGACCGGCGAGGACGTGACGCAGAACATCCGCACCATCGGGGCCATCCCGCTGCGCCTGCAGGGTGCCGAGCCGGCGGTGCTGGAGGTGCGCGGCGAGGTCTACCTGCGCCGCGACGCCTTCGAGCGTCTGAACGAAACGCAACGCGCGAAGGGGCAGAAGACCTTCGTCAACCCCCGCAACGCGGCCGCCGGCGCCGTACGGCAGCTGGACCCGGCGGTGGCGGCGCAGCGGCCGCTGAGCTTCTTCGCCTACGGGCTGGGCGAAGTGCGGGGTTGGGAGCAGCCGGCCACGCACAGCGCCACGCTGGACGCCCTGGCAGCGTTGGCATTGCCGGTGTGCAGCCTGCGCGCCGTCGCCCGGGGCGCGGCCGGCCTGGTGGACTTCCATCGGCGCATGGGCGAGCAACGCGACGCCTTGCCGTTCGACATCGACGG
>DAORNK010000256.1:0-4301 GCA_035440985.1 Rubrivivax sp. | reverse complement strand
GTTCGAGCTGCGGCGCAAGGGCGTGCGCGCGGGCGACACGGTGGTGGTGCGGCGGGCCGGCGACGTGATCCCTGAGGTGGTGGGCCGCGTGCCCGGCCGGCGGGCCGTCTACGTGCCCAACTTCCGCATGCCGCGGCAATGCCCGGTGTGCGGCAGCCGCGTGCTGCGCGAACGCGGCGGCATGGACCATCGCTGCACGGGCGGGCTGTACTGCGCGGCCCAGCGCAAGCAGGCCATCCTGCATTTCGCCGGGCGCCGGGCGATGGATATCGAGGGTCTGGGCGACAAGCTGGTCGATCAGCTCGTCGACAGCGGCCTCGTGCGCACGCTGCCCGAGCTGTACACGTTGGGCGTGGCGAAACTCGCGGCCCTGGAACGCATGGCCGACAAGAGCGCGGCCAATCTGCAGGCGGCACTTGAAGCCAGCAAGGCGACCACGCTGGGGCGCTTCCTCTATGCGCTGGGCATTCGCCAGGTGGGCGAAACCACGGCCAAGGACCTGGCCCGGCACTTCGGCGGCATCGAGCCGCTGATGGACGCCAGCGTGGAACAGCTGCTGGCCGTCCGGGACGTGGGCCCGGTGGTGGCACAGAGCATCCGCACCTTCTTCGAACAGCCGCACAACCGCGAGGTCGTCGAGCGCCTGCGGGCCGTGGGCATCACCTGGCCGCAAACCGCGGGTGCACTGGACGAAACGGCGCCGCGTCCGCTGGCCGGCAAGACACTGGTGCTGACCGGCACGCTGCCGACGCTGGGCCGCGACGCCGCCAAGGACCTGATCGAAGCCGCCGGAGGCAAGGTCGCCGGATCGGTTTCGAAGAAGACCCACTTCGTGGTGGCCGGTGCCGAGGCCGGCAGCAAGCTGGACAAGGCACGTGAACTGGGCGTGCCGGTGCTGGATGAAGAGGGCCTGAAGGCCCTGCTCGATGGCCACGCCTGAGGTCGTGCGCCGCATCGCCCTGCTGGGCGGCGAATCCAGCGGCAAGACCACGCTGGCGCGTGCCTTGGCCGAAACGCTGGCCACGACCTGGGTGCCGGAATACGGGCGGCAGCGTTGGGAAGAGCTGCGCATCACGCTGTCGGTGGATGAGCTCGTGGCCGTGGCGCGACGCCAGATCGCGATGGAAGAAGCCGCGTCGGCGCAAGCCCGCCACTGGCTGGTCTGTGACACGACGCCGCTGACCACGCTGCAGTATTGCCTGCACGATCATCGTCAGGCGCCGGCGGAACTGCAGGCGCTGGCGCGGCGGCCGTACGATCTGAGCGTGGTCTGCCAGCCCGACTTCGCCTTCGTGCAGGATGGCTGCCGCCGCGATGACGGGTTTCGCCGGCAGCAGCACGCCTGGACGCTGGAGCGCCTGGCCCGGCAGGGCGTTGCGCCCCTGATCGTCGGTGGAGCGCTGCCCGACCGTGTGGCCCAGGTCAAGCTGGCATTGGCCCATTGGCGGACCCCGCATTGACCTGAAGCTGGCGGCGGGGGCCCGGGCGTGCTGCAATGCGGGTCTGACCCGCTCCCCGGAGGAATCTTCATGCCCACAGCCGCCATGCACCACCGTCTGCTCCAGCCCCGGGCCTGGCCCCTGGTGCTGTGCATGGGCATGCTGGGCGCCCTGCCCGCAACGGCGGCCTGCCTGAGCGAAGCCGAGGTGGCGGCGATGGCCGATGCCTACCACGGCCGGACGCCCGCGGCCAATCCGCGCGGGCTGTCGCCGGCCGACGGCGAATGCAGTCGCAGCAAGTTCAACCGCCTGCTGCAGGCCCAGATGGGCGAGCCCGTGGGCTACAAGGCCGGGCTCACGAACCCGGCGGTTCAGAAGCGCTTCAACCACGGCTCGCCTGTCTGGGGCACGCTGTACGGCCCCATGATGCTGGCCAACGGATCGGTGGTGGACGCCGCCTTTGGTGCCCGCCCGTTGTTCGAGGCCGATTTGCTGGTGCGTGTCAGCAGTGATGCGGTGAACGGTGCGCGCAACCCGATGGAGGTCCTGCGGGCCATCGACCGGGTCATCCCTGCCGTCGAACTGCCCGACCTGATCGTGCAGGCTCCGGCCCAGCTCGATGGCGCTGCGGTGACGGCCATCAATGTCGGTGCGCGCTACTTCGTCCAGGGCCTGGGCATGCCCGTGCCGGTGACGCGGGCCGAGCGCTACCAGCTGCTGGATGCGCTGCGCGACATGGTGGCCATCGTGAAGGCCGACGGTGCGGAGATCGACCGCGGCCGGGGGTCGGATGTGCTGGGCCATCCGCTGAACGCCGTGGTCTGGCTGGCGCAGGACATGGCGCGCAACGGGCTGTCGCTGAAGACCGGCGATCTGGTCAGCGTGGGTTCGTTTTCCAGGCTGCTGCCCCCCAAGTCCGGGCAGGCCATCGAAGTCACCTACTGGGGGTTGCCGGGCACGCCTGTGGTGACGCTGAGCTTCCGGTAATGGCGATCCGCGAGATCCTCAGGATGGGCGACCCGCGGCTGCTGCGCGTGGCGCCGCCGGTGAAGGACTTCGACACTCCGGAACTGCATGCGCTGATCGCCGACCTCTTCGACACGATGGCCGCTGCCCAAGGTGCGGGCCTGGCCGCGCCACAGATCGGCGTGAACCTTCAGCTGGTGGTCTTCGGCTTCAGCCACAACCAGCGCTACCCCGATGCACCACCGGTGCCGGCCACCGTGCTCATCAACCCTGTGCTCGAGCCGCTGGGCGAGCAGCGGGTGGACGGCTGGGAGGGCTGCCTGTCCGTGCCCGGCCTGCGCGGCCTGGTCCCGCGCCATGCACGCATCCGCTACAGCGGCTTCGACGCCCGCGGCAACCGCATCGAGCGTGAGGCTGATGGATTCCATGCCCGCGTCGTGCAGCACGAGTGCGATCACCTCATCGGACGCCTGTACCCCACACGCATGAGCGATCTCACCCAGTTGGGCTTCACGAGCGTGCTCTTTCCGGACCTGGATCCGGCCCAGGACGATTGAAACAGGCCTTTACACCGCTGTGGTGTCCGCCCGGAAGGCTGCCGGGGCGTTGTAGGCCCATGGACACCCTCAAGCCCCTCGTTTCCTGGGTTCGCCGCTGGTGGATCCTCGTGCTGCTGGGCAGCAGCGCGGCGGCGATCGCGGCACCGTCGGACGATCCGCCGGGGCGTGTCGGGCGGCTGGCCGAGTTGCAAGGCGCTGTCTACTGGTTCGACCACGAGCAGGGCCAATGGGCCGAGGCCGAACGCAACCTGCCACTGACCAGTGGCGACCGCATCTCCACGGCAGCGCAAGGCCGGGCCGAACTGCGCGTGGGCTCGTCCGTCCTGCGCCTGGGCAGCAGCAGCGAGCTCGAACTGCAGCGGGTGGACGATGAGCGCATGGTCTTCCACCTGCTCGCTGGCAGCCTGGCCGTTCGCCTGCGCACGCGCGAGATGGCCGAAGAGACCGAACTGCTGACACCCGAGGCGCGGTTGCTGCCCACGCGCGCCGGCCACTACCGGCTCGACCGGCAGGACGACCGCACGCAGGCTGGGGCCTGGCGCGGCACGCTGCGGGTGGACGAAAGCCCTCTGCTGGTGGAGACTGGCCAGCGGCTGGAGCTCTGGCGCACCGGGCGGCGCGGCGAGCGCGGCGAACTGCGCCATGAGTGGACGAACCTGCCGGACGACGGCTTCGCCGTCTGGGCCCTGGGCGAAGACCGCCGTGACGAGCGCACCGCTGCGTCCCGCCATGTCTCGCCCGAGATGACCGGTGTTGAGGACCTGGAGCGGCACGGCCGTTGGGAAGAGCATCCCGAGTACGGGGCCTTGTGGTTGCCCTTTGAGGTGCGTGCCGGCTGGGCACCCTACCGCTATGGCCGCTGGGCCTGGGTGCGCCCCTGGGGCTGGACCTGGGTCGACGAAGCACCTTGGGGGTTTGCCCCCTTCCACTACGGGCGCTGGGTGCATTGGCAGGGCCGCTGGGGCTGGCTGCCTGGGACCTACGTCGCGCGGCCGGTCTTTGCACCGGCGCTGGTGGCCTGGTTGAGTGGCAGCGGTCCCGGCGTGGCCTGGGTCGCGCTGGGGCCGCTGGACTTCTTCCTGCCCTGGTATCGCAGCACGCCACTGCACCGTGACCATATCAACACGCGGCCGCCCCGGCCGGGCCAGCGACCGCAGCCGATTCGTCCGCCCACCGGCCCCATCATGTACGGCAACCAGGGCACGCCGGGCGGGGTGACGGTGGTGCCACGCGATGTGCTGGTCAACCGCGGGCCGGTCGGCCGCGCAGTCATCGACGAGCCGCACGACCGCCCCTCGCGTGGCCCGGGCCGGCCCGGCTGGCAGCCGACGGAGCC
>DAORNK010000255.1:0-6636 GCA_035440985.1 Rubrivivax sp. | reverse complement strand
CGCAGATCGATGCATTGCCGCCGGCGCGGGCAGATGTCCGACAACCCTTAACATGAACGGCCAAGACGAGCACTCGTGCAGGCGAGGGGCGCCCACACATGCCCCGAGAATGCGCGTCTCGGCAGCCTGTTGGTCCTGTCCTTGCTATCGTCCTCAAACCCGCTCCACCGGCTTACTCGACACTTTCTTGCCCAACAGGCCAACGAACGGTGCGCAAGAGCGGGGCGAAATGGGGCTGGAATCGACACCTGGTTGCCAAAACCCGATCGACCATCATGCTGCGTTATCAGACCATCCCCGTCACGCCCTTCGAGCAGAACTGCAGCCTGGTCTGGTGCGACCAGACCCTGCAGGCCGCCGTCATCGACCCCGGCGGCGATCTGCCGCGCATCCGCGCGGCAGTGCAGGCCCACCACCTGACGCTGACGCAGATCCTGCTGACCCATGCCCACATCGACCACGCCGGCGGCACGGGCACGCTGGCACGCGAGTTGAAGCTGCCCATCGTCGGCCCGCACCCGGGTGACCAGTTCTGGATCGACGGGCTGCCGCAGCAGGCGCAGATGTTCGGCTTTGCGCCGGCCGAGCCTTTTACGCCCACGCGCTGGCTGCACGGCGGCGACACGGTGCAGGTGGGGCACAGCACGCTGGCCGTGCGGCATTGCCCGGGCCATACGCCGGGGCACGTGATCTTCCACAACGCCGAGGCCGCGCGCGCCTTCGTGGGCGATGTGCTGTTTGCCGGCAGCATCGGCCGCACGGACTTCCCGGGTGGCGACCTGGACACCTTGCTGGCCAGCATCCGCAACCAGCTCTGGCCGCTGGGCGACGACACGGTGTTCATCCCGGGCCATGGGCCCGAGAGCAGCTTCGGTCGGGAACGTCGCCACAATCCTTTCGTTCATGACTGAAACGGCACCCGCGATGACCCTGCCACCCATCGTTCTCGTCCACGGCGCCTGGGGCGGCGCCTGGATCTGGCGCCGTGTGCTGGCCCCGCTGCGGGCCGCCGGGCACGAGGTGCATGCCGTCACGCTCACCGGCGATGGCGAACGCGCCCATCTGCGCCGGCCCGACATCAAGCTGCAGACGCACATCGCCGATGTGCTGGGCCTGGTGCAGGCCGAGGAGCTGGACGGCATCGTGCTCGTCGGTCACAGCTACGGCGGCCAGGTCATCACCGGCGTGGCCGACCGGCTGCTGGCCGGCCGCGCCGGTGCCGTGCGGCACCTGATCTACGTGGATGCGGTGGTGCCCCTGCCCGGCGAAGGCTGGGGCCAGCAGCACGACCCGGCGGTGGTGGCGGCGCGTACCGCGCTGGCCGCCGCCCATCACAACGCCTTGCCGCCGGCAGACCCGGCGGACTTCGGCCTGGCCGGTGCCGATCGCGACTGGCTGCTGCGCCGCCAGGTGCCGCACCCCTTCGGCCCATACCGGGACCCGCTGGACTTCGACCTGGCACGCTGGCAGGCCCTGCGCCGCAGCTTCATCGATTGCACGCAGCCGGCGTTTCCAACCATCGCACCCAGCCGGCTGCGTGTGCGCGAGCTGCCGGGCTTTGCCCTGCGCGAACTGCGCACCGGCCACTGCCCGATGGTCAGCGCGGCGCCCGAGCTGGCACAGCTGCTGATCGAACTGGCGCAAGCCTGAACAGGGGACGGCGATGTTCAAGCGCTGGCTGTCGATGGGCGTGCTGGTGCTGGCCGGTTGCGCGACGTTGACCCAGGACACCTTGATCGGGCGCTTCGGGCCGGCCGAAGCGGCGCGGCTGGACCAGGCGCCGCTGGCGCGGGCCGGTGCTGTGTCCTACCGGCGCGACGTCAAACCCATCCTGGACCAGCGCTGCGTGGTCTGCCACGGCTGCTACGACGCACCCTGCCAGCTCAAGCTGGGCAGCTGGGAGGGCATTGCGCGCGGCAGCAGCAAGGCATCGGTCTACGGGATGCGGCTGCTGGAGGCGCCCACCACGCGCCTGGGCATCGACGCGCAGCGCGCCTCGCAGTGGCGCGGCATGGGGTTCGACGCGGTGCTCAACGAGCGCACAGCCACGCCCGGCAACCAGTTGGCAGCCAGCGTGCTGTGGCGCAGCCTGGCCCTCAAGCAGGCGCACCCGCTGCCGGCCACGCCGGTGCTGGATGGGCGCTTCGACTTCGGCCTGGACCGTGCGCAGAGCTGCCCCAGCCTGGCCGAGTACGAGGCCTTCGAGACGGCCCAGCCGCACGCGGGCATGCCCTATGGCCTGCCGGGGCTTTCGGCGGCCGAGATGGACACCATCGCACGCTGGCTGCAGGCGGGTGCGCCCGACGATGCACCGCCGGCGCTGCCACCCGCGGTGGCCCACCAGGTGGCCGAGTGGGAGCGCTTTCTCAACGGCGCCTCGCTGAAGGAGCGGCTGATGAGCCGCTACCTGTACGAACACCTTTTCCTGGGGCATCTGGTCTTTGAAGGCGATGCGCAGCGCCACGTCTTCCGCCTCGTGCGCTCGGCCACGCCGCCCGGGCAGCCGGTGCAGCCGCTGGCCACGCGCCGGCCTTTCGACGACCCAGGTGTGCAGGTCTTCCACTACCGGCTGATGCGCGACGACGAGACCCTGCTGGCCAAGACGCACATGCCGATGACGCTGTCGCCCCAGCGCCTGGCGCGCTGGCGCGGCTGGTTCATCGAGCCGGCCTACACCGTCGCCGCGCTGCCGTCCTACGAGCGCGACCAGGCGTCCAACCCCTTCACGACCTTTGCCGCGATCCCGCTCGAATCGCGCTACCGCTTCCTGCTCGACGAAGCCGGCTACTTCGTGATGAACTTCATCAAGGGGCCGGTCTGTCGCGGGCAGACCGCGCTGGACGTCATCAACGACCGCTTCTGGGTCTTCTTCATCGATCCCGCCGTGGGCGCCGATGCGCAGGAAGCGCAGCTGGTGGCGCGCGAAGGCGAGGTGCTGCGCATGCCGGCGGCGCAGGGCAGCAATGCCGAGATGCTGGCCTGGCTGCAGGTGGCGGCCGCAGAAGACCGACTGCTGGCTGCCAAGAGCGACGCGATGAACCGGCGCTTCGGCGGCCAGCGGCCCATCGATCTGTCCTTCATCTGGCGCGGCGACGGCCACAACGCCAACGCCGCGCTGACCATCTTCCGCCACTTCGACAGCGCCTCGGTGGTCAAGGGCCTGGCGGGCGAACCGCCCAAGACGGCCTGGGTCATCGGCTATCCGCTGCTGGAGCGCATCTACTACCTGCTGGTCGCCGGCTACGACGTCTGGGGCAATACGCCGCACCAGTTGCAGACGCGGCTGTACATGGACTTCCTGCGCATGGAAGGCGAGGCCAACTTCCTGATGCTGCTGCCGCGCGCGCGGCGCGAGAAGCTGCGCGACCACTGGTACCGCGGCGCCACGCCCGATGTCAAGGAACGTGTGCTGGGGGCGAAGTTCCGCTTCGACGGCGAGACCGGCATTGCCTACGAACCCGGTGATGCACAGCCCCAGCTCTACCGCCTGCTGCAGCGCCATCTGGCGCCGGTGCTGGACACGCGCTGGGATCTGCAGCGCGAATCCGACGCTGCCCTGCGCCAGGCCTTGCAGCAGCTGGCCGGCGTGCGCGGCGACAGCCTGAGCTGGTGGCCAGAGACCGTGCTGCTGCGCGTGGACGCGCCGCCCCACGCGGCATCCCAGCTGCCGCGCTACTACAGCGTGTTGCGCAACACCGGCCACTTCAACGTGGCCACGCTGCTGCGCGAAAGCGCTGCGCTGGCACCCGGTGAACAGACCCTGACCGTGGTGCCAGGCTTCGTGGGCGCCTACCCCAATGCCTTGATGCACGCCACGGTGGCCGAGCTGCCCGCACTGGTGCGCCGCATCGCCTCGCTGCGCAGCGAAGCCGACTACCGCGCACTGGCCGACCGCCACGCCATCCGCCGCACCGACCCCGGCTTCTGGGCCGCCAGCGACGCGCTGATGCAGGCCTACCAGCGCTGGGCGCCGGCCGAGGCCGGGCTGCTGGACTACGGGCGGCTGCAGAACCGGTGAGCGCCGCGCTTCACCGGTAGAACGCCTCGACCGCGCCCTTGATCTTGATCAGCAGCGGCTGGCCGCGGCGATCCACGGTCTTGCCGGCGGGCACACGCACCCAGCCTTCGCTGATGCAGTACTCGGCCACGTCCGAACGATCCTTGCCGTTCAGGCGGATGCCGATGTCGTGTTCGAACACCGCGGCCAGGTGATGCGGGCTGCGCGGATCGGTGGCCAGGCGGTCGGGCAGCGGGGGGCGTTGGGCGGTGTCGTTCATGGACGGCGATTGTCGCGCGCCTGGTGCCGTCTTCAGGCGGCGTGGCGACGCAGCAGCCGCTGCGGGCCCAGCATCGCCGGTGTGAGGCCGAAATCGGCGATGCGCTGCGGCAGGGGCAGGCCACGCACCAGCGCGGCGCAGGCCTCGCCCATCGCGGCCGAGGTCTGGATGCCATAGCCACCCTGCGCCGCCAGCCAGAAGAAGCCCGGGGCCAGCGGGTCGAAGCCGCCGACCAGATCGCCATCGGGCACGAAGGAACGCAGGCCGGCCCAGGGCCGCAGCGGGCGGCGGATGACCAGCGTGGTCATCTGCTCGATGCGGTGCACGCCGGTGGCGATGTCCAGCGCTTCGGGCTGCACGTCCTGCGGGGGCATCGGGTCTTCGTTGGCGGGTGAACCCAGCAGCAGGCCG
Organism: Rubrivivax sp.; assembly: GCA_035440985.1. GTDB lineage: Bacteria > Pseudomonadota > Gammaproteobacteria > Burkholderiales > Burkholderiaceae_C > Rubrivivax. The sequence goes on along the minus strand of DAORNK010000255.1, from coordinate 1,948 downwards.
GCGTCGGGCTTGATGTACCAGCCATGGTCCAGCCCGATGGCCATCGGCCACTGCGGCCAGCCCGTCGTGGCCGGCGCCTCGAAGAGGAAGGCACTGCGCCGCCTGGGCATCAAGCCGATGCCGGGCACACCGGCCAGAGCCGCGACCTGATCGCACCAGGCGCCGGCCGCGTTGACCAGCACCGGCGCACGGTACGTCATCTGGCCGGCGTGCACCTGCCACTGCCCGTCCACCCGTTCGATGTGCCGCACTTCGGCACTGCACACCAACTGGCCGCCGCGCTGGCGCAAGCCGCGCAGGAAGCCCTGCAGCAGGGCGTGCACGTCGATGTCGAAGGCATCGGGTTCCAGGAGGGCGCCCAGCACACTCTGCGGGCGCAGCACCGGCAGCACCGCGCAAGCGGCTGCCGCGTCCAGCCATTGGCCGATCGGGCTGACGGACCGCAGCACGGCCCACTGCTCGGCCAGCAGGGCTTCTTCGCCCGGCTGCGCCACCATCAGGGCGCCACGCGGCGAGAGCAAGGGGTGCCCACCAAAGCCCGCCGGTGGCTGCTGCAGGAAGGCTTGGCTGGCGCGGGTCAGCGCACGCACCTGCGGCGTGCCGTAGCTCGCCAGGAACAGCGCGGCCGAGCGCCCCGTGGCGTGGTAGCCGGGTTGGTCTTCACGCTCCAGCAACACGGTGCGGCCGTGCGGGGCCAGCCAGTAGCCCAGCGAGGCGCCGGCGATGCCGCCGCCGATGATCAGGAAATCGCATCCACCGTCAGACTGTCCCACGACCCCGAGCGTACCGCGAGGTACCCAACGCGTCGCACCTGGTGCCGTCTACGCTTCCGCCGGCGCGTGGTCTGGGCGCACCGGCACCAGCGGCAGCAGTTCAGCGAAGTCGGCCACGCACAAGGCCTGCGCGTCACGCGCCAGCGTGCTGGCTTTGGGCTCGATCACGAAGGCGCGATCGGCTTCGCGCAGCATGTCCAGGTCGTTGACGTTGTCGCCCACCGCCCAGATGGCCTGCCAGGGTGTCTGCGCGGCGTCGCGCCGGAACCGTCGCACCACGTGGCCCTTGTCGGGTGGCGCGCCCGGGCTGGGCCGCAGCGGCAGGAAGGCCGGGTTCAGGTGGACTTCGCCGGTGCAGGTGTCGGCGTTGAACTGCAGCGTGTGGGCGAGTGCGAAGTCGGCAAAGATGCGGCGCCGCAGGATGTCCGCGGCGATGAAGTAGCTGTCGCTCACCACGCCCACCATGAAGCCCGCACGGCGCATGCGGTTGACCCACTCGATGACGCCGGGGCGCAGCGGCATGGCCTGGGCCACGCGTTCGAACTGCTGGCGGTGCACGAACCTGAAGAGTGCCGCGATGCGGTTGCTGCGCGTGGCCGCATCGTCCTGCGCGTTGTCCAGCAAGCCGGCCAGTGCGGCTTCCTGCCCGGTGGTGCGCGCCAGCTCGCAGACAAAGCGCTGCGGCGTGATGGTGCCGTCCATGTCCAGCAGCACGAGCCCGCTGCGTCCCCGGCGACGCAGCAGCACATATTCGAAGGACGCCGTGGCCTGGCGCTGGGTCTCGAACATGGCCGTGATCTGCTCGACGTGCAGGCGTCCGGCCTCGCGCGCGCGGGCGTAGATGACGCGTGAGACTTCGTTGGCCATTGCCGTCAGGTCCAGCAGCGGCTGGCTGTCGTGTTCCAGCGAGCCGATGTCGACCTCCACCAGCCGCGCGCCGGCACGGTGGGCATCGATCAGCAGGCCCACGTCGACGCCGTAGCCGTCTTCGAAGCCCAGCGCCTTGAGCAAGGACACCCGTGCGGCCACCAGGCCGCCCAAGGGCTGCGCAAAACGCGCCAGCTCCGGGAAGAAGACCTGCAGCATGGGCCTGGCGGTGAGTTCGGTCACGCGGCCGCCGCTGTTAAGGGTTGTCGGACATCTGCCCGCGCCGGCGGCAATGCATCGATCTGCGC
>DAORNK010000254.1:0-6661 GCA_035440985.1 Rubrivivax sp. | reverse complement strand
GCCGGCATGGCACCCGCGGCACTGGCGCAGTCGGTGGAGATCCGGGCCGCGCTGGCCGCCCCGGGCAACGCGGCCGGCTTCCCGGCCACAGGCCCCATCCGGCTGGTCACGCTGCCGGATGACTGGGCCGGCAGCTGGCCCGGGCACGACGGCACCGTCTGGTACCGCGTGCAGGTGGACCGCGTCGGCCAGCCCCCGGCCGGCGAACTGGCGGCGCTATTCATCGAACACGTCTGCAGCAATCTCGAGATCCACCTCAACGGGCAGCTGGTGCACAGCGGTGGTCGCATGAGCCAACCTTATGCCCACAACTGCGACCAACCCCAGCTGGTGTCCCTGCCCAGCGCCCTGCTGCGCCAGGGCAGCAACCAGATCGACCTGCGGGTCGTCGGCCACGCGCTGGCCGAAGTCGGCTCCCGATGGCGTGCAGGCTCGCTGTCGGCCATGGCCATCGGCCCGCAATCGGAACTGGCCGACCGCCACGCGCGTCAGGCCGCCTTGCGGGTGGCCGCGCCGCAGGCGCTGGGCGCAACCCTGGTGCTGATGGGTGGCTTCATGTTCGTGCTGGGGTTCATCAACCGGCGCGAGAGCCATCTGGCCTATTTCGGGGCGCTCTCGGTGGCCTGGGCGCTGATCGACACCCGTTTGTGGCTGCGCACGATGCCGATCAGCCACTCGGTGGCCGAGTTCCTGATCTGCACCCTGCTGGGCGTGGCCACCTGGGCCGCCGTGCAGTTCCTGCTGCGTTATGCCGGCGAGCGCCATCGAGCGGTGGACATCGGCATGCCGCTGCAGTGCGCCTTGCTGAGCCTGACACTGCTGGCCGCCGGGCCGGGCCGGCTGCACCTGGCCGCCTCGACCTGGGGGGTGCTGATGGCCTTGCAGGTGCTGGCCGCCGGCGCCTGGTACCTGCACCGGCGCCGCGGCACCCGGGGGTTCTGGCTGATGGCCGCGCTGCTGGGCCTGGCCGTCCTGGCTGGTGCCATCGACTTTGCCGCGCAGTGGCGCGGCGTGCGGCCGCTGGCGGCCGAACTGGCGCGCCTGGCCGTGCCGCTGTGCATGGTGCTGCTGGGCCTGCGCCTGATGCAGCAGCATGGGCGTGCGCGGCACCAGGCCGAGCAGATGAAACTGCAGCTGGAGCAGCGGGTGCGCGAAGCCACGGCCGAGATCGAACACAACTTCCGCCAACTGGCCGAGCTGCGTGTCGAACAGGTCACCGAACGCGAACGTAAGCGCATCGCCGCCGACCTGCACGACGACCTCGGCGCCAAGCTGCTGACCATCGTGCACACCAGCGATTCCGAACGCATCAGCACGCTGGCGCGCGAAGCGCTGGAGGAGATGCGCCTGTCGGTGCGTGGCCTCACCGGCAAACCGGTGCGCCTGGCCGACGCACTGGGCGACTGGCGCGCCGAGACCGTGTCGCGCCTGGCGCAGGCCGGCATCGAAGGCGACTGGGAAGCGCCGGAAGACCTGCCGCAGACACTCAGCGCACGGGCCTATGTGCAGACCACGCGCATCCTGCGCGAGGCCACCAGCAACATCATCAAGCACAGCGGGGCCACGCATTGCGCCGTCAAGGCCGGGCTGGCCGATGGCGACTTCCAGCTCGTGGTGCAGGACAACGGCGACGGCATCTCCGACCAGATCGACGGCCGGCTGGACCGTGGCCACGGGCTGGCCAGCATGAAGAACCGCGCCAAGGCGCTGCAGGGCCAGTGCCTGGTGGAGAGCGGCGCAGGATACGGAACCGTGATACGGCTCACGCTTCCGCTGGATCGCGCGATCGAGGCCTCCTGAATGCGGGGATGCGCGCCGATAAGATCGCACACCACCACGGCACCGCCCCATGAAGACCATCCTGCTGCTCGAAGACCTGCCTGAGATCCGGGCCTGGCTGCGCAAGTTGGTGCTGCAGGTGTTTCCGGGTGCCACCATCAGCGAGAGCTCGCGCGTGCACGACGCGATCGAACTCGTGGCGGCGGTCAAGTTCGACCTGGCGCTGATCGACCTGGGCCTGCCCGACGGTAGCGGCGTGGACGTGGTGACGCGCCTGCGCGACATGCAGCCGGAAGCGCAGAGCGTCGTGGTCACCATCCACGACGACGACGAGCATCTATTTCCCGCACTGCAGGCCGGCGCCTTCGGTTACATCCTGAAGGAACAGGCGCGCGAGCTGATCACCGAACAGTTGCAGCGCATCAGCCAGGGCGAACCGCCGCTGAGCCCCAGCATCGCGCGTCGCGTGATGGCGTACTTCAGTGCCAAGGCCAAGCCGCAGCCCCAGGCCAATGCGATGCCCAATGTCAGCCTGACCGATCGCGAGAGCGAAGTGCTGCTGCGCGTGGCCAAGGGCTACACCCTGCCGGAGATCGGCGTACAGCTGGGCCTGAGCCGGCACACGATCGCCGACTACGTCAAGCAGATCTACCGCAAGCTCAACGTGAGCTCGCGCGCCGAAGCCGCCCTGGAAGCGCAGCGCCTGGGCCTGTTCCGCTGATCGAAGCTGCTCCGGCCCGACCGTACCTGGGGAAGACCCCCATCGGTCAACCCACCCGAATGGTGGCTCTGCGGCACGCGCAGTGACTCCGCCTGGTGTTAGTCTGGCAGCCCTGCTTCCTGGGCTCCGGATGACCTTCCCTCAACGCACCTCAGACACGATCCGCCGTGAAGCGCTGCGCGAGACGCTGCCTACCACCGTGAGCCTGCTCAAGCAGCACCGCGCGGGCGAGATCGACGCCGGCGACATCGAGGACTACGTCGCGTTGAACTGGCTCGAGTGGAACGGTGGCAGCCTGCGCCTGACCGTCACCGGCGACAACGTCTGCCGCCAGGCCCGGCTCAAGTAACTTCGGCGGCGCCGGGTCGTTTGCGCGCCACCAGGCCGATCAGCGCGGAACGGCCTTTGTGGCCCGTGCCTTCGGCCAAGTCGGCTTCGTACTCGTCCAGCACCAGGATGTCCAGTTCCGCAAAGGCCTGGCGCAGCAGGTCGGCGGTGTAGAGGTGCGAAGCCAACGGCGGGCCGCCGGTGCGGTACACCAGCTGGCGCGGCGTGTAACCCTGCAGCACCAGCATGCCGCCGGGCTTCAGGCTGGCCACGATGTGAGCGAACAGGCGCTCGCGCAGGGCCGGGTCGGCAAACTGCACGAAGATCGCTGCCACGCCATCGCAGCTGCCTTGGGGCCAGGCATAGCCATCGCAGTCGGCGACCGCGTAGTCCACCTGCACGCCCTGTTCGGCTGCCAGCCGACGCGCCTTGGCCACGCCCTGATCGGCGATGTCGAAGGCCTGGACATGCAGGCCGCGCCGGGCCAGCCAGACGCTGTTGCGGCCCTCGCCGTCGGCCACGCACAGCACGCGCGCGCCGGCGGGCCAGACATCGGCGTGTGCCGCCAACCAGGCATTGGGCGCCGTGCCGAAAAGGAAACCGGCTTCGCTGAAGCGGCGATTCCAGGTGCCGGCAGGGTCGCTGAAGGCCGGGCCGGGCGACGGTGATGGTGCAGGAGCCGGTTCCAAGGCCATGGGGTGAGAACGGATCAGGGCTCCAGGCCCAGAGCGGCACGCAACTGACCCTCGTTGCGCGCCAGGTGGATGTCCACCAGTTTGCCATCGACGAAGCGCAGCACCGTGGCGGCGCCCGGTTGGCGCGGCAGGTCCGCCACCTGCGCCACCTGGGCGGGCTCGCGCGCCAGGCCGATGGCGAACGGCAGTTCGCGCATCCTGGGCAAGGCGATCAGGCGTGTGATGACGGCCGGCATCGCGCTGATGTCGGCCAGGTAGACGGTTTCCTGCCGCTCCAGCACGCCGCTGGCCTGGGCCAGCAACACCCTGGACACCATCTCGTTGACGCCGCGCTCGGCCGAAAAAAGCAGCCGACGCGTACCGGCATCCACACGGACGGGCTTGCCGTGCTGGTCTTCCAGCGTGATCAGGGGTACCGGTGCCCCGGGTACCAGCGGAGCTGCCAGCACCGCGAGGTGCAGGCCCAGGGCCATCACGGGCAGCCAGGGGCGCAGAATCGGCCGCAGCAGCCCACGCTTCCGAACCGGGGCGGCAGTGGGTGTCTGCAAGGCCGGTTCCGCAGACGGGGCCCGTAAACGGGAATGGTTACAGGTTCGGATCACTCTGTAAGTGTGGCGCAAGTCTGCGCCCGGCAACCCCGGGTTGTGCCCGTGGCCGGTTCATCGGGTCCAAAGCCTCTGTACGATGCCTTGGCCATGAACGCCCACCAGCCGCCACCACTGCACCTGGCCTGCCTGTGCGCCGCCTGGTGCCGCCTGTGCGATGGCTACGCGGCAGTCTTTGCCGACGCCGTGGCCGTGCTGCGCCAGGCGCGACCCTTGCTGCAGGCGCACTGGATCGACATCGAAGACGAAAGCGATCTGGTGGGGGACCTGGATGTCGAGACCTTTCCCACCCTGGTGCTGGTGCAAGGTCCGCACACGCTGTTTGCCGGCACGCTGACCCCGCAGCCCGAGACACTGCTGCGCGTGCTGCGCGCCGCATTGGACGCTGCGGACCGCGGCGCGCCACCGGCAGCGCAGCCACCCGAGGTGATGGCCTTCGCCGAGCGACTGCTGCAGCGGCCCGCGCAGCGCTGAAGTCTCAGACGCCAGCGCCCTGGGGAAGCCCGGCCGCGTCGAACAGGCCCTCGAACAGCACCGAACTGAGGTAGCGCTCGCCCGAGTCGGGCAGCACCACCACGATGGTCTTGCCCGCGTTCTCGGGCTGGTGTGCCCAGCGCAAGGCCGCGGCCGTGGCTGCGCCGCAGGAGATGCCGCTCAGGATGCCCTCTTCGCGCGCCAGGCGGCGCGCCGTGCTGACGGCTTCGTCATTGCTGACTTGTTCGATCGCGTCGACCAGCGACAGGTCCAGCACCTGCGGCACGAAGCCCGCACCGATGCCCTGGATCTTGTGCGGCCCGGGCTGCAGCGCCTGGCCGTTGCGCGTCTGCGTGAGCACCGGGCTGGCTTCGGGCTCCACCGCCACTGTCGTGATGGCCTTGCCGCGGGTGTGCTTGATGTAGCGGCTCACGCCCGTGATCGTGCCACCGGTGCCGACGCCGGCCACGAAGATGTCGACCGCACCGTCCGTGTCCTGCCAGATCTCGGGACCGGTGGTGGCTTCATGGATGGCGGGGTTGGCGGGGTTCTTGAACTGCTGCAGCAGAACGTACTTCGGGTCCGACGCAGCGATCGCCTCGGCCTGGGCGATGGCGCCGTTCATGCCCTTGGCGCCGTCGGTCAGCACCAGCCTGGCGCCGTAGGCCAGCAGCAGCTTGCGCCGCTCGATGCTCATGGTCTCGGGCATGGTCAGCGTGATGGGGATGCCGCGTGCCGCCGCCACGAAAGCCAGCGCAATGCCGGTGTTGCCGCTGGTGGGCTCGACCAGTTCCTTGCCCGGTCCGAGCACACCGCGCTGTTCCGCATCCCAGATCAGGGCCGCACCGATGCGGCACTTGACGGAGTAGGCCGGGTTGCGCCCTTCGATCTTGGCCAGCACGGTGGCCCGGGCGCCATCGGTGATGCGGTTCAGCCGCACCAGCGGCGTGCGGCCGATGGACAGCGAGTTGTCGGCGTGGATGTGGCTCATGAAGGGTCCGGCAGTCAGCAGTGGCGCCACCGCAACGGCAGCTTCGCGCACGATAAGCGGCCCTGGGGCCGTGTCCAACGACGCTTTGGCGATGAGCTTATGCGCGGCCGAACAGGCCAGCGCACGAACTAGCGCTCGCGGAAGGCTTCCTGCGACTTGAGCATCGGCCGCAGCAGGAAGGCCAGCACCGAGCGTTGCCCGGTGCGGATCTCGGCCGTGCCGTTCATGCCCGGCAGTACCGGGTAGCGGCGCTCGCCCAGTTCCAGCGCGGCGGTGTCGGCGCGCACCAGGGCGCGGTACCAGGTGCCGTCGGGTTGACTGGCACGTTCGGGGTCGCCCAGTGCGTCGGGGCTGATGCTGAGCACCGTGCCTCTGAGGCTGCCGTAGACCGTGTACTCGTAGGCGCTGAGCTTGATCTCCACCGGCTGCCCGACCTGGATGAAGCCGATGTCGGCAGGCAGGATGCGCGCCTCCACCAGCACCCGTTCGCCCAGCGGCACGATCTCCATCACGGGCGCACCGGCGGCAACCACCCCACCCAGCGTATTGGCCCGGATCTGCTTGACGATGCCGCGCACCGGCGACACCAGGGTCGTGCGGCGCAGCGCATCGTCGCGCACCACCATCTGCTCTTCCTGAGCGGCGAGTTCGTTGCGCACCCGCACCTGCTCACCCGCGGCCTCCTGGCGGAAGCGGTTGATGCGTTCCTGCGTCTGCAGGGTCAGGTCGTTGACCTGGCGGCGCAGGCGCATCACCTCGACCTCGCTCATCAGGCCCTGGGCCGCCATGGCCTCGGCCATCGTCAGTTCGCGACCCAGCAAGGCCATGCTGCGGCGGTTGGTTTCCACCGCTTCGTTGAGCACGCGGCGGCGGGCTTCGAAGCTCTCGGTCTCGCCTTGCGCGACGGCGGGCGGCACGTCGTCGCCGAAGGCCAGCGGCCGGCCGGTGGCTTCAGCCGTCAGGCGCGCCAACGCCGCCTTCAGGGCCAGCCGCCGCGCCTGGCCCTCGGCCTGCTGGGCCTCCACCCGCGTGGGGTCCAGCAGGGCCAGCGTCTGGCCCTTGCTGACCT
>DAORNK010000253.1:0-6735 GCA_035440985.1 Rubrivivax sp. | reverse complement strand
CGGCGACGAAGTGCCGCGCCAGCTTGGTGGCGATGAAGCGGGCCGTCGCGGGGTGGCGCGTCAGATCGTGCAGCACCGCGTCCAGTGCGTCCGGCCCGGCGGCATAGGTCCGGCCCAGCAGCGTCTTCGGGCCGGGCTGGTGCCAGGCACCATCGAAGCGCCCTTCGGCAGCACCATCGCCAGAGGCCACCCATTCGCGCAACGGCAGGCGCCAGCCCGTCAGCACCTGGGCCAGCGCCGTCACGTCGGCCTGCGTGTAGCCACCGGCCACACCCAGGGTGTGCAGCTCCAGCACCTCACGGGCCAGGTTCTCGTTCAGGCCGGTGACGCGTGGGCCGGGTTCGCCTTCGGCCCGCGGGCGGCGCACCAGCCGGCGCACGAGGGTCGAATCCGGGCCGGCGGAGTTGTCGTTGTCCAGGTAACGCAGCATGCCCGCGTGCAGAACCGCCGCGCGCAGCAGCGTGACGAAACGGCCACCGATGTGGGGGCGTATCGCTTCGCGCTCGAAGGCGCCGGCGATGCCGCGCACGCTGCCCTTGGCCACCGATACCGTGAAGTGATTGGCCCAGAACAGCGCCAGCCGTTCGTTGAAGGGCCGCGTGCTCCGGGTCGCTGTCAGCAGCCGCGCGCGCACGTCGGCGAGCACGGTCTGGCGCAGCGGGTTGGGGACGGACTCGGCAGCGGCAGAAGCGGCCATCCCGGGTGCGGGCGTGGCCTGCCGTTGCAGGCGGATGAATTCGGCGTAGCGGCGCAGGCCCTCCACGCCGCTGGGCAGGCCGTCGCCCCGCTGGGCTTCGGCCGGCCCGATCTGGGCCAGCAACCAGCCCTGGGCGTCACCACCGATGGGCTGCAGGCTGGCTTCACCCAGCCCGAAGCGGTGTGCGGCGATGGCCGCAGCGGCCAGCGGGGAGATGGGCGTCTGCATGCCCGGCAGTGTGCGCCATGCGCCTGTGCCGGGAGTTCGCTGCCGTGTGAAGAAAGGTTTACCTGGCCAGCAGCTGGTTCACGGCCTGTACGTCGGTGGGCGCCAGCTGGCCGGCCGCCTGGCGCAGCCTGAGGCCGCCCATCAGCACGTCGTAGCGTGCCTTGGCCAGGTCGCGCTGCGTGGCAAACAGTTGGCTCTGGGCGTTGAGCACATCCAGGTTGACGCGTACGCCGACCTTGTAGCCCAGTTGCGTGGCTTCCAGCGCCAGCTTGGTGGAGGCCTCGGCCGCTTCCAGCGCCTTGACCTGGGACAGGCCCGACTGCACGCCGAAGAACGCCACCCGCGTGCCCTGGCCGACGCCGCGGCGTGCGGCTTCCAGTTCGTTGCGGGCCTTGTCCTCCAGCGCCAGGGTTTCCTTGATCCGGTTCTGCGTGCTGCCGCCGGTGTACAGCGGCCAGTTGAGCTGCACACCGACGCTGGCCGTGTTGGTGAAGCCACTGCTGCTGTACTTGCTGCCCCGCAGGTCGGACCCGCCGACCGAAGCCACCGCGTCCACCGTGGGCAACTCGGCGGCGCGCGCCTTGCCGGTCTCGAGCTGGGCCACTTCCAGGCCGACGCGGGCACGGCGCACCGTGGGGTGCTGCTGGTCGGCCACGGTGACCCATTCTTCGGCCGTGGCCGGTTGCGGGGCCGGGAGCACCACCGGCACCAGCAGCGGCTTGGGGGTCACCCCGGTGCGGCCGACCAGCGTGTCCAGCGCGATGCGCTTGCTGCGCAGGTCGTTCTCGGCCGCCAGTTCCTGGAAGGTGCCCAGGTCGAAGCGGGCCTGTGCTTCGCGCGTGTCGGTGATGGTGGCCGTGCCGACTTCGAAGTTGCGCTTGGCCGAAGCCAGCTGTTCGGCGGTGGCCGCCTTGCCGGCGCGCGTGGTGGCCAGCGCGTCCTGCGCGGCCAGCACGTCGAAGTAGGCCTGGGCCACGCGCACCACCAGGTCCTGCTCGGCCGAGTCGAGGTCGGCCTGGGCGCTGACCAGCGCCTTGCGCGCCTGTTCGATGGTCAGTCCGTTGGCGCGGTTGAAGATCGGGTAGCGGCCGCTGAGCGTGGCGCTGGCGCTTTGGGTGGTGTCGGCCGTGAGGCGTGGCGGATCGGCCCGGTTGGCGCCGACGGCGGCGCTGACCGCGGCCGAAGGCAGGGCCAGTGCGTCGGCCTGCGCGGCCTTGTATTCGGCCGACTGGGCCAGCGCCTTGGCAGCCAGATAGGTGCCGTCGAAGCCACGCGCGGCCTCGTACAGCTCCTGCAGGCTCTGCGCGCCAGCCAGGCCGGGCAGGCTGCCCAGCGCGAAGGCGGCCAGGGCCATGGGCAGCCAGCGGCTGACGGGCTGGCTCAGGGGAGTGGGGCGCATGCGGGATTCCTCGGTTGGATCAATAGCGCGGCACCGCGGGGTCGACATGGGTCGACCAGGCTTCGATGCCGCCGGCAAGGTTATAGACGCTGGAGTAGCCCTGGCGGAGCAGGAATGCGACGACCTGCGCGCTGCGGGCCCCGTGATGGCAGATGCAGACGACGGACTGCGAGCGCGGGATTTCCGGCAGGCGCAGGGGTACGGTGGCCATCGGCACGTGCAGGCGCTGCTGCGGTGGCAGCGGCAGCGCGGCGCGTTCGACTTCCCAGGCCTCGCGAACATCCAGCAGCAGCGACTGGGGGTCTGTCTCCAGCAGCTGCCGGGCCTGGTCGGGATGCAGGTCGTTCACGGCGGTCAGAAGTGGAAGCGGGTGGGTTCGGCAAAGCCCTGCAGGCGCGGGGCGACGGTGTCGAACAGATCCGTTTCGGACCAGGCGGCTTCCCCGACCCGCTTGAACAGACGGGCCCGCATCACCGGCTCGTCACCGACCACGGCGGCCAGGCGGCCGCCTGGCTTGAGCTGTTGCAGCAGCTCCCGTGGCACCTCGGGCACCGAGCCGGAGAGCAGGATCACGTCGAACGGCGCCTCGGCTGGCAGCCCATGCGTGCCGGCGGCGGCCGTCACGTCGACCACGCGCACGTTGGCCAGCCCGTTGCGCAGCAGGCTGGCGCGTGCCAGGCGCGCCAGCGCGGGGTCGCACTCCAGTGTCAGCACCTGCTGGGCGCGGTGTGCCAGCAGCGCGGCCATGAAGCCGCTGCCGGTGCCGATCTCGAGCACCTTTTCGTGGCGCTGCACCTGCAGTTCCTGCAGCAGCCGGGCTTCGACCTTGGGTTCCAGCATGGCCGGCCCGTGCGGCTGGCCCGGCACCAGCGGCACCTGGGTGTCGACGAAGGCCAGCGCGCGCATGGCCGGTGGCACGAAGTCCTCGCGGCGCACGGTCGACAACAGCGACAGCACGGCGGGGTCCAGCACATCCCAGGGGCGGATCTGCTGCTCGATCATGTTGAAGCGCGCGGTTTCGAGGTTCATGGCTATACGGTGTAGGGTATCAGAAACGGGACAACCCTGATTTTAGGTGGGGTGCTTGACGGCAGCCTGATCCGGCCGCGGTGCCCGGCGAAAGCCGCGCCGCGCCCAGTCGGCCAGGTCGTCCAGCCAGCAATAGATCACGGGCACGACCACCAGCGTCAGCAGCGACGAGGTGATGACGCCGCCGATCACCGCCTGGCCCATCGGGGCGCGCTGCTCGGAACCCTCGGTCAGCGCGAAGGCCAGCGGCACCATGCCGAAGACCATGGCCAGCGTGGTCATCAGGATGGGGCGCAGCCGCACGCGGGCCGCTTCCAGCAGTGCCGCGGTGCGGTCCATGCCTTCCTCGCGCGCGCGGATGGCAAAGTCGATCAGCAGGATGGCGTTCTTGGTGACCAGGCCCATCAGCATCACGACGCCGATGATGGAGAACATGTTCAGCGTGGACCGGAACATCATCAGCGCCAGCACCACGCCGATGAGTGTCAGCGGCAGGCTGCTCATCAGGGCCAGCGGCTGCAGGAAGCTCCTGAACTGGCTGGCCAGGATCATGTAGATGAAGACCACCGCCAGCGCCAGCGCGCTCAGCGCATAGGTGAAGGACTCCTGCATGTTCTTGGTGCTGCCGCCGAAGGTGTAGCGGTAGCCCGGCGGAAACGCGATGCCGGCCAGCGCGGTGCGGATGTCCGCGGTGACTTCGCCGGCACTGCGCCCCAGCGGGTTGGCGTCGATGTTGATCTCGCGGTTCAGGTCGCGCCGGTTGATCTGGTTCGGGCCGGTGCCGGCCTTCACGTCGGCCACCTGCGACAGGCGCACGATGCGGGGCGTGCCGTCGCTGTTGCTGCCCACCACCAGTGGCAGGCTGCGCAGGTCGGCGGCTTCGTCGCGCTGGCCCGGGGCCAGGCGCAGGCGCACGTCGTAGTTCTCGCCATCGCTGGCGCGCCAGTTGCCCACCGAGATGCCGGCCAGCAAGGGGCGCAGCGTGTTGGCCAGCGCGGAGACGTTCAGACCCAGGTCGGCGGCGGCGTCGCGCCTGACGTCCACGCGCACGGTGGGCTTGTCGGGCTTGAGCGTGCTGTCCAGGTCCACCAGGCCAGGAATGGTCTGCAGCCGGTCCAGCACCTGGCGGCCCAGCCGCTCCAGTTCGGCCAGGTCGGGCCCCTGCAGCGAAAACGAGATGCTCTTGCTGCCGCCCATGTCGGTGACACCGATGTTGGTCACCGTGATGCCCGGGATGCGGGCCAGGCGCTCGCGCATCGGGATCACCAGATCGGCCACGCTGCGCTGGCGGTCCTTGCGGTCGGTCAGCCGCACATAGACGGAGCCGAAGATCTTGCCCTGGGCAAAGCCGCTGTTGATGGTGGTCACCGTGTGGCGCACCTCGGGCAGTTCGCGCAGCGCGGCGTCGACCTGCCTGGCGCGCATCTCGGTGACTTCCAGCGATGAACCCACCGGCGTGTAGAAGTTGACCTGCGTCTCGGAGAAGTCCGCCTTGGGGACGAACTCCTTGCCGATCGCGCCCAGCAGCACCAGTGCCGCGATGAAGGTCGCCGTGGCGATCAGCACGGTCTTGATCTGGTGCACCAGGGCCCAGGCCAGCAGCTTCTGGTAGACGCCGGACAGCAGCTGGGTCAGGCGGTCGAACAGCGCCGTGATGCGCCCCAGCGTGCGGTCGTACAGCGTGACACGCCGGTCGCCCAGGTGCGAACCATGCTGGGCGTCCGGGTCGTGCCAGACACTGCTCAGCATCGGGTCCAGCGTGAAGCTGACGAACATGCTGATCAGCACCGCAGCGACGATGGTGATGCCGAACTCGTGGAAGAACTTGCCCACGATGCCGCCCATGAAGCCGATCGGCAGGAACACTGCCACGATGGACAGCGTGGTGGCCAGCACCGCCAGGCCGATCTCGTCGGTGCCCTGCAAGGCCGCGTCGTGCGGGTGCTTGCCCATCTGCACGTGGCGCACGATGTTCTCGCGCACCACGATGGCGTCGTCGATCAGCAGCCCCACGCACAGGCTCAGCGCCATCAGCGTCACCGTGTTGATGGTGAAGCCGAAGGCGTACATGAACAGGAAGGTGCCGATCAGCGCGATGGGCAGCGTCAGCCCGGTGATCACCGTGCTGCGCCACGAATTGAGGAAGAGGAAGACGATCAGCACCGTCAGCGCCGCACCTTCCAGCAGCGTGCGCTGGACGTTGGCCACGCTGACGCGGATGCTGCGCGAGTTGTCGCGGTTGACCTCGGTGACGATATGCGGTGGGGTCAGCGCCTTGCTTTCGGCCAGTACGCGCTGCAGGCCATCGACCACCGCGATGGTGTTTTCACCCTGGCTCTTCTGCACGCTCAGCAGCACCGTGCGGCGGCCGTTGTAAAGGGCCAGGCTCTCCTGCTCCTGCGGGCCATCCACCACCTCGGCCACCTGGCCCAGCCGCACCACACCACCCGCACCCGAGGCGCTGGTGCCCGGGGCTGCGCGCCGCGACACGATGATGTCGGCGAAGTCGCGCGGCGCCTTCAGCCGGGCATTCACCTGCACCACGCGTTCCTGCTCCAGCGAACGGATCGTGCCCAGTGGCAGCTCCTGGTTCTCGCTGCGCAGCGCGGCGGCGATCTGGTCGGTGCTGACGCCCAGCGCCTCCATGGCCGTGGGCCGCAGGTGGATCTGGATCTGCCGCTCGACGCCACCGATCACCGTCACCGAGCCGACGCCGCGCACGTTTTCCATGCGCTTTTGCAGCACCTGCGTGGCCCAGGTCGTCAGGTCCTGGGCGCTGGTGTTGCTGCCCGGCGCGGCCAGGATGGCGACGTTGAAGATGGGCTGGGCGGCCGGGTCGAAGCGCAGGATGCGCGGGTCCTTGACCTCGTCGCGCAGCAGCGGACGGATCAGCGAGACCTTCTCGCGCACGTCGTCGGCGGCCTTGCGGCCATCGATCTCGAGGTTGAACTCGATGATGATGACCGCGCTGCCTTCGTAGCTGCGCGAGTACAGGCTGCTGATGCCGGCTACCGTGTTGACGGTTTCCTCGATCTTCTTCGTGACCTCCGCTTCGACGATCTCGGGGCTGGCGCCGGGGTAGTCCACCGTGACCACCACGGTTGGCACGTCGATGTTGGGGAACTGGTCCAGGCTCAACCGCTGATAGCTGTACAGGCCCAGCACGACGAAGGCCAGCATGACCATCGTGGCCAGCACCGGGTTGGCGATCGAGATGCGGGTGAACCACATGGCGGCTCAGCGCGCGGCCGAGGCGGCGCGCGTGAGCGGCGTGCCCGCCTTGAGCGCGCCGACCGTGCCGCGCAACACCAGGGCACCGGGCTGCAGACCCTGCACGATCTCGATGCCCGGCTCGGTGCGTCCGTCGATCAGCACGGTGCCG
>DAORNK010000252.1:0-6741 GCA_035440985.1 Rubrivivax sp. | reverse complement strand
ACGGGCGCCACCGGCCCTGCCGGGCCCGCCGGCCCTGCAGGCCCCGCAGGCCCTGCCGGCCCGAGCGCCAGTTCGACGATCGACGTCACCAAGATCACGGCCGAGGCCTGGGAAGCGGCGAAGTTCAGCGCCACTGTCTCCAAGGTCACGATCGCCAGTGCACCGGTGGTCGAGTTCTCGGTCGCGGATGCCAACGGCGCCGCCGTGGTCGGCCTGGACAAGGTCACCTCCAAGAGTTCCACCGCCACCGTGGCGTCCTACCCCAACGTGTCCTTCGCGTTGGCCAAGCTGATGCCGCGCACCGACACCAAGCCCAGTTCCTGGGTCAGCTACATCGTCACCACGGTGCCGACCACCACGTCCCCGACGGTCACGGCCACCCGCCCCAGCACCGACAACACCGGCAAGCTGGAAGCGGTCGCGGGCAAGGACGGCTCGTACAAGTACACCTTCTACCGCGACATCACGGCCGTCAAGGCCCAGGTGGCGGGCATGACGCTGACCGGCAACAACCGGGCGGCCGATCTGGGTGACCTCACCTACACGGCCACGCTGCCGCACCGCCTGACCATCCAGATCGGCGGCGCCGCACCCGGCACCGGCAGCAACACCGCCAATGCCGTCACCGTGACGCCGGGCGTGAACGCGGCCAACCCGGTCAACGTGATCTATGACTTCATTCCCGCCACCGGCAAGGTGCTGACCGCAGCCGAGCTCACGCGTGAAGACGTCAACATCGCCAGCTGCAACGTCTGCCACGAGAAGCTCGCCTTCCACGGTGGCAGCGCCCGTGTGGAAACCCGCTACTGCGTGGTCTGCCACACCGAGCAGCGCGCCTATGGGCAGGCCAAGGCCGTTTCCACCGCAGGCGCCTTCCCCGCGCTGACGGAAACCGCCACGGTCAACCCCATCACGGGCATCACCAGCTACAGCTACTCGCCCAACACCTACATTGCCGACACCGAAGTCGCGGGCAACTTCGTGACGCTGATCCACAAGATCCACAACGGCACGGCCCTGGTGAAGGAAAACTACCACTACGCCGGCATCGCATTCAACAACAAGGGCTTCTCCAAGCTCGGCGGCGGCCAGCGCATGTGCTCCACCTGCCACGACAGCAAGATCGCTTCCACGGCCGACAACTACAAGAACCTGCCCAGCCGCCAGGCTTGCGGTGCTTGCCACGACGGCATCAACTGGGAAACCGGTGGTGGTTCGACGCTGGCCGACAAGGCGGCGGCCACGGCGGTCGGTTCGATCGTGGCCACCAGCGGCCACGTCGGCCGCGCGCAGGCTGACGACTCGCGCTGCATCCTGTGCCACACGCCCGATCTGAACAAGATCGACCACCGGATGGAGAACATCACCACCAACAACCCCGAGATCACCGCGGGCCTGGCGACGTTCACCTACGACATCAAGTCGGTCACGGTCAACGCCGCGAACGACACGATCATCGAGTTCGGCATCAAGCAGCGCCTGGCGCCCTCGACCACCGACTCGCTGGTGACCCTGGTTGCCCCGGCGGCAAGCGTCTCCAATCCGCTGGCCGGCTTCACCGGCAGCCCGAGCTTCCTGCTGGCCTACGCGTTGCCGCAAGACGGCGTCGCCGCCCCGGCGGACTACAACAACCTCGGCATGACCGGCGCGCAACCGCGCAGCGTCTCGATCGCCCAGTTGCTCAGCACCAACAATGCCGCCAACGGCACGCTGGCTGCTTCCGCGACGGCTGGCTACTACATCGCCACCATCAAGGGCACGGGTGCCTGGTCGTTCCCGGTCGGCGCCAAGCTGCGCGCGGTGGCCCTGCAAGGCTACTTCACGCAGGTCAGCGGCCCCGCCGCACCGCCCAATGCGGCCGTCGCCCGCCATGCCATCTCGGTGGTCAAGAACGTCACCGGTGACGTGGTTCGCCGCACCGTGGTGGACGACGAGAAGTGCGCCAACTGCCACGAGTGGTTCGAAGGCCACGGCGGCAACCGCGTCAAGGAAACCCAGGTCTGCGTGGTCTGCCACGTGCCGGGCCTGGCCACCAGTGGCCGCGGCATCGCCGATGCGGTGATGAACACCTGGAACTTCGACAAGGCCAGTTCCAAGATCATCGCCGACTGGAAGTTCGACAAGACGCTGCCCAACGCCGCGCTCAAGTTGCCGGTCGTGACCAACAACTTCAAGGACATGATCCACGGCATCCACGCCGGCCGCGAACGCGTCACGCCGTTTGCCGATGCGCGCGACCGCACGCCGTCGGTGATCCAGTTGCTGGACTTCCGCCGCATGGACTTCCCTGGCAAGCTCAACAACTGCGAGACCTGCCACGTGACAGCGGCTTCCACCGAGCAGAAGACGTACAACTACATCCCGGCCAACACCTTGATGTCGACGTACGAGTCGGTTGATGCGGCCTACGCGGCGGCGATCGGCGCCGGCACGGCCACCCCGGCCCTGGCCAAGGCCTCACGGGCCACCGCCAATGCGACGGACATCGTCACCACGCCGTTCGCAGCCGCATGCGTCAGCTGCCACGACAGCACCCCCACCAAGGCCCACATCCGGCTCAACGGTGGTCAGCTGAACGTGCCGCGCAACACGGCGAACCCGGCCAACGAGTCGTGCGCCGTGTGCCACGGCTTCGGCGCGGACTTCGACACGGTCAAGGTCCACAAGTGAAGTCAAGTGCAGGGTGAAAGAGACAGCCTCTCTTTCCTCTGTACGCAGACCCAGAACCCGGGGGCACAATACCCCCGGGTTTCTTTTTTTCCGAGAGCCGATCATGCGATCACCCACATGTGCACCCGCCCTGTTTGCCATCGCAGCCCTGCTGCTGGCCCCGGCGGCAGGTGCCGCGACCAAGGCGCCGTCGTCACCCGTGGCGTCCGCCAGCGGTGCCGCGGCTGCCGCGCCCAAGCCGATGGACATCAACAGTGCCAGCAAGGCCGACTTGATGACGCTGCCCGGCATCGGCGAAGCCGAAGCCAAGAAAATCATCGCCGGCCGGCCCTTCCGCAGCAAAGCGCGGCTGGTGGCCGACAACATCCTTCCGCAGGCCGCCTACAACGCGCTGAAGGGCCGCATCGTGGCCGTGCAGAAGACACAACCTTCCGCCAAGTCCACCAAGAGCAAGCCTGGCAAGGACGACAAGGGCTAGGCCCTCCCTGCTGTCGCGGCCGCGTCGGCCGCAGCAAACCGCCGTACCGAGATCAACCCCTAGGTAGAACCCGATGAAGCTTCACCGACCCCTTCTATGCGCCATGCTCTTGCTGACGGGCCTGCTCTGTCAGCCCCTGGCCAGTGCGCAGGCCAATGCCGCCGCCGAGTACACCAAGGAGGGCGCGGACACCTGCCTGGGCTGTCACGATGACGAAAGCGCCACCTACTCCGCGTCGGCCCTGTTCAAGACCAAGCACGCCCAGCGCGGCCATCAGCGTTCACCCTTCGGCGCCGGCGGCCTGCAGTGCGAGGCCTGCCACGGTCCAGGTGCAGCGCACGCCAAGAACAAGAAGGCGGCGTCGATCAACACCTTCAAACCCGATTCCAAGGTCTCGCTGGCGAGCCGCAACCAGATCTGCATGAGCTGCCATGAAGGCAGCGCCCGCACCGGCTGGCACGCCGGCGCCCACGAGCGCGCGGACGTGGCCTGCACCGATTGCCACAAGGTGCACCGTGAGCACGACCCGGTCCTCAAGAAGGCCAGTGAGCCACAGGTGTGTTTCACCTGCCACAAGCAGGAGCGCGCCGACTTCCTCAAGACTTCGGCCCACCCCCTGCGCCAGGGCAAGATGGCCTGCAGCGACTGCCACAACGCACACGGGTCCACCGGCAACGCGATGCTGGGCAAACCCACGGTGAACCAGACCTGCTTCAGCTGCCACACCGACAAGCGCGGCCCCGTGCTGTGGGAACACGCCCCGGTCGCCGAAGACTGTTCGTTGTGCCACAACCCGCACGGTTCCGTGCGCCAGGCCTTGCTGGTGAAGTCACCGCCCCAGCTGTGCCAGCAGTGCCACAGCGCGGCCGGCCATCCGTCGGTCGCCCGCAATTCGTCAGGGCTGCCTTCTGCGGCGGGCAGCACCGGCGCGGCCAGCTTCCTGGTGGGCAGCGGCTGCGTGAACTGCCACACCCAGGTGCACGGCTCCAACCACCCCTCCGGGGCCAGGTTGATGCGCTGACCGGCGGCTCGCCCAGGGCCCGGCGCCAGCCCGGCCCTGGCCCCACCCACCGAACACGAAAGACCACCATGACCACCCACAGCCCCTTGTTCCTGCTGGCCGCCCTGGGCCTGCTCACCTGTGCTGGCGCTGCCACGGCTGCGCCGGACACCACCAACTGGAAGTGCCAGACCTGCCCCTATCCCAAGGGCCTTGCGGGCGCCGTCGAAGCCGGCATCGGCACCGTCAGCGAAGATTCGCAGAAGTTCGGTGATTTCACCGGCCTGCAAGAAAAGGGCGCGCATCTGGTGCTGGGCGGCACGCTGCGCGTGCGCGGCACGGGCGGCTACTACGCCGACCTGCAGGCCAGCGACCTTGGCCTGGACACGCGCAGCCTGGGCTTGGACAGCGGCCACGAAGGCCTGTACTCGCTGCACATCGGGTATACCGAACTGCCGCGCCACTTCGCCGACGGCGCGCGCACGCCGTACCTGGGCAACGGTGGCTCGCGACTCACGCTGCCCGCGGGCTATCCGGCCGAGACCACCGCCACGATGCCGCTGGGCAGCACGCTGCAGGCGGTGGACATCGGCTACAAGAAGAAGCTCGTCGATGTCTCGGCCTCGCTCCTGAGCTTCCGGAACTGGACCTACCGCTTCAGTTTCAAGCGTGACGTGCGGGATGGCACGCGGCCCATCAACACCGCCTTCTTCTCCACCGCGCAGCAGATCGTGGCCCCGGTGGACCAGACAACGGACCAGTTGGAGGTCTCGGCCGCCTATGCGACGCGCGCCCTGCAGGCCACGTTGGCCTACCAGCTCTCGCGTTTTGGCAACGGGCCCGAAGCCCTGACCTTCGGCAACCCGTTCACGCCCGTGCGCGGCGCCAGCCTTGGGCAACTGGCGTTGGCACCCGACAACCAGATGCACCAGATCGTCGCCACTGCGGGACTGGAAGTCACGCCGGCGGTGCGCGTCAGCGCCGACATGGCCTACGGCCGCCTGACACAGAACGCCGGCTTCCTGCCCGCCACGCTGAACGCCGCGCTGGCGTCCGGCGTGCCACAGCTGCCGATGGCTTCGCTGGACGGCAAGGTCAGCACCTTCAATTCCAATGTGCGCCTCACGGCCACGCCGATGGCCGACCTGCGGCTGAACGCCAGCTATGCGCACAACGCGCGCGAGAACAAGACCGGCACGGCCGCCTTCACGCAGGTGGCGACCGACATGTTCGTGAGCTCCGAGACCCGCAGCAACGTACCCTTCAGCTTCACCCAGGATCGGTTCAAGCTCGGAGCCGACTACCGGGGCCTGGCGGGCTTCAAGTTCAGTGCGGGTGCCGAACGGGACTACCACAGCCGGCCCTACCACGAAGTCGTCACCACGCGGGAAACCACGGTCTGGGGCCGCGCTGGCGTGCAGGCCGGCGAGCGGCTCAACCTGGGCTTCAAGCTGGCCAAGGGCGATCGCACACACTCCAGCTACGGTGTGGCGACCTGGTTCGGCTCGCCCGAGAACCCGCTGCTGCGCAAGTACAACCTGGCCGAACGCCAGCGCGACACGGCGGGTGTGCGCGCCGATTTCGCGGCCACCGATACCGTCAACCTGGGGCTGGCGGTGGACTACTCGTACGACGGCTACGGGCGGTCGCTGGTCGGCCTGAAGAGCGCCCGCAGCGTGAACATCGCCGCCGACCTGTCCGCCGCCCTGACCGAAAAGACGCAGCTGAGCTTCTTCGCGTTGAGCGACCGTCTGCGCTCCCGCCAGGCGGGCAGCCAGACCAGCCTGGTCCCCGACTGGGAGGCCTCGGGCAACGACCGGTTCCACGTGCTGGGGCTGGGCATCAAGCACAAGCTGCTGGGCGACCAGCTGGACATCGGCGCGGACCTGAGCTTCACGCGCAGCAAGAGCGACCTGCGCGTCGACCAGGACCTGGCCCAGCCCGCCTTCCCGCAAGCCCAGGGTGCACAGGATGCGCTCAAGGTGTACGCCCGGTACAAGCTGGCGGACAACCTGTGGCTGAACGGCAGCTTCTGGCACGAGCGCTACACATCGGCCGACTGGCGGCTGGACGGCGTGCTGCCCGGCACGGTGCAGAACCTGCTGTCCCTCGGGCAGCAGAGCCCCGACTATCGGGTGACGGTGCTGAACGTCTCGCTGCGCTACCAGTTCTGAGCGCTCCCGGGCCAGGCCACTTCAGGACCTGGCCGGGCGCCCGGGTTTGGGCTGGATGCCCAGCCGCTGCTCGATCAGGCGCTGCGCTGCCGCGCCGTCCCAGGGCTGCGCACCGCTGATCTTGTCGCGCACCCGGCCTTGCGCGTCCACCAGCACGGTCAATGGCAGGTGGGTCGCGCCCAGCATGTGCTCCATCTCCAGCTGCCGGTCGAGGTAGTGGTTCAAGGTGGCGTTGGACTGGCGCAGGAAGGCCAGCGCCTTTTCGATGTAGTCGTCGGTGGAAATGCCGATCACGGTGAGGTACGGCGCCAGCGGCCCCCAGGCCAGACGCTCCAGCGAAGCCATCTCCGCACGGCAGGGCCCGCACCAGCTGGCCCAGACATTGATGACCAGCGGCCGGCCGCGAAACGAATTCAGCT
>DAORNK010000251.1:3402-6859 GCA_035440985.1 Rubrivivax sp. | reverse complement strand
CGGCCACGGCGACGCCCGAGTCGACGATGTCCACGCGGCTGCCCGGCAGCAGCCGGCCGGCCACCAGCAGGGTGTCGATGGCCTGGCTGGCCAGCATCACCGCGTCGAAGGCCTCGCCGTCCTGTACCCGCCGGGCGGCGTCGATGCCGCCCACCGATTCGACCTCCACCGGTGTGCCGGTCTGCCGCGTGTACAGGGCCGCCAGATCGGCCAGCAAGGCCTTGGTGGCCATCGATGAGATGAGCCGCATCGCGCGGGTCATGGTCGGGCCTGGAGGGGTGGGGCTGCCATTCTGGCGCGGCCGGTGCCTGCTCAGCCCGCCCGTCGCCGCGTGCGCACCGCTTCGGCCAGCGTGCCCAGCACACCCACGCTGTCGTCCCAGCCGATGCAGGCATCGGTGATGCTCTTGCCGTAGGCCAGCGCGTTCGGATCGTCCTTGCCGGGCGTGAACTTCTGCGCGCCGCCGTGCAGGTGGCTTTCCACCATCACGCCGAAGATGCAGCGGTTGCCGGCTGCCAACTGGCCGCCCACGTCCTTCATCACGTCGATCTGGCGCTGGTGCTGCTTGCTGCTGTTGGCGTGGCTGGCGTCGATCATCAGCTTGCAGGGCAGCCTGGCGGCTTCGATCTCCCTGCAGGCGGCGGCCACGCTGGCGGCGTCGTAGTTGGGCGTCTTGCCGCCGCGCAGGATGACATGGCAGTCCTTGTTGCCGCGTGTTTCGACGATGGCCACCTGGCCGTTCTTGTGCACCGACAGGAAGTGGTGCGCGCGCGCGGCGGCCTGGATGGCGTCGGTGGCGATCTTGATGTTGCCGTCGGTGCCGTTCTTGAAGCCGACCGGCGCCGACAGGCCGCTGGCCAGTTCGCGGTGGACCTGCGACTCCGTCGTGCGGGCCCCGATGGCACCCCAGGCGATGAGGTCGCCGATGTACTGCGGGCTGATCACGTCCAGGAATTCGCTGCCCGCCGGCACGCCCAGGCGGTTGATGTCCACCAGCAGCTGGCGCGCGATGCGCAGGCCTTCGTGGATGCGGTAGCTCTCGTCCAGGTAGGGGTCGTTGATCAGGCCCTTCCAGCCCACGGTCGTGCGCGGCTTCTCGAAGTACACGCGCATCACGATCTCGAGTTCGCCCGCGTGGCGGGTGCGTTCGGCCTTCAGCCGGCGGGCGTAGTCGATGGCTGCGGCCGGATCGTGGATGGAGCACGGGCCGATGATCACCAGCAGCCGGTCGTCCTTGCCGTCCATGATGTCGCGCACCGAACGGCGGGTGTTGGCGATCAGCGTTTCCACCGGCGTGCCGGCGATGGGGAAGAAGCGGATCAGGTGCTCTGGCGGCGGCAGCGGCGTGACGTCGCGGATGCGCTGGTCGTCGGTCTGTCCGGTCTTTTCGGACAACGCCAGACGCTCGGCGAGTTGACTGGCAGGGGCGACGGTCTTGGAGATCATGAAAGACTTTCCTGGAAGCGGCGACGGACAAGAAAAAACCGCCGGGTGGGCCGGCGGTTTGTCTGGTGCGGGGCGTTCGCTTCGTCTACGCGTTTGCCTCTCCAGCCGCCGAGCGGTGCGAGAACCAAAAGTACGCAAAGAAGAAGGACACGGGACGCACGGGGCGCGACTGTAGCACGAGCGCCTGTCAGCGCTTCAGCGCGTCTTCGCCAGCGCTTCGAACTCGTCCATCAGGCGGTTCATGCGCGCCATCAGAGCCTGGTAGGGCGCGCTCTGCGCCATGTCGATGCCGGCCCGCTGGTACAGCGCGTAGGCGTGGTCGGACCCCCCGGCCTTGAGCAGCCGCATGAAGCGCTCGCGCGCCGGTGCGCCTTCACGCGCGATGGCCGCCGTGAGCTCGGCGGCGCCGACCATCGAGCTGGCGTACTGCCAGACGTAGAAGCCGTTGTAGAAGTGGCTGATGTAGGCCCATTCGGTGCAGTAGGCCGGATCGATCTTCATCACGCCCGCGGCTTCGCCGTAGTAACGCCTGGCCAGGCCGCAGTACAGGTCCGACAGCCGCGGGCCGGACAGCGGGCGGCCGGCTTCCACTTCCTCGTGGATGGCGAGCTGGAACTCGGCAAACATCACCTGGCGGAAGAAGGTGGTGCGGATGGACTCCAGCGCCTCGGCCAGGTAGAAGCGCTTCTCGGCCGGTGAGCGGGCCTGGGCGACCAGGTGGTCCGATAGCAGCATCTCGTTGGCGATGGAAGCCGACTCGGCGACGAAGGTCGAATAGCCGGCCTTGTCGAAGGGCTGGTTGGCGTTGGCCAGCAGCGAGTGCACCGCATGGCCCCATTCGTGGGCCACGGTCGACAGCGACTGGAAGTCGTCGTTGTGGTTGAGCAGCAGGTAGGGATGCACATCGTAGGCACCGCCTTGCATGTAGCCGCCCGAGGCCTTGCCGGGCCGGGGGTGGCTGTCCACCCAGGGTGAGGCAAAGCCCCGCTGCAGCAGGCCCAGGTATTCGTCGCCCAGCGGGGCCAGCGCGGCCAGCGTGATGGCCTTGGAGCGCTCGAGGTCGAAGCGCGCGCCCTTGGGGGGCGGCACCAGCGGTGGGTAGTTGTCGTAGTAGGCCAGCGTGCCCTGGATGCCCAGCGTCTTCTGGCGCAGCCGCAGGTAGCGGTGCAGCGTGGGCAGGCCCTGGTGTGCCTGTTCGACGAGCTGGCGGTACACCGCCACCGGCATGTTGCTGTCGAACAGCGCGGCTTGCAACGCATTGCCGTAGCGGCGCGACCGGGCCACGTAGACATTGGACAGCACCTGCAGGTTCAGCGTGGCGCCCAGCGTGCCCTCCACCGACTTGAGCCCACCGAAGAAGGCGTCGAAGACACGCTTTCGGTCGCTGCGGATGGCGCTCTGCCGGTGCGCCTCGTAGGCCGGTGTGTCGAGCCTGACCCGTTTGCCGCTGGACAACCGCAGCGTCGGCCATGGCAGCTCGCCATCCACCAGCAGCTGGCTGATGGTGCCGCCTTGCATCAGCGGCTGCCAGGCGCCGGCCAGCAGCGATTCGCCCTCGGCCGACAGCGTATGCGGCGCCAGGCGCAGCGTGTCCAGCAACTGCAGGTCGAAGCGCTGCGCCAGCGTGGTGTCGGTGGCCAGCCAGGCACGCACCTGGGGTTCGCCCAGCGCCTGGATGGCCGGCGCCAGCCAGGCCGTCTTCTCGCCGATCAGGCCCCACAGCGCCTGCATCTGCTGGCGCCGTTCCTGGCCGCGCGCCAAGCGCACGTCCTCGTCGGCCTGCAGCGAGGCATAGGCCCACAAGCGGCCGGCCTCGCGCTGGGCGTCGCTGACCGCCAGCAGCACCTGGCGCAGCCCGGCGGCGCCCGTGGCGACCTGCGGCTTGAGCCCGTCCAGCGTCCTGGCGCGTTCTTCGGCCTGGCGGTAAGCGCTGTCCCAGGCGTCGGAAGTGGGGTAAAGGTCCTTCAGGTCCCAGCGCTGGGGGCCGGCGGCGGCAGCCGTGCCCAGATGA
>DAORNK010000251.1:2855-3314 GCA_035440985.1 Rubrivivax sp. | reverse complement strand
GCGTCCAGGCCGGCAGCCCGCAGCGCGGCCACCACGGCCTGCACGTGGCCGGGATTGCGCGTCTGCAGCACCATCTCGACCTCGACGTTCTGTGCCGACAGCGCGGAGAACGCACGCTGGTGGTGGACCTCGTCGATGTTGGCGCCGGCTTCGGCCACGATGGCCGTGATGCGGGCCAGCACGCCGGGCGTGTCGCGCGCATCGATGCGGATGCGGGCCAGCCGGCCCGCGCGCACCATGCCGCGCTCGAGGATCGAAGCCAGCAGCATCGGGTCGATGTTGCCGCCGCACAGCACCAGGCCGACCCGGCGGCCGGCCCAGCGTGCGGGGTCCTTGAGCAGCGCGGCCAGCCCGGCCGCGCCGGCGCCTTCGACCAGCGTCTTCTCGATTTCCAGCAGCATCACGATGGCCTGCTCGATGTCGCCTTCATCCACCAGCACCAGGTCGTCGACGAGGCGG
>DAORNK010000251.1:0-2845 GCA_035440985.1 Rubrivivax sp. | reverse complement strand
CGATCTCGCGCGTGATCAGCCCGGGCTGGCCCACGGCGATGCCTTCGGCGATCGTGCTGGTGCCCTGGGCAAGGGTCTTGCCCTGGACGGCGTTGACCATGGCCGGGAAGCGGCTGGCCTGCACGCCGACGATGCGCAGGCCGAGCTTGATGGCGCGCGCCGCAGTGGCGATGCCGCTGATCAGGCCGCCGCCGCCGACCGCGATGACCAGCGTGTCCAGATCCGGCTGCTGGCGCAGCATCTCCAGCGCGATCGTGCCCTGACCCGCGATCACGGCTTCGTCGTCGAAGGGATGGATGAAGGTCAGCCCCTGGGCGGCTGCGACGGCCAGGGCCTCTTCACGCGCTTCGTCGAAGCTCTCGCCGTGCAGCACCACCTCGGCACCGAAGCCGCGCGTGCGTTCGACCTTCACGGTGGGCGTGGTGCGCGGCATCACGATGACGGCGCGTTGGCCCAGGCGCTGCGCGTGGTGGGCCACGCCCTGCGCGTGGTTGCCCGCGGAAGCGGCGATCACGCCGTGGATGGGCTGGCCGGCCTCGATCAGCGTGGCCAGCTTGTTCAGTGCGCCGCGTTCCTTGAAGGACGCCGTGAACTGCAGGTTCTCGAACTTCAGGTACACCCGCGCGCCCAGGATCCGGCCCAGCGTGCGCGACTCCAGACAGGGCGTGTCCAGCACCTGGCCGGCCAACCGGCGGGCGGCCGCTTCGATGTGTTCGAAGCGGACGCCCTGCGCGCTCACGCCGTGCCCCCGACCGTGAGGCGCTCGATGCGCAGCGTGGGCTGGCCGACGCCCACCGGCACGCTCTGCCCGTCCTTGCCGCACACGCCGACGCCGGTGTCCAGTTCGAGGTCGTTGCCGATCATGCTGACGCGCGTCATCGCTTCGGGGCCGTTGCCGATCAGCGTGGCGCCTTTCACCGGATACTGGATCCTGCCGTTCTCCACCCAGAAGGCCTCGCTGGCCGAGAACACGAACTTGCCGCTGGTGATGTCCACCTGCCCGCCTCCGAAGTTGGTGGCATACAGGCCGCGCTTGATGCTGGCCACGATCTCTTCCTTGCTGCGCGTGCCGGCCAGCATGTAGGTGTTGGTCATGCGCGGCATGGGCAGGCTGGCGTAGCTTTCGCGGCGGCCGTTGCCGGTGGGCTTGACGCCCATCAGCCGGGCGTTGAGGCTGTCCTGCATGTAGCCGCGCAGGATGCCGTCTTCGATCAGCACGTTGCGCTGGCTGGCCTGGCCTTCGTCGTCCACGTTCAGGCTGCCGCGGCGGTCGGGCAGGGTGCCGTCGTCCAGCACGGTCACGCCCTTGGCCGCCACGCGCTGGCCCACGCGCCCGGCGAAGGTGCTGCTGCCCTTGCGGTTGAAATCACCCTCCAGGCCATGGCCCACGGCTTCGTGCAGCAGCACGCCGGGCCATCCCGGGCCCAGCACGACGGTCATTTCGCCGGCGGCCACGGGGCGGCTCTCCAGGTTGGTCAGGGCGGCGTTGACGGCATGGTCGACGTAGCCGGTGATGACCTTGTCCTGGAAGTAGCCCAGGCCGAAGCGCCCGCCGCCGCCGCTGGAACCCATCTCCCGGCGGCCGTTCTGTTCGGCGATCACGGTCACGTTCAGGCGCACCAGGGGCCGCACGTCGGCGGCACGCGTGCCGTCGGCGCGGGCCACCAGCACCACGTCGTACTCGGCGCCCAGGCTGGCCATCACCTGCATCACACGCGGGTCCTTGGCGCGGGCCAGCTTCTCCACCTTTTCCAGCAGTGCCACCTTCTGCGTGCTGTCCAGCGTGGCGATGGGGTCGGTGGCGGCGTACAGCACCCGGCTGCCGGCCATCCGGGCCGCCCGGGCGATCTTCACGCGCCGGTTCTGGCCGGCCGCGGCGATCGTGCGCACGGTGCGCGCCGCGTCCATCAGCGACTCGGCGCTGAGGTCGTCCGAATAGGCAAAGGCCGTCTTCTCTCCGGCCACGGCGCGCACGCCCACACCCTGGTCGATGCTGAAGCTGCCGCTCTTGACGATGCCTTCTTCCAGGCTCCAGCCTTCGTGCCGCGTGGTCTGGAAGTACAGGTCGGCATCGTCGACCCGGTGTTCGACGATGGTGGCCAGCGCCTGTGCCAGGCTGGCCTCCGACAGGCCAAAGGGCTCCAGCATCAGGCCCTGGGCAATGGTCAGGCGTTCGATCGTGGGTTCGCGGGTGATCATCGGGGCCTCGGCACGGCGGCAAAGGGCGCGATTGTAGGATTCGGCCGCCATCCACCGAGGGCGGGGCATTCGCAGATCTTTACCGACGCTTCACATCGGCGGCGTCGACGGGCGCCGGGGCGCAGCCGTTGTACAGGCACGGCGATGCCGTTGACCACCCAACCCAAGATCAAGAGGAAGTAAGAGGAAGCCACCATGAACCTCCGCACCGCGATCTCGGCCAGTCTGCTGGCCCTGTGTTCTGCCACCGTGCTGGCGCAAGCCGGCCCCGCCGCCAGTGGCGCCACGCCGGGCGTGGACAAGCGCCAGGAGCGCCAGGAACAGCGCATCGAACAAGGCAAGGCCAGCGGCGAGCTGAACCAGCGCGAAGCCCGCCGCATGGAACGCCAGCAGAAGGCCGTGGCCCGGGCCGAAGCCCGCGCCAAGGCCGACGGCACGGTGACGGCCGGTGAGCGCAAGCGCCTGCACAGGATGCAGGACGGCACCAGCAAGCGCATCTACAAGCAGAAGCACGACCGCCAGAAGGCCCCGCCCAGCGGCCCGGGCACGGGCGCCAACAAGTCACCCGGCGGCTGAGTCTTCGGCAGCACGCGCGGCCAGCGCGTGCCGGTACAGCGTCTTGCGCGGCGCGCCACTCAGTTCGGCC
>DAORNK010000250.1:0-6905 GCA_035440985.1 Rubrivivax sp. | reverse complement strand
CCCTGCGGTCGCGCCCGCACCCGTCGCTGCACCCAGCGCCGCCACTTCGTCGCCCATGCCCGCGCCCACCGTGGTGGCTGCCACGCCGCCTGCGGCCGTTGCATCGAAGCCCATCGCCGCGGCGCCACCGGTGACGGGCGCCAGCGAACCGGGCATGCTCGATTCGCTGCTCGACAACTCCCTGCTGCTGCCGGCTGCCGGCGTGCTGGTGGCCTTGCTGGGCGGGCTGGGCCTTTACCGGCTGCGCGGCCGGATGCGCAAGCCAGCCGGCGAGACTTCGTTCCTGGAAAGCCGCCTGCAGCCCGATTCCTTCTTCGGCGCCAGCGGCGGCCAGCGTGTCGATACCCACGAGGCATCGACCAGCACCACCGGCAGTTCGTCGTCGATGAGCTACTCGCTGTCGCAGCTCGACGCCATCGGCGACGTGGACCCGGTGGCCGAAGCCGATGTCTACCTGGCCTACGGTCGCGACCTGCAGGCCGAGGAGATCCTCAAGGAAGCCATGCGCGCCAATCCCGAGCGCATGGCGATTCGCTCCAAGCTGCTGGAGGTCTACGCCAAACGCCGCGACACCAAGGGCTTCGAACTGCTGGCCACGCAGATGCTGACCTTGACGCGTGGCGAGGGCGAGGATTGGCCCAAGGCCCAGGCCCTGGGCCTGACGATCGACCCCGAGAACCCCCTGTACAAGCCCGGCGCCACACCGGAGGGTGGCGCCGGCGGCAAGGACGCGCCCGTCGAAGTGCTGGGTGCGCCGACCCAGCCCTACACAGCGCCAGTGGCGCCACCGGCCTTCCAGCCGGCTGCCGACGCCACGCTGGACGACGGCAGCCTGGATCTCGATCTGGAGCTGCCGCTGCCGCCTCCCACGGCGGCCATCGAGCCGACGATGTCGCTGGGCGAGAACACGCAGCCCTTTGCCACCACGGCGGCGAACCCGCGCAACGACACGCTGGACTTCAGCCTGGACGAGATCAACCCGAAGACCATTCCCGTG
Organism: Rubrivivax sp.; assembly: GCA_035440985.1. GTDB lineage: Bacteria > Pseudomonadota > Gammaproteobacteria > Burkholderiales > Burkholderiaceae_C > Rubrivivax. The sequence continues at coordinate 5,908 of DAORNK010000250.1, read as the reverse complement.
CCGCCAGCCAGGCCCGAAGCCGTGGCGCCGACGGTGGCCCTGCCGCCGCGCGAACGCGTCGGCGAGGGTCTGGACTTCGACCTCGGTGACCTCGGTGGCGAAGCGCCGGCTCCCCAGCCCGCCTCGGCCACCGAACCCAAGCTGGACTTCGGCGAATTCGGGCTCGACACCGGCACGCCTGAGCCTCCACTCAGCCCGGATCACGATCCGCTGGCGCGCAAGATCGAACTGGCCGAAGAGTTCCGCCAGATCGGCGACATGGAAGGCGCGCGCGATCTGCTGGAGGAAGTGATCGCCAAGGCCGAAGGTGCCCTGAAGTCCAAGGCGCAGGGCATGCTGGACCGGCTGGGGTGAACCTGGCGGCCGGCCACCCACGCTCCTAGCTAGGCCGGGCCGGCGCCCAGCGCTGCTGATGAGTGCCGACAGCGCAGAGTGCGCCGCGGCGCCGCTGCAACGGCTGGCGCTGGGCGTTGCCTATCGTGGCCAGGCCTACCAGGGCTGGCAATCGCAACCCGGGGGCCGCACGGTGCAGGACGTGCTGGAGGCGGCACTCGGCGACTTCGCGGCCCAGCCGGTGCGCACGCTGTGTGCCGGGCGCACCGATGCCGGCGTGCACGCGCTCAACCAGGTCGTGCACCTGGACACACCGCTGCGGCGTGAACCGTTTTCGTGGGTGAGGGGCACCAACCGTTATCTGCCATCGGATGTGGCCGTGCAGTGGTGTCGGCCTGTCGCCGGCGGCTTTCACGCCCGCAACAGCGCGTGCGGCCGGCGTTACCGCTTCGTGGTGCTGGAATCGGCGGTGCGGCCGGCGCTGGAGCAGGGTCTGGTGGGCTGGGTCTTCCGCCCCCTGGATGGCAACGCCATGCGCCTGGCCGCCGCCTCACTGATCGGCGAGCACGATTTCAGCTCCTTTCGCGCCGCGGCCTGCCAGTCACCCACACCCGTGAAGACCTTGCGCGCCATCGGGATTGCACGCCGCGGCGCGTACTGGCGCTTCGAGTTCGACGCCAACGCCTTCCTGCACCACATGGTGCGCAACATCGTAGGTTGCCTGATCGCCATCGGGTCAGGCCGCCAGCCGCCCGGCTGGATGGCCGAGGTGCTGGCCGCGCGTTGCCGTGACGCCGCTGCGCCCACCTTCGGCCCGGAAGGACTCTACTTCCTGGGCCCGTACTACGATGCGACGCTGGCGCTGCCGGAACACAACCCGGCGCACGACTGGCTGCCCTGAACGCGATGCCGCCGCTGGCGGCCCCTGATCACCATGACCCGCACCCGCATCAAGATCTGCGGCCTGACGCGCGAGAACGACGTGGACGAAGCGCTGGAAGCCGGTGCCGACGCGCTGGGTTTCGTGCTGTACCCCAAGAGCGCACGGCACGTGAGCCTGGCGCGGGCGGCCGAGCTGGCCGCGCGCTTGCCACCCTTCGTGACACCGGTGCTGCTGTTCGTCAACGCCTCGCCCGGCGAGGTGCATGCCGCGGCGACGGCCCTGCCACAGGCCCTGCTGCAATTCCACGGCGACGAAACACCGGCCGAGTGCGCCGCCAGCGGGCGGGCCTATCTGCGCGCCGCGCGCATGGCGCCGGGCTTCGATTTGCTAGACTTCGCCGCGCGCTTTGCAGGCGCGCAAGCCGTCTTGCTCGACACCCTTGTCGAGGGCTTTGGGGGCAGCGGAAAGGTCTTCGATTGGTCACTGATACCACCAAGCGTGCCCCTTCCGGTCGTTTTGTCTGGTGGGTTGAATCCTGCCAACGTGACCGAAGGGGTGCTTCGCGTCCGGCCCTGGGCCGTTGACGTGAGCTCCGGCGTCGAAGTCAGCAAGGGCGTCAAGAGCGGCCCGCTGATGCGCCGGTTCTGCAAGGCGGTGCGCGAGGCGGATGCCCGCATCGCCGCGATGTGAACCTCGAAGGACCCGCATGTTCGAATACCACCAACCCGATGCCCGCGGGCATTTCGGGCCTGCCAATGGCGTCCAGTATGGCGGCACCTTCGTCGCCGAGACGCTGATCCACGCGCTGCACGAACTCGAAGCCGCCTACGCCAGGTACCGCAACGACCCGGCTTTCGTCGCCGAGTACCAGCACGAACTGAAGCACTTCGTCGGCCGCCCGAGCCCCGTCTACCACGCCGCGCGGCTGAGCCGCGAAATCGGTGGCGCGCAGATCCACCTCAAGCGCGAGGACTTGAACCACACCGGCGCGCACAAGGTCAACAACACGATCGGGCAGGCGCTGCTGGCGCGGCGCATGGGCAAGAAGCGCGTGATCGCCGAAACCGGCGCCGGCCAGCACGGCGTGGCCACCGCCACCATCTGCGCGCGCTATGGCATCGAGTGCATCGTCTACATGGGCAGCGAAGACGTCAAGCGCCAGAGCCCCAACGTCTACCGCATGCACCTGCTGGGCGCCAAGGTGGTGCCGGTGGAAAGCGGCAGCAAGACGCTGAAGGACGCGCTGAACGAGGCGCTACGCGACTGGGTGACGAACGTGGAAAGCACCTTCTACATCATCGGCACCGTGGCCGGCCCGCACCCCTATCCGATGATGGTGCGCGACTTCCAGCGCGTGATCGGCGACGAGTGCCTGGCGCAGATGCCCGACCAGATCGGCCGGCAGCCCGATGCCGTGATCGCCTGCGTGGGCGGCGGCAGCAACGCGATGGGCATCTTCTACCCCTACATCGCGCACGAGAAGGTGCGCCTGATCGGTGTCGAGGCCGCCGGCGAAGGCCTGCACACCGGCCGCCATGCCGCATCGATCAGCGGCGGCACACCCGGCGTGCTGCACGGCAACCGCACCTACCTGCTGCAGGATGCCAACGGCCAGATCATCGAAACCCATTCTGTCTCCGCCGGACTGGACTACCCCGGTGTCGGCCCCGAACACGCCTACCTGCACGACATCGGCCGCGCCGAATACGTGGCCATCACCGACGCCGAAGCGCTGGCCGCCTTCCACCGCCTGTGCCGCTGCGAGGGCATCATCCCGGCGCTCGAATCCAGCCATGCCGTGGCCCATGCGATGCAGCTGGCCGCCACGATGAAGCCCGATCAGCACCTGCTGGTCAACCTGTCCGGCCGGGGCGACAAGGACATCAACACGGTGGCCACGCTGCAGGGCGCCGACATCCCGGGCCTGTCGCTGCCACAAACGCAGCAAGGGGGTGCACGATGAGCCGCATTCCCGCCACGATGGCCGCGCTCAGGGCCCAGGGCCGCAAGGCGCTGATCCCCTACGTGACTGCCGGCTTCCCCTTCGCCGACGTGACGCCCGAGCTGATGCAGGCACTGGTGGCCGGTGGTGCCGACATCATCGAACTGGGTGTGCCCTTCAGCGACCCGATGGCCGACGGCCCGGTGATCCAGAAGGCCGGCGAGCAGGCGTTGGCCCTTGGCGTCGGCATGCCCCAGGTGCTGGCCATGGTGCGCCGCTTCCGTGAAGGCGACAGCCGCACGCCGGTGGTGCTGATGGGGTATGCCAACCCGGTGGAACGCTACGACCAGGGTCATGGCGCCGGCGCCTTCATCCGCGACGCCGCGGCGGCCGGCGTGGACGGCCTGCTGGTGGTGGACTACCCGCCCGAAGAATGCGAGTCCTTCGCTGCCCAGCTCAAGGCCGCGGGGCTGGACCTCATCTTCCTGCTCGCCCCCACCAGCACCGACGAACGCATGCAGCAGGTCGGTCGCATCGCCAGCGGGTACGTCTACTACGTGTCGCTCAAGGGCGTCACCGGCGCCGGTCACCTGGACACGACGTCGGTGGCCCAGATGCTGCCGCGCATACGCGCCCACGTGCAGGTGCCGGTGGGCGTGGGCTTCGGCATCCGCGATGCCGCCACCGCTCGCGCCGTCGGGGCGGTGGCCGACGCCGTGGTCATCGGCACGCGGCTGATCCAGATTCTCGAATCCCGGACGCGCGACAATGCGGCTCCTGCCGAGGATCGGCAACGCGCCGTCGAAGCGGCGCGGGCCTTCATGGCCGAGATCCGCGCGGCGCTCGATTCCTGACTTGAGGTGAAGCATGAGTTGGCTCGAAAAACTGCTGCCGCCCAAGATCCAGCCGTCGGATCGGTCCGAGCGCCGGGCCGTGCCCGAAGGCCTCTGGATCAAGTGCCCGGCCTGCGAGACGGTGCTCTACAAGACCGATCTCGAAGGCAATCTCAATGTCTGCCCCAAGTGCGACCACCACCACCGCATCGGCGCGCGGGCACGGCTGGATGCCTTCCTGGACGCTGAAGGCCGTTGGGAGATCGGCCAGGAGGTGATGCCGGTCGACCCCCTGAAATTCAAGGACAGCAAGAAGTACCCGCAGCGCCTCAAGGCCGCGCTCGAAGCCACCGGCGAGACCGACGCGATGGTGGTGGTGGGCGGTGCGGTGATGAGCGTGCCGGTGGTCGCCGCCTGCTTCGAATTCGACTTCATGGGCGGCAGCATGGGCAGCGTGGTGGGCGAACGCTTCGTGCGCGGCGTCGAAGCCGCCATCGAGCAGAAGGTGCCCTTCGTGAGCTTTGCCGCCACCGGCGGTGCCCGCATGCAGGAGGGTCTCCTGAGCCTGCTGCAGATGGCCAAGACCAATGCGTCGCTCACGCGCCTGGCCAAGGCCAGGCTGCCCTACATCAGCGTGCTGACCGATCCCACGATGGGTGGTGTCTCGGCCAGCTTCGCCTTCGTGGGCGATGTGGTCATCGCCGAACCCAAGGCCCTGATCGGTTTCGCCGGCCCGCGCGTGATCGAGAACACCGTGCGCGAAAAGCTGCCCGAGGGCTTCCAGCGCAGCGAATTCCTGCTCGGCACCGGTGCGCTGGACATGATCTGCGACCGCCGCCAGCTGCGCCCGCGCATTGCCAGTCTTCTGGCGATGCTGCAACGCCAGAGCGCGGATGCGGTCGCCTGACGCTTTCCTGCTGCGGCCGCCGATCCAGGGCCTGTGATGCTCGCCGTACGGGTGTACGGCTGCGCTTCTCGACCCAGGCTCGACGCCCTCGCGACGGAAATCGTTCAGGCGACTGACAGCACCACCGGATGAAGCCACCCACCACACTCGATGACTGGCTGGCCCATTGCGCGGCCCAGCACCCCCGCACGATGGACTTGTCGCTGGAGCGCACGCAGGAGGTGGCGCGCCGGCTGGGCATTCGTTTCCACGTGCCGGTGATCACGGTGGCCGGCACCAATGGCAAGGGCTCCACCTGCGCCATGATCGACAGCATCGCGCGCCATGCCGGCTACCGCGTCGGGCTGTACCAGAAGCCAGAGCTGGTGCACTTCACCGAGCGTTGCCGCCTCAACGGCCAGGCGGTGGCCGAGGCCGACCTGCTGCCGCACTTCGAGGCGGTGGAAGCGGCACGGGGCGAGATCACGCTGACGCTGTACGAATTCAGCACGCTGGCCATCGTGCGGCTCCTGTCGATGGCCAAGGTGGATCTGGTGATCCTGGAAGTCGGGCTGGGCGGCCGCCACGACTCGATCAACGCCTTCGACTGCGACTGCGCCGTCATCACCAGCATCGATCTGGATCACATGGAGTGGCTGGGACCGGACCGCGAAGCGATCGGTCTGGAGAAGGCCCAGATCATGCGGCCCGGCAAACCCGCCGTGGTGAGCGACCCGCTGCCACCGCGCAGCGTGGTGGCGCACGCCCAGGCCATCGGCGCCGACCTGTGGCTGGTGGGCCGGGATTTCAACCACAGCGGCGACCGCCAGCAGTGGAGCTGGGCCGGGCGCGGGCGTCGCTATGCCGGCATGTCGTATCCCGCCTTGCGCGGCGCCAACCAGCTGATCAACGCATCGGGCGCCATCGCGGCGCTCATCGCCCTGCGGGAGCGCCTGCCGATCAACGCGCAGGCCGTGCGCACCGGCCTGGCGCTGGTGGAACTGCCCGGCCGCTTCCAGATCGTGCCGGGG
>DAORNK010000249.1:0-6912 GCA_035440985.1 Rubrivivax sp. | reverse complement strand
GTCGTGCGCGGCGAGACCAGGTACATGATCAGGCCGAAGATGATCAGAAAGCCCCAGAAGAACAGCCCTTGAAGTTCTTGCATCGCGTTGTTCCCTTGATGTTTCGCGAATCAGGCGCCGCAGCTCGGCGCAGCGGCGGTTTCCGAACCGAGAGCACCGCCACAGCTCGATCCCTGGCCGGCGGTACAGCCGTAGCAATGGTCGGCGACGTGGATCGGGGCGCCGTCAAGGGCGCCGGCGGCAGCCTCGGTGCGGTCTGCGCGCTCACCCCGCCGGCATGCAGGGCCAGCAGGACCGGCATCGCCAAACGCCAACGGCGGCGTGCAGACATCGGGTCTCCCAGGAACTGAAGATTCATTCTCACATAATGGTCCATGCCCGAACTGCCCGAGGTCGAAGTCACGCGGCGTGGCATCGCCGGCCCGCTGCGTGGGGCGGTGGTGCTGGCCGCCCGATTGGGCAAGCCCTTGCGCTGGCCACTGGGTGTGGGGCCGCACACCCTGGCCGGTTGCACGGTGGGCGAGGTCGCCCGACGCGGCAAGTACCTCTGGCTGCCACTGCAGGCGACGACGGCCGCACGCGGCGGCCTGCTCCTGCACCTGGGCATGTCGGGTTCGCTGGGCTGGTGGCCGCAGGCCGGTGACCCCGGGCCGCACGACCACTTCGATCTGATCACCGATCGTGGCACCTTGCGCCTGAACGATCCGCGCCGCTTCGGTGCCGTGGTCTGGTCGGCAGCACTGGACCAGGCACCCGCCGCGCCGCTGCTGGCCCGCCTGGGCGCCGAGCCCTTCGACTCCGCGCTGACGCCGCAATCCTTCCACGCTGCGTTGCAGCGCAGGCGCACGCCCATCAAGATCCTGCTGCTGACGGACGAGGTGGTGGTCGGCGCTGGCAACATCTACGCCTGCGAAGCCCTGTTCCAGGCCGGCATTCATCCGGCGCTGGCGGCCAACCGCATCAGCCGCCCACGGGCGGAACGGCTGCTGGCTGCGCTGCGAGCCACGCTGGCGCGGGCACTCGACGTGGGCGGCTCCACGCTGCGCGACTTTGCCGATGCGCACGGCGTGGCCGGCGTCTTTCAAGCCGAAGCCGCGGTCTACGGCCGTCAAGGCCTGCCCTGCCCGCGCTGCGGAGCGCCGGTGCGCCGGCAAGTGCAGGCGCAGCGATCCACCTACTTCTGTGCCACCTGTCAGAGGCGGTAAGGGGCGTCGAAGCCGTGAATTCCTCCGCCGAAAGCGCCCGCCGCTGCGCTAGCATGCCCCATTGACGCGGCCTGGCCGTTCTTCACCCCAGACCATGCCCAGCACGATCGCCCGCAGCCTCGACGAGCTCGCCACCTGGCGCGACGCCCTGGCACACCACGTCGTACAGCTGGGCCGCGCCCTGACCGAGCAGGAACTGCTGGACGACTCGGACGCCGCCGTGCTGCTGGCGCTGCGCGAGCGGCTGTCCTCCGACAAGCTGGTGCTGGCCTTCGTGGCCGAGTTCTCGCGTGGCAAGTCCGAGCTGATCAATGCCATCTTCTTTGCCGATGCCGGCCGCCGCGTGCTGCCCGCCACGCCGGGGCGCACCACGATGTGCCCGGTGGAGCTGCGCTACGAGTCCGACCTGCCGCCGCGGCTGGCCCTGCTGCCCATCGAGACCCGGCTGCGCGGCCTCTCGCTGAGCGAGCTGCGCACGCGCGAGGAACTCTGGCAGATGGTGCCTCTGGAGCCGCGCAATCCGGTGGCCCTGTCGCAGGCGCTGTCGGCCGTGACGCGGGTGCAGCGTGTGGATCTGCAGCAGGCCGCTGCGCTGGGCTTCTGGGACGAATCCCAGCCGGAAGACAACCCGCCCGTCGGCACCGACGGCAAGGTCGAGGTGCCGGCCTGGCGCCATGCGGTGATCAACTACCCGCATCCTCTGCTGGAAAGGGGCCTGGTGGTCATCGATACGCCGGGCCTGAACGCGATCGGCGCCGAACCCGAGCTGACGCTGGGTCTGCTGCCGAGCGCCCATGCGGTGGTCTTCGTGCTGGCCGCCGACACCGGCGTCACGCGCTCCGACCTGACCATCTGGCGCGACCACCTGGGCCAGGCCAGCCAGGAACGCTTCGTGGTGCTCAACAAGATCGATGCCCTGCTCGACCCCTTGGGCACGATGGCGGAGGTCCAGGCCCAGATCGAACATCAGCGCCTGGGCGCCGCGGCCACGCTGGGCGTACCGCAGCAGCGGGTGTTTGCGCTGTCGGCGCGTGAAGCGTTGGCGGCGCGGTTGATCGCCGACGAGGCCAGCCTGGAAGCCAGCCGGCTGCCGCCCCTGGAATGGGCGCTGGCCAACGAGCTGTTGCCGCGTCGGCAGGACCTGCTCGTGCGCTCCGCCGTGGCGGTGATCGAACAGTTGCGTCAGTCGGCCCAGCGCCGGGTGGTCGACCGACGGCGGCAGCAGGCCGAGCAGTTGCTGGAGCTGCGTGGCCTGCGGGGCAAGAGCGGCACCAAGCTGCGCATGATGATGGAGCGCGTGGACACCGAGGTCGCCGACTTCGAAAGCTGCACCGCCAAGCTGGCGGCGCTGCGCGCCGTGCAGATGCGCATCCTGCGCACCCTGCTCGCGCCCCTGTCCAGCGACCACCTGCGCGCCGAGATCGCCGCCATGCAATCGGCGATGGGCTCGCGCCCCTTCAACCTGGGCGGCAAGGCGGCGTTCGAGAAGCTCATGCAACGCCTGCACGCCTCGCTGGACCGGGCGGGTGGGCAGGCCGAAGAAATGCGCCTGATGCTGGAGGCGGGTTTCCGTGAACTCAACACCGAGTTCGGCTTTGCCTTCGCGCTGGGGCCGGTGCCGCAGCTGGACCCTTTCAAGGACGAGCTCAAGCTGATCGACCAGAACTACGCGCGTTACCTGGGCGTCAGCCAGGTCTGGCGCATGGCGGCGCCGGGCTTTGCCGAGCAGTTCCGGCGGCTGATGACTTCCAAGCTGCGGGTGGTCTTCGAAAACGCATCGGGCGAACTGGAGATGTGGAGCAAGTCGGCCCAGAGCCAGGTCGAGACGCAGTTGCGCGAGCGCCGACGCGGCTTCACGCGGCGGCGCGATGCGCTGCAGCGCGTGCAGGGTGCTGCCGGTGAACTCGAGTCGCGCATCGCCGAGGTGCAGGCCCAGGACGAACAGCTGGTGCGCCTGCAGGCCCGGGTGGATGCGCTGGCAGCCGAAGCCGTGGCCGCCGCGCGGGGCCAGGCACAAGCCTCGCTGCTGCGGCAGGATGCCGCTTGACCAGCCCCGGGCTGGCCACCCGCATCATCCGCTGGCAACGCCAGCATGGGCGCCACGACCTGCCGTGGCAGGGCACGCGCGATCCGTACCGGGTGTGGTTGTCGGAGATCATGCTGCAGCAGACGCAGGTGGCCACCGTGGTCGACTACTACCTGCGTTTCGTGCAGCGCTTCCCGAGCGTGCACACGCTGGCCGCGGCGCCGCTGGACGAGGTGCTGGCGTTGTGGAGCGGGCTGGGCTACTACAGCCGTGCGCGCAACCTGCACCGTTGCGCGCAGGCGGTGGTACAGGTGCACGGCGGCGCGTTTCCGGCCCGCAGTGCTGCGCTGGCCGCGCTGCCGGGCATCGGCCGCTCCACCGCGGCGGCCATCGCGGCCTTCTGCTTCGGCGAAAGGGCTGCCATCCTGGACGGCAACGTCAAGCGAGTCCTGACCCGCGCGCTGGGCTTCGAAGAAGACCTGGCCGGCACCAACGCACAGCAGCGGCTGTGGGCCCAGGCCGAAGCCTTGCTGCCGCGCCGCGATGTGGATGTCTACACGCAGGGTCTGATGGACCTGGGCGCGACGCTGTGCACCCAACGCAGGCCGGCCTGCGCCATCTGCCCGCTGCGGCCGCTGTGCGTCGCGCACGCCCAGGGGCAGCCGGAACGCTACCCGGTGAAGACGCGCAAGCTCAAGCGCAGCCAGCGCGCCAACGCCTTGCTGTGGCTCACGCACGGTGCTCAGGTGTGGCTCGTGCAGAGGCCAGCCGTGGGCGTGTGGGCCGGGCTGTGGAGCCTGCCTGAATATCCCGATCCGACGGCGCTGCAGGCCCTCACCGCCGCCTGGCCCGGGCATGGCTGCTGGCTGCCGGGCTTCCAGCACACGCTCACGCACCTGGACTGGCATCTGCAGGTCCTGCAATGGCACTGGCCGGCGCGCCGGCGCTGCGAGCAGACTCCAGGCGATGGGGCCTGGTTCCCGGTTTCCGAGGCACTGGCGCTGGGCCTGCCGGCGCCCGTGCGGCGCCTGCTGACGGCCGAAGCCGCCGGGCAAGGTGGCTCCGTCAGCCGACGACCACCTTCTTGTCGCGCAGATAGCCGTCGACCAGGCTGAGCCGGATCACCGGGTCTTCCAGCGCCATCAGCTTCTGCTTGGCAGCCAGCGACACGGGCAGCAGTTCGCACCAGCGGTTGGCCACCCAGCCGGCATCGTCCAGCCGGAAAGGCGGTGCAAAGGGCAGACGATCCGTCTCCTGCAGCTTGCGGATCGCATCGGCCAGGGCCGTCACGGTGCTGAGCATGGCCGGGCCGGGCAAGCGCGGCGGATCGGGCGCGATCAGCTCGACGCCGCATTGCCACAGGCCGTTGTCGCGCTGCACCGGCGTGCCCTGCAACCGGAAGCGCTGGCCGCCGGTGCAGCGCACGCGCAGGATGCCCGGCTGTTCGGCGTCGACATCGTCCAGTTGAGCCAGCACGCCCACGTCCTCCAGCTGCACGGCCAGGCGGCTGGTGCCGGCTTCGGCGCCCTGGCGCAGGCAGATCACGCCGAAGGCCTGCTGGCGGCGAAGGCACTCGCCCACCAGATCCAGGTAGCGCGCTTCGAAGACCCTCAGCGACAGCAGCGCCCCCGGAAACAGCACGGACTGCAGCGGAAACAGCGGCAGCGGGCTGGCGTGTCTCATCGGGGTTGCCTCACCCGCGCGCGTCGAGCTCGCGGTGGCGCAGCAGTGTGGCATGGCGGCCCTCGAAGCGCCGTGCCAGCCATTCGGCCGCATAAACCGAACGATGCTGGCCGCCCGTGCAACCGATGGCCACCGTGAGGTAGCTGCGCTGGTCGTCCTCGAAGGCCGGCAGCCAGCGTTGCAGGAACTGCTCGATCTGGTGCAGCATCTCCCGCGCTTCGGGCTGCCCTTCCAGGTAGGCGGCCACCGGTGCATCGCGCCCGGTCAGCGGGCGCAGCTCGCGCAGGTAATAGGGGTTGGGCAGCACGCGCACGTCGAACACGTAGTCGGCGTCCAGCGGCACCCCGTGCTTGAAGGCAAAGGACTCGAAGACCAGGGTCAGCGCCGAGTCGCGCGCGCCCACCATCGATCGCACCCAGCTGCGCAGTTGCGCCGGGCGCAACTGGCTGGTGTCGATCACGGTGGAGACCTCGCGCAGATCGGACAGCAGCTGGCGTTCGAGCTCGATCGCGTCGGTCAGCGCCCGCGCCGAATCGGCGCCGGCCGGTGCCGCGCTCAGGGGATGCGGGCGCCGGGTCTCGGAAAAGCGCCTCACCAGCGCTTCAGTGCTGGCGTCCAGGAAGAGGGATCGCACCGAGACACCTTCGCTGCGCAGCTGATCGATCAGCGGTACCAGCCGCGGCAGGGACGACGCCGTGCGCACGTCCACCGCCACCGCCACGCGCTGCGCGAAGCGTTCGTGCTCGAGCCGGATGAAGTCGCGCAGCAGTTGTGGCGGCAGGTTGTCGACACAGAAGTAGCCCGCGTCTTCCAGGGCGTGCAGCGCGACCGACTTGCCCGAGCCCGAGATGCCGGTGATGAGGATGACCTCCTCGCGTTGCGGGTCCAGCAGCGGCGCCCACTCGCTCATGGGATGGTCCTGATGGCCGCGCGTCGCAGCCATTGGCGGATGCGGGGACAGCGCACCAGGCCGGCTCGTCTCATGCGGAACCCTCCCGGGAACCCAACAGCGCCTCTGCATGGGCGGTGCCCGAGAGCTTCTCGCCCCCCAGCATGCGGGCGATCTCGGCCACGCGCTCGACACCTTCGACAAGCTGCAGGCGCGACAGCGTCTGCCGGCCCTGCAGGGACTTGGACACCACGACGTGGGCATCGGCACAGGCCGCGACCTGGGCCAGGTGGGTGACGGCCAGCACCTGGCCGCCGCGCCCCAGCGCGTGGCCCAGCTGCTTCATCAGCCGGCCCACGCTGTCGGCCACCGCACCGCCGACGCCGGTGTCGATCTCGTCGAAGATCAGCGTCGAAGCGGCCCGGCTGCCCGCAGCCTGCGCGGTGGTGGCGGCAATGGCCAGTGCCAGGCGCGAGAGCTCGCCGCCGGAGGCCACCTTGGACAGCGCGCGCGGCGTGCTGCCGCCATGGCCGGCCACGCGCAACTCCACCGCTTCCAGCCCATGGGCCTGCGGTTCGGTCTGCGGCAGCAGCGCCACTTCAAAGCGCCCGCCAGCCATGCCCAAGGGCTGCATGGCCTGCGTGACGGCCGCCGCCAGGCGCGGCGCGGCATTCCGGCGCAAGGCCGAGACGGCCTGAGCCGCCTGACGCCAGGCCTGTTCGGCCTGGGCGGCGCTGTGCTCCAGGCCATCCAGATCGGCTGCGGCCTCCAGCGCCTGCAGCTCGGTCTTCCAGCCATTCAGCAGGACGGGCAGTTCGGCCGGCGTGCGCCGATAGCGGCGCGCCAGCGACACCCAGGCCGCCAGTCGTGCATCCAGTTCCGCCAGGCGTTCGGGGTCGGGTTCGCGGTGGTTGAGATAGCCCGCCAGCGTGTGCGCGGCGTCTTCGATCTGGGCTTGCGCCGCACGCAAGACGTCGGCCACGGGGCCCAGCCCGGCGTCGTAGCGCTGCACCTCGTCCAGGGCCTGGATGGCGCGGCCCGTCTGCACCTGGGCGCCGCCATCGTCGTCGTCGTTCAGCGCGGCCAGCGCGGCACGGGCCGCATCGAGC
>DAORNK010000248.1:4930-6944 GCA_035440985.1 Rubrivivax sp. | reverse complement strand
TGCTCCAGCCTGCCGGCGCTGCGGCTTCGTTGGGTCTGTCGGGGCAGCGCGTCGCGGCCGATCGGGCAACCGCCGAGGCCAGCGCCAAGGCTGCCGAGCGTGCCCAGCCCTGGGCCGATGCGGCAGCCCGCGGGGCCCTGCCGACCCTGCTGCTGCAGGGTGCGCAGCGCGAAGTGGATGCAGCCTGGCTGATGGCGCTGGCGGCCCACACCAGTGGCCGGTGGCAGCCCGCACAAGCGCCACAACCACAGAACGGCGACGCTGTGCTCGAATGGCGCATCGGCGACCAGGCGCTGGCCCGGCTCTGGCTGGGGCCGGAACGCGCGCTCTGGTGCCCGCTGCCGGTCTCGATGGCGGCTTGCCAGTCGGCTGCGCTGCCCGCTCAGGCGGCTGCCACACTGCAAGAAAAACTCCCCCGCTGAAACAGGCCCAGCGAGGGAGCAGGTGTGGGTACTTCAGGCGCCGGTCACGGGTTCCGGTGCTCCGCCCAGTGGTGCGGTCGGTTCTCGCCTGCAGCACCCGCATGGTGGCAGAACCGTGCGCCAGGTCAAGCCCCGAAGTGGGCTGCTGGCACCGGCCAGATCGGCGCATCGCTTCCGGTCAGCTTGCCGTCGCGCCGAATCGCTGCTCCAGGTGGGCCAGCAGGGTGCGCAGGGTCTGGGCCTCGCCGCCGACCGGCCTGCCCGGGCGGGCCGTGTCGTTCCAGGCGAAGAGATCGATGTGCAGCCAAGGCTGCTGGGCCGGCACGAAATCCTGCAGGAACAATGCCGCGTTGATGGCTCCGGCCATCGGACCCTTGCCGGTGTTGACGATGTCGGCAAGGTCACTCTCGATGCCACCGTGATAAGCATCCCACAGCGGCATGTGCCACAACGGGTCCTGCAGCGCCAGCCCCTGATCGACCAGCGCGCGGGCCAGGGCCATGTCGCGTGTGAAAAGTGCCGGCAACTGGGGGCCCAGGGCGACCCTGGCGGCGCCGGTCAGCGTGGCCAGGTCGATCAGCAACTCGGGTTTGGACTCGGCGCCATAGGCCAGCGCGTCGCAGAGGATGACCCGCCCCTCGGCATCGGTGTTGCCGATCTCGATGTGCAGGCCGGCGCGCGTCCTGAAGACGTCACCCGGCCGGTAGGCATTGCCGGCGATGGCGTTTTCCACCGCCGGAATCAGCAGCTGCAGCCGCAGCGGCAACTGCAGCGCCATGATCATCTGCGCCAGGCCCAGGGCGCTGGCCGCACCACCCATGTCCTTCTTCATCAGACGCATGCCATCGGCGCCCTTGATGTCCAGGCCGCCGCTGTCGAAGCAAACGCCCTTGCCCACCAGCGTCACGCGAGGATGCCTGGGCTTGCCCCAGTTCAGTTCGATCAGCCGGGGCTCGCGCGCCGCTGCGCGCCCCACCGCGTGGACGGCCGGGAATCCGGCACTCAGCAGCTTGTCACCCACCGTCTGCTTGAAGGTGGCACCGTGCTGGCGCGCCACCAGGCGTACCGCTTCGGCCAGTTCGGCCGGGCCCATGTGTTCGGCAGGGGTGTTGACCAGGTCGCGCGTGCTGGCGATGGCGGTGGCGACGATCAGCGCACGCTGCGTCGCGCTGCGGCTGGCCAGGTGCAGCCGGGCGGGCGGACGCCTGGCCGCCTTGTACGCATCGAAGCGATAGGCGCCGAGCTCCCAGGACAACGCGGCCGCGCCATCATCCAGGGCCAGCGCAGCTTCGGCCAGGTGGTAGTCACCCTCGGGCAGCGTCATCGGCAGGGCCGCCAGCGCCCAGGGGTCGTCGGCACTGCGCACACCGGCCCACACCGCCTGCAACCGGCCATCGGCGCCCGGCACGAGCGCGTGGCGGTCGGGCGCGCCGGCGAAGCCGACGGTCTTCAGCCATAACCGCGTGGCGGCCGGTTGCTGCGCAGCCAGGGCAGCGAAGCCGGCCGCCGTGCTCAGATGGATGGGCACGCTGCCGCGGGGGGGTGTGCCGAGTTGCACGCTCATGAGGTCTGGGTCCTGATCGTCGGGATCC
>DAORNK010000248.1:0-4798 GCA_035440985.1 Rubrivivax sp. | reverse complement strand
CAGGACCCGAACATGAACCCGATCAAGTTCCTCACCCGCCCGGTGCGAGACCTGACCCAGGCGATCGTGATGCCGTTCAAGGCCCTCTTCGTGGTGGGCCTTTGTTTCGCGATCAACTGGATGACCTCCCCCGGCCATTGGTGGGTCAAGTGGGTGGCGCTGGGCATGGGCATCGCCGTGCTGGTGGCCTGGGCCCGCGCCGCCAGGACGCTGCTGCTGCTGGGCGTGGTGGCCTTCGTGGGCTGGAAGATCTACCAGCGCTACGGCCAGGCCGCCCGCGACCGCTTCGACGACTGGGTGGCCCGCACCCAGCCGCAGGCCGCGGAGGTGGTGGACCTCTTCCGATCGCCGGCGCGCCGCGCCAGCGTCATCGACGCCGCATCCTGACGCCGCGATCCCTCAGGCGCCGGCGCCTGCCGGCGCGGCCGCGGGCACCAGGCCCAGTCGCTGGCCATGTCGTTCGGCAAGACCGCGCATGTTGGTCAGCGACAACCAGTGCAGGTGGATCAGGCCCAATATGCCGGCGCGGTGCAACTCACCCACCACGTTGTCGGGCAGTTCGGTCACCTTCTTGTCGTCGACGGTCAGGAAACCGTCCACCGTGTGCTGGCGCCCATCGGGCAGCGTGACATCGAAGCGCATCTCGACCAGCAAGCCCAGCTCCATCAGGCGCTTGCACACGTGGCGCGTGCGCTGGATCTCGCCTTCCAGCGTCTCCAGCTGCTTCTGCATCGTGGTCAGCAGCTCGGTCGGCTGGCCGTCATCCTGGAAGACCGGTTGGCCTTCGGATTCGCCGGCGCCCGAGAAGCTCATGTCCAGGCAGATGGCAAACCGCTCCTCATCAACGCGGCCGATGCAGAACGGGTACATGCGCAGCACGGCCGGCATGTACTGCGCGCGCCACTGACCCGCCTGCAGGAACAGGTTGTCGTTGGCCACCATGCCCAGCACGGCAATCGAAGCGATGGCGTCCGTGCCGTCGGCTTCCTTGCCCGCCTTGACGAAGACGATGGGGAACTCCTTGCAGGCGTCCCCGAACTCGGCCGCCGCCAGGAAGATCGCGTTGAGCTGCTGGGCCAGCGACCAGTCGGTGATGGGCACCTTGAGCTTGAGCTTGCGGTGCAGGGCACTGTCCAGGGCGGTCGGCTGGCGGTGCAGGTTCTGATTGATCAAGTTTCTTCTCCAGGAGGTTCGGTGCGGGTGACGAGGACCTTGTCGACACGCTTGCCGTCCAGGTCGACGACTTCGAATCGCCAGCCCTCCCAGACCACCGCGTCGGCGGTGCGCGGCAGGCGGCCCAGCAACAGCATGATCATGCCAGCCAGCGTGTTGTAGCGGCCGCGGTCCTCTTCGGGAAGGTCCTTCAACTCGAGCCGGTCCTTGAGCTCGGGCACCGGGATCAGGCCGTCCATCAGCCAGCTGCCATCCTCGCGCTGCACGGCCCAGGCATCCTCGTCGGTGGAGGCGCCGAACTCGCCGGTGATCGCCTCCAGCAGATCCCTTTCGGTGATCACGCCCTGCACCGCACCGTATTCGTCGACGACGAAGACCAGGTCGGTGTCGGCAGCGCGGAAGTTCTCGAGCAGTTCCATGCCCGACAGCGTCTCGGGCACGAACACCGCCGGCTGCAGATGCTGGCTCAGCGAAGGCTTTTCGCCCCGCGCCAGCGGCTGCAGCAGCGAAGCCGCGTTCAGCAGGCCCCGCACGTCGTCCAGCGAGGCTCGACAGACCGGAAATCGCGTGTGGCCGCTATCGGCGATGCACTGCAGCACCACCTCCAGCGGGTCACTTTCGTCCAGCCAGACGATCTCCGCGCGCGGAATCATCATGCTGCCGATCTGGCGATCGTCCAGCCGGAAGACGTTGCGCACCATCTGGTGCTCCTGCGCCTCGATCACGCCGGCATCCACGCCCTCTTCCAGGCTGGCGGCGATTTCTTCTTCGGTGACGGCGCGGGACGGTCCGCCGCGAATGCCCATCAGGCGCAGCACGGCCTCGGTGCACAGGCTCAGCACCGCCACCAGGGGCCGGGTGGCGGTGGACAGCCAGTTCATCGGGCGCGCCACCAGGCGCGCCAGGGTCTCGGGGTACATCTGGCCCAGGCGCTTGGGCACCAGTTCACCGAAGACGATGGTCAGCATCGTGATCAGGGCCACCACCAGCGCGGTGGCGCCGATTTCCGCAGCCCGGGGCGCGATGCCCACGCCCTGCACCAGCCAACGCGCCAGCGGCTCGCTGAAGGCCGCTTCGCCGACGATGCCGTTGAGCACGCCGATGGAGGTGATGCCGATCTGCACGGTGGACAGGAACTTGGTCGGGTTCTCGTGCAGGACCATCGCGGCCTGTGCACCGGGCTCGCGGCCTTCCACCATCACCTGGAGCCGCGCCTTGCGGCTGGCGGTGAGGGCCATCTCCGACAGTGCGAACAGGCCGTTGAGCAGGATCAGGAAGATGACGAGCGTGAAGTCCATGCGCGCTGCCACGAGGTGGCAGGTGCTGCAGAGAGGGGGCGCAAGCGTAGCAGAATCGCCCGATGATCCATCTCATCGGTGACCTGCAGGGCTGCGCGCAGGCGCTCGAGCAGATGCTGGCCGCGATCGGCTTTTCCCCGTCGCGTGACCGCATCGTGGTGCTGGGAGACCTGGTCAACCGCGGCCCGCAGTCGCTGCAGGTGCTGCGCCGGCTGGCCGGGATGGGCAGCGCCGCCAACTGCCTGCTGGGCAACCACGACATGCACCTGCTGGCCGTCGCGCACGACGCGCGCCACCTGCATCGCAGCGACACGCTGGCCGAACTGCTCGCGGCCCCTGACCGCGCCGCCTGCATCGAATGGCTGCGCCAGCAACGGCTCGCCCACCTGGAATGTGGCTGGCTGTGCGTGCACGCCGGGGTGGTGCCGCAATGGACCACGCAGCAGACCCTGGCCCTGGCCGCCGAGGTGCAAGGTCTGCTGCGCGGCCCGGATCTGGGCAGCTTCCTCGGCGTGATGTACGGCAACGAGCCCAACCAGTGGCGCGCGGACCTGGCCGGGCATGAGCGCACGCGGTTCATCGTCAACGCGCTGACGCGACTGCGCTTCTGCACACCGGACGGCGTACTCGACTTCAAGACCAAGGAGGGCACGGGCGCCGCCCCACCGGGCTACCTGCCCTGGTTCGAGGTACCTGGCCGTCAGACGGCGGACCAGCCCACGGCCTTTGCGCACTGGAGCACGCTGGGCCTGGTCAACCGCCCTGACCTGCTGGCCATCGACACCGGCTGCGTCTGGGGCGGTGCACTCACCGCGGTACGCGTGGACGGCGGGCGGCGCGAGGTGGTGCAGGTGCGCTGCGAACAGGCGCGCAAGCCCGGCGCCTAGAATGCAAGGCACAACGGAAGCGTGGCAGAGTGGTCGATTGCACCGGTCTTGAAAACCGGCGACCCGCAAGGGTCCGTGAGTTCGAATCTCACCGCTTCCGCCACGCAAGCCCTTCAGGGCGCGGGCTGCTCGGCACCACCCGTGACCCCACCCCCCACGCGCGCTGCACGGATCGCCGTGCGATCGCGCGTCCATCCCTTGCCCCAAACTGCACCCTGAACCGGGGGATGCGCAGGCCGTCACGCCTGCTGCGGTGCGAAACTTCACACAGCGGTTGGGGCCGCGGGGCCATCATGCCGGTCAGCGCATCCTTCCGTGTCAAAGGAGTCAGACTCATGTCCCACTTCAAACGCCGTTGCCTGGCGAGCCTGCTGCTGCTGGCGTGTGGTTTCACCGCTGCGACAGGCGTCCTGGCGCAGCAACGCGTACTGCGTGTCATCTCCGACCGCACCGACCAGGGCACGCTGCGCCCCATCCTCGACGCCTTCGAGGCCAGGAGCGGCGCCAAGATCGAGGGCGTGTTCATGGACCAGGGCCTGGTCAACCGGCTCGAGTCACGGCCCACCGAGGCCGACGTGGTCATCACCAAGGACGCCGAGTTGCTGGACATCGCCGCCCAGCGCGGCCTGCTCGACACCATCGGCTCGGCGCGCATCGCGCAGGACGTGCCAGCGGCCTTCCGCGACCCAGGCGACCGCTACTTCGTCGACGCCTATCGGGCGCGCATCATCTTCTACTCGAAAGCGCGCGTGAAGCCTTCCGATCTGTCGAGCTACGAGGACCTCGCCAGCCCGAAGTGGAAGGGCCGCATCTGCGTCCGTTCGGGCAGCCACGACTACAACCTGGCGCTGTTCGGCCAGTTCTTCGCCTCCTACGGGCCGGCCAAGGCGCGCGAGGTGATTTCCGGCATCGCCACCAACCTGGCGCGTGCGCCCAAGGGCAACGACCGCGAGCAGGCGCGCGCCATCTACGAGGGCAAGTGCGACGTTGCGCTGATCAACACCTATTACCACGCCTACATGGCCGCCAATCCCGAGCAGAAGCCCTGGGCCGACGCGGTGGGCGTGTTCTTCCCCAGCCAGGCCGGCAAGGGCACCTTCATCATGCGCTCGGCCGCCGGGGTGACGAAGAACGCGAGCAACCGCGACCTGGCCATCGGGCTGCTGGAGTACATGGCGTCCAAGGAGGGCCAGGAGCTGATGGTCGACCGCACCAAGCAGTACTCGGTACGCACCGACGTGCCGGTGCACCCGCTGATGGTCAAGCTCGGTGCCGAGCAGAGCCTGGCCGACGGCCGCTTCAAGATGGACTTCGTGCCGCTGAACCAGATGGCCGGCAAGCGCGAGGAAGTGATCAAGCTCGTCAATGAGATCCGGTTCGACGCTGAGCGCTGAACCGGCGGTGCCGCCGGCACCACGCGCCGCGCCGGGCGCGGCCTGG
>DAORNK010000247.1:0-6976 GCA_035440985.1 Rubrivivax sp. | reverse complement strand
ATTTGGCCCTATGCAGGGGCCTACGCGGGCACGATTCATATCTTCACAAGCTCTTAGGAGACTGACAACCATGTGCCTGGCCATCCCCGTACGCGTCGTGCAACTGCTGGATCAACAGACCGCCGTGGTCGACCTGGACGGCATCCGCAAGGAAATCTCGCTGGCCCTCGTGGACGGGGTGCAGGAAGGCGACTACGTGATCCTGCACGTGGGCTACGCGCTGTCGCGGCTGGACCCGGCCGAGGCCGAGCGCACGCTGGCCCTGTTTGCCCAGGCCGGCGCGGCATGAAGTACATCGACGAGTTCCGCGATGGCGATGTGGCGCGCCAGCTGGCCGCTGCGATTGCCGCCGAAGCCGCCAAGGGAGCCCAGAAGGCCGACGGCCAGCGGCGCTACAACCTGATGGAGTTCTGCGGCGGCCACACGCATGCCATCTCGCGCTACGGCGTGGCCGATCTGCTGCCACCGGCTGTGCGCATGATCCACGGCCCGGGTTGCCCGGTGTGCGTGCTGCCCATCGGCCGCGTCGACCTGGCCATCCGTCTGGCGCTGGATCGCCAGGTGATCCTGTGCACCTACGGCGACTGCCTGCGCGTGCCGGCTTCCGGCAACCTGTCGCTGCTCAAGGCCAAGGCGCGCGGCGCCGACGTGCGCATGGTCTATTCGCCCACCGACGCGATCAAGATCGCCCAGGACCACCCGGCCCGCGAGGTGGTGTTCTTCGCGATCGGCTTCGAAACCACCACGCCGCCCACCGCCCTCGTCATCAAGCAGGCGGCGGCGCTGGGCCTGGCCAACTTCAGCGTGCTGTGCAACCACGTGCTGACACCGGCAGCCATCACCAACATCCTCGAGTCCCCCGAGGTGCGCCAGCTCGGCACGCTGCCGCTGGACGGCTTCATCGGGCCGGCGCATGTCTCCACCATCATCGGCAGCCAGCCCTACGAGTTCTTCGCCGAGGAATACCGCAAGCCGGTGGTCATCGCCGGCTTCGAGCCGCTGGACGTGATGCAGGCCATCCTGATGCTGGTGCGCCAGATCAACGAAGGCCGCGCCGAAGTGGAAAACGAGTTCTCGCGCGCGGTGACGCGTGATGGCAACCTGAAGGCGCAGGCGCTGGTGTCCGAAGTGATGGAGTTGCGCCGCAGCTTCGAATGGCGCGGCCTGGGCGAAGTGCCCTACAGCGCGCTGCGCATCCGCGAGGCCTTTGCAAGCTTCGACGCCGAGCGCCGCTTCGACCTGCAGACCACATCGGTGGCCGACAACAAGGCCTGCGAGTGCGGCGCCATCCTGCGCGGTGTCAAGCACCCGCGCGACTGCAAGGTGTTCGGCACCGTGTGCACACCCGAAAACCCGATCGGGTCGTGCATGGTGTCATCCGAAGGCGCCTGCGCGGCCTACTACAGCTACGGGCGCTTCAAGGACGCCGCCATCGTGGTGCAGACCGCCGGCTGAACGCCGGCCGGTAGCAAACGGCCCGCCAGCGGCGGGCCGTGGCCCTGAAGGACCGTGCCGCCGATTCAGCCCTTGGTGGCACTGGCCGCGGGCGCGGCCGATGCGGCTGGAGCGACGGGTGCCGCCGCTGCCGGCGCCTTGGGCTTGGCCGAGATCGTCATGCTGGGCCATTCGCGGCCGTGGCAGGCCGGGTTGGCGCAGAAGTTGCCGCCCTGCTTGCCGCGCTTGAGCGGCGTGCCGTGGCATTCCTCGCACTCGGGGGCCACGTCATCGGCATGGGTGTGCATGAAATTCGGCCGCTTGTGGCTGTCGGGCTGCTTCTCGCCGGCCTTTTCAGGCAGCAGCGAAGCCACGCTGCCTTTGCCGTTCTCGCGTACCACCTGGGGCAAGGCGTGGCACAGCGTGCACTGCAGGCGGATGGCTTCGCCCTTGTCGTTGAAGTGCTTGCCATCGTGGCAGCGGAAGCAGCCTGCCGTGTCGGCATGGCCGGTGTGGTTGGGGAAACTCTTCCAGCTGAAGTCCTTCTCGTGGAAGGAAGCCGCCATCAGGATGGCACGCATCTCGGTGTTGAACTTCTGCTCGGCGGCCTTGAACTCGGCCGGGGCTGCCGCCTTGGCCGTCGCATCGGCCAGCAGCTTGTCGACCTTGGCTTCACGATCCTTGGTGGCACCGGTGATCTCGGGCAGCTTGTCCAGCAAGGCCACGGCGCGCGCCTTGGTGTCGGGCATCCTGCGGTCGATCTTGCCGGTGCGGATGGCCTCGTCCACCACCGTGGCCGGGTTCGCGAAGGGGTGGCCCACGGCGTTGTGGCAGTCGTAGCAGGCCATCGGGCGTGCCGGCAAGGCAGCCATCTGCTGGGCGCTGAGCTTGGTCTCGGCGTCCGTGTAGACCACCTTGCTGCCATCGGGCTTGACCACTTCCACCCAGGGAATCTCGCGCCGCTGCGGGTCGGGTGAGACGAAGCGCACCTCGTTCTGGATGTGCCAGTGGATGCCGCGCGTGTAGCCCGGGCGGATGCCGTCCATGCCGGTGTGCAGCACGAGCGTGGTGCGCATTTCGCTGCTCGCCGCGTCGGTGCCGTAGCCCACCTTCACCGCGATGCTGTCGTGGTGTTCGGCCGAGGGGTAGTGGCAGCTCTCGCAGGCCTCGCGCGAAGGCCGCAGCGTGCCGGATGTGATGGGCCGCTCGTAGCCGACGATCATGCCCCACAACTCCTTGAAGTGCGTGGGCTTGAGCGCCATCAGGTGCAGCGTGGAATTGCGCCCCATGTGGCACTCGACGCAATTGACGCGGGCGTGGGCGCCCTGCTTGTGCGCGGCGATCTCCTCCGGGTGCACGTTGTGGCACATCGTGGCGCAGAAGGCATTGCTGTTGGAGTATTCCCAGCCCGTGATGCCCACCACGGCCATCACGGCGATGCCGGCCAGCAACGCCAGCACGGTGGTGATGGAGCCCAGCACGATCGTGCGTTGGCCAACCTGGATATTCATCGGTTTGCGTTCCTTTGCTGTGGCGGGTTGGGGCCGGCGTGCGCGGATGCCCCGTTCGCGGGCGCGATCTTAGGGCCGGCACCGGCCGGGCAGGGGCGATCGGCACCGACACGCCGGCTTAGCTTGATCGAAATCAAACATCCTCCACGCCGGCATTCAGGGTGTGCACCACTTGCCCAGGGCCCGATCACGGGTCCGGCCCCGGACCTGATCTTGTTCAGGATCAAGATTCGCATTCACCTGAACCGCAGAATCGGACCCGCCGCGAATCGTGCCCAGGGCCTGTGTAGGCCCGGCCGCTTGCAAGCGGCCTGAAGGGGTTCGAGATGCATTCAGCGGGGTCGGTCGGGTTGCGTAGCCTTCTGGTATCACTGCTCCGCCCCGGTGCGTTCGCCTGCGCACTGGCGGTGTGCCAGGCCCTGGCAGGCCTGGCGCCCGCTGTAGCCCAGGAGGCTGCGGCGGCCGCCGACAAGGCGCTGACCAAGAAGTGCCTGGATTGCCACGACGACCCCAAGCTCAAAACCAAGGACGGCAAGTCCGCGCAGCTGGCCGCGGCGGACTTCCGCCGCTCCGCCCACCGCAAGGTGGAATGCGCGGCCTGCCACGAGGCGTCGCGCAGCAGCAAGCACCCTGACGAGGCGCTGGGTGCGGTGCAGCCCCAGGTCTGCATCGAATGCCACGAGGATCAGTTCAAGGAAGTGGCGGGCAGCATCCACGGCAAGCGCGCCGCCGGCAAGAAGGCCATCAAGGATTGCACGGCCTGCCACGACAGCCTGCACAAGGTGCACAAGAGTGGTGACCCCGATTCGCCGCTGTCGCCGGTCAACCAGATCAAGACCTGCGGGGCCTGCCACGAAGACATGATGGCCAACTACGAGCACAGCGAGCACGCCCGCGCGCTGCTGAAGATGGGGTTGACCAAGTCCGCCCCGTCGTGCTCCAGCTGCCACGGCAAGCACACCGTGCATGCCAAGGACGACCCTGCGGCCACCACGCACAAGGGCAAGATCGCCGAGACCTGCGGCGCCTGCCACACGACCATCCAGCGCGAATGGGCCGACAGCGCCCACGGCGCGGCCATGGGCGGCAAGAAGGACAGCCCGCACTGCGTCACCTGCCACGAACCGCATGCCATCAAGAACCCACTGGCCGCCGAAACACGCCACAAGGTCTCTGATGGCTGCGGCAACTGCCACGAGAAGCTGCTCGCCACCTTCAAGGACAGCTTCCACGGCAAGGCCACTTCGCTCAACAACAAGAAGGCCGCGGCCTGCGCCGACTGCCACACACCGCACCACAACCTGCCGGCATCGGACCCGCGCTCCAGCGTGCACAAGGACAATCTGGCCAAGACCTGCGGCGCCTGCCACCAGAACGTCAACGCGTCCTTCCTGACCTTCGACCCGCACGCCAATCCGTCGGACCCCAAGCGCAACCCCTACGTCTACTGGATCTGGCTGGGCATGACCTCGCTGCTGATGGGCGTGTTCGGCTTCTTCGGCCTGCACGGCCTGCTTTGGCTGCAGCGCGCGCTGGTGGGCAAGCTGCGCGGCGAGTTCCACTTCGGCCATGCCGGCAATGGCCCCTACGTGCGGCGCTTCACCCACATGCAGATGGGGGTGCACATCTCCATCGTGGTCAGTTTCCTGCTGCTGGGCGCCACGGGCCTGCCGCTCAAGTTCCCGGACGCGCCCTGGGCACCGGCACTGATGTCGGTCTTCGGCGGCGCGGCCTCGGCCGGCGTGCTGCACCGGCTGGGCGGCATCATCACCTTCGGCTACTTCGCCTGGCACCTGGGCATGCTGGCCTGGGGGTTCATCGTGAAGGGTGAACGTGGCCAGCTGTGGGGCCCGCGCTCGATGGTGCCGCAGCCACGCGACCTGACGGACTTCGTCGGCATGATGAAGTACTTCTTCTACCTCGGCCCACGGCCCCGGTTCGACCGCTTCACCTACTGGGAGAAGTTCGACTACCTGGCCGTCTTCTGGGGTGTGGCCATCATCGGCTGCTCGGGCCTGGTGCTCTGGTTCCCGACGTTGTTCACCGCGATCCTGCCGGGTTGGGCGCTGAATGCCGCCTACGTGGTGCACAGCGACGAAGCCCTGCTGGCCACCGGCTTCATCTTCCTGTTCCACTTCTTCCACACCCACCTGCGGCCGGAAGCCTTCCCGCTGGACCCGGTGATCTTCGTGGGCTGCATGCCACTGGAACGCTTCAAGGACGAGCGCCCGATGGAATACGAGCGCCTGGTGGCTACCGGCCAGCTCGAAGCCCACTTGGTGCCGGCCCCTTCCAGGGGTGCGATGCTGCGGGCCTACACCTTCGGCTTCACCGCCGTCACCATCGGCGTGCTGCTGGCCTGCTTCATCTTCGCCGCGCTGTTCTCCGGCGCCATGCACTTCTGACCCGCGGCGTGAAGGTCACCCAGCGGCGCCCCCTGCGGGCGCCGCTGGCGTTTGAGCGATGATCCCGGCATGAACACGGTACGCAAGGGCTACATACGCCCGGTGGATTTCAGGAACGGCCACGTCGACATGTCGCACGGCAGCGGCGGCCGGGCGATGGCGCAGCTGATCGAGGAACTGTTCCAGCGCGCCTTCGACAACGAGTGGCTGCGCCAGGCCAACGACCAGGCGGCATTCCAGGTGCCACCAGGCCGGCTGGTGATGGCCACCGACAGCCATGTGGTGTCGCCGCTGTTCTTTCCGGGTGGCGACATCGGCTGCCTGTCGGTGCATGGCACGGTGAACGACGTGGCGATGGCCGGCGCAGTGCCGCTGCACCTGGCCGCCGGCTTCATCCTGGAAGAAGGGTTTGCACTGGCGGACCTGAAGCGCATCGTCGAATCGATGGCCAGCGCATCGCGCGAAGCCGGCGTGCCCATCGTCACCGGCGACACCAAGGTCGTCGAACGCGGCAAGGCCGACGGGGTCTTCATCACCACCACCGGCATCGGCGTGGTGCCCGAAGGCGTCAACATCTCCGGCGACCGCGCCCGCCCGGGCGACCGCATCCTGGTCAGCGGCACGCTGGGCGACCACGGCGTGGCCATCATGTCGCTGCGCGAGAACCTCAGCTTCGGCACCAGCATCCGGTCCGACACGGCCGCGCTGCACGGCCTGGTGGCGGCGATGGTGCAGGCTGTGCCCGGCATCCACTGCCTGCGCGACCCCACACGCGGCGGCCTGGCCACCACGTTGAACGAACTGGCGCAGCAGTCCGGCTGCGGCATGCTCATCACCGAGGCCGCCGTGCCCGTGCAGGCCCAGGTAGGTGCGGCCTGCGAGTTCCTGGGCCTGGACCCGTTGTACGTGGCCAACGAAGGCAAGCTGGTCGCCATCTGCGCCCCGCAGGACGCCGATCGCCTGCTGCAGACGGTGCGCGACCACCCGCTGGGGCGCAACGCCGCTCTGATCGGCGAGGTGGTGGCCGACCCGCATCACTTCGTGCAGATGCGCACGCGCTTCGGCGGGCAACGCATCGTCGACTGGCTGACCGGGGATCAATTGCCGCGCATCTGCTGAGCGCTGGCGGAAGCATGGGCATGCGCATCCTCTTTCTGACGCGCAGCTTCAACAGCCTCGCACAACGGCTGTATCTGGATCTGACCGCGATGGGCCATCAGCTGGCGGTGGAACTGGACATCGCCGACAGCGTGGCCGAAGAGGCGGTCGTGCTGTTCCAGCCGGCCCTGGTGATTGCGCCCTTTCTCAAACGCGCCATTCCCGAATCGGTGTGGCGCCACACGCCCTGCCTCGTCGTCCACCCCGGCATCGTCGGCGACCGCGGGCCTTCGGCGCTGGACTGGGCCATCACGCGGAGCCTGCCGGCGTGGGGCGTCACCGTGCTGCAGGCCCAGGCCGAGATGGACGCCGGCCCGGTCTGGGCGACCGAACGCTTCGCGATGCGCCAGGCCGCCAAGTCCAGCCTGTACCGCAACGAGGTGACCGAAGCCGCTTCGCGCGCCGTGTGCCGCGCCGTACGCCACTTTGCCGCCACCGGCCAGGCGCCGGCCTGCGACGACAGCGGCC
>DAORNK010000246.1:6588-6987 GCA_035440985.1 Rubrivivax sp. | reverse complement strand
AGGCCTGCAGGGCGCACACCGTCTCCGTCAGCGAAGGCAACAACGAAACGATGCGCTGCGGCGGGGCCGGCAGGCGATGTTCGACACCGCGGTCGTCCCGCAAGGCAGGCCCGACGGCCGGCTGGGCAAGCACGGCCCCGGCCAGGCTCAGCGCACCGGCCATGCCCAGCCAGCGCCGGGCACGCCAGCACCACGGCCACCCGCAGACGGACCAGGTCTTCACGGCATCGTCCAGCGCAGCGTGACCTGGGCGGCCCGCCCGGCACTGGCGTAGGTGCGTGCCACCTCGTAGGCCTTGTCGCCCACGTTGTCGACGCGGCCCTCCAGCACGAGACCCTCTACTCAAGGATCTTCCGCTCATGACGACGACGATCTCATCTGCAATGGGAGCTGCGCCGG
>DAORNK010000246.1:5085-6578 GCA_035440985.1 Rubrivivax sp. | reverse complement strand
ATGGCCGCCCAAGCGCTGCGTATTGGCCGTGTCGTCGAAACGCGAGCCGGCGGCTTGCACTTCCGCACCCAGCAGCCAGCCACCCCAGTTGGTCTGCACGCCCAGGTTGGCCAGCTGGCGCGCCCGGCGCGGCAGTACCCGATCGGTGTCCAGGTTGCGTGGATCGTGCCAGTCCAGCGAGCCCTGGAGGAGCCAGGCGCCCAGCGTCGTGCGGCCGGCCAGGGTCAAGCCTTCGTATTGCGCGCGGCCGATGTTCTCGTAGCAGCCAAAGGCCGATGCACAGGGGCCCGCGGCGCCGAAGGCGATCAGCTGGCGCAGGCGGTTGCGCCAGACGGTGGCGCTGAGTTCGTGGCCGCCCGACGCCCAGCGCAGGCCGGCTTCCACGTTGCGGCCGGCCTCGGGCCGCAACGCCGCAGTGCCGTATTCGCTGAAGCGCTGGTACAGCGTCGGCGCGCGGAACGACGTGGCCGCTGAGACCGTGATCCGCAAGCCCGGCGCGAGATGCCAGCCCCAGGCCAGGCTGCCGGTACCCTGACCTCCGAACTCGCTGTCGTCGTCGTGGCGGACATGGGCCTGCAGCCCGTGCGCACCGATGTCGGTGCGCCAGCCCAGCGCCACCGCGTTCTGCGTGCGCTCGCCTTCCAGCGTGGCGGCAAAGGCGGTGGCCGGGTTCAGCAGATGGTCGTCACGCCGTTCCAGCGTGACCGACAAGTGTTGGCCCGCCACGGTCTGTTCGTGGCGCAGCAGCAAGTTGCGCAGCGTCGTCTCGCTGCGGTAGTACGAAGGCTGGGTCTCGTAGGTGCTGCGCGATTGGCCGATGCTGATGCGCGTGTCGGAGCCAGCGGCCCAGCGGCTGCTCCAACCCAGCGTGGCGGTGCGCAGCGCGTAGTCGGACACATCGTCGGCCGTGCGGCTGCCGTCGTACCGGCCCTTCAGCCGCGTGGACAGCACACCACCCTCCAGTCGCTGCCCGGGTGTGATCTGCCAACCCAGACGGCCTTGCCAGGTGCTGCGGCTCCAGCCATCGAGGTCCGGGTTGGCCGTCGCGATGGGCCTTGCGTTGAAGCCATCGCTGCGGCCGCGCGAAGCCGAAACGGCATAGTCCAGCGCGCCGGCCAGGCCAGCCAGGCTGGCCTGGCCCTGGCGCAGCGACTGGCTGCCCATCGTCACCGCGGCCGTCGCGCGTGGCGCGCCCTGTCCCTGGCGCGTGATGATCTGCACCACGCCACCGACGGCGTCCGAACCATAGATCGCGGCGGCCGGCCCGCGCAGCAGTTCGATGCGCTCGATCTGCTCGACCGGCAGCATCTCCCACGTCGCGCCGCCGGTGGCTTGTGAATCCACCCGCACGCCGTCGACGAAGACCGCCGTGTGCCGTGACTCGCCGCCACGCACGAAGACGCTGGTCACCGTGCCCGGCCCACCGTTGCGCGCAAAGGCCACCCCCGGCAGCCGCGCCACGTCCGATCCCGTCGCGATCACGATCGCCTTCG
>DAORNK010000246.1:0-5065 GCA_035440985.1 Rubrivivax sp. | reverse complement strand
GACAGGTCGGCCAGCACCTGCGACAACGGCAGCGGGCTGCGCGTGGCCGTGACGACCACGGTGTCGGCCGCCGCCGGCGCCTGGGCGAGCGCGATGCCCGAAAGAAGAACACCCATGACAACGCCCGCCAAGGACGCAAAGGCCCGGCTGGGGACTAGGAGAACAGGGAACATGAAAGGAGACCCGCTCGACACGTGCGCCGCCTGCTTCCCCGCAGCGGCACACCTCACGGCACGCCGCGACCACGGCGCACCAGCCCTGTTGGCCGGTATCCGGGCTGGCGGAGACGACCCATGTACCCTTCCCAGGCGCCTGACGCACCCAGTGGACCTGACATGAGCGCAAGACCCGTGAGGGCCTGCGTCCGCTTACCGTTGCGGGGGCAGCTCAGGTTAGGGTCGGCTGCGCGGGCAGCGCCACCCCTCCTGATTCCCGTTGAACCGCTCGGCCGGGAAGGCTTCGCGAGCACCAACGGGCCCGATGATACGACCTGCCCTGGCACGGCCGGACGTGGGCCCGCCGATATACTTAGCATTTCCCCCTACGGCTCTTTCACGGCGCACCCGCGCGGCTGAAGGCAGCCCCATGACATGACCAAGTTCGTCTTCGTCACCGGCGGCGTGGTGTCCTCCCTCGGCAAGGGCATCGCGGCAGCATCGCTGGCGGCCATCCTGGAGAGCCGCGGCCTCAAGGTCACCCTCATCAAGCTGGACCCTTATCTCAACGTCGACCCGGGCACCATGAGCCCGTTCCAGCACGGCGAGGTCTTCGTCACCGACGACGGCGCCGAGACCGATCTGGACCTCGGCCACTACGAGCGCTTCATCACCACCAAGATGAAGCGCAGCAACAACTTCACCACGGGCCAGATCTACAAGAGCGTGCTCGAGAAGGAGCGCCGCGGCGACTACCTGGGCAAGACGGTGCAGGTCATCCCGCACGTCACCGGCGAGATCCAGGAATTCATCCAGCGCGGCGCGCAGGATGTCGACGTGGCCATCGTCGAGATCGGCGGCACCGTCGGCGACATCGAGAGCCTGCCCTTCCTGGAAGCGGTGCGCCAGATGAGCCTGAAGCTGGGGCCCAGCCATGCCGCCTTCGTGCACCTGACCTACGTACCCTGGATCGCCACCGCGGGCGAGCTGAAGACCAAACCAACCCAGCACACGGTGCAGAAGCTGCGCGAGATCGGCATCCAGCCCGACGTGCTGCTGTGCCGCGCCGACCGGCCCATCCCCGACGACGAACGCGGCAAGATCAGCCTGTTCACCAACGTGCAGTTGCACGGCGTGATCAGCATGTGGGACGTGGACACCATCTACAAGGTGCCGCGCATGCTGCACGAGCAGGGGCTGGACGAGATGATCTGCATGAAGCTGCAGTTGCTCACGCGCCCGGCCGACCTGCGGCGCTGGGACTCGCTGGTGCACGAGGTCGAGCACCCGGCGGCCGTGGTCAGGATCGGCATGTGCGGCAAGTACACCGACCTGTCCGACAGCTACAAGAGCCTGAACGAGGCGCTGCGCCACGCCGGCATCCACAACCACGCCAAGGTCGACATCGAGTACATCGACGCCGAGACCCTGACACCGGCCAACGCCGCGCAACTGGCCCGCTTCGACGCCATCCTGGTGCCCGGCGGCTTCGGCAAGCGCGGCATCGAAGGCAAGATCGTGGCCGCCCGCTTCGCGCGCGAGCACCAGGTCCCCTACCTCGGGATCTGCCTGGGCATGCAGGTCGCGACCATCGAATACGCACGCCACGTGGCCGGGCTGGAGGGCGCCAACAGCACCGAGTTCGACACCACCTGCGCGCACCCGGTGATCGCGTTGATCGAGGAGTGGAAGGATCGCGACGGCTCCATCCAGAAGCGCAGCGCCAGTTCCGACCTGGGCGGCACGATGCGCCTGGGCGCCCAGAGCTCCGACGTCAAGGCCGGCACGCTGGCGCACCAGATCTACGGGCCCGTCGTGACCGAACGCCACCGCCACCGCTACGAGGCCAACGTCAACTACCTGGATCAGCTGCAGGCGGCCGGGCTGGTGATCAGTGCGCTGACGCAGACCGAGAAGCTGACCGAGATCGTCGAACTGCCCAAGGACCGTCACCCCTGGTTCATGGGCGTGCAGTTCCACCCTGAGTTCAAGAGCACGCCCTGGGGCGGCCACCCGCTGTTCACCAGCTACGTCAAGGCCGCACTCGACCACCATACGCGCCGCCAGGCTGAGCCGGCGAAGGCCGCTGCATGAAGCTGTGCGGCTTCGAAGTCGGCCTGGACCGACCCTTCTTCCTCATCGCTGGCCCCTGCGTGGTCGAGAGCGAACAACTGCAGATGGACACGGCCGGCGCATTGCGGGAGATGACCGCCGCGCTGGGCATTCCCTTCATCTTCAAGAGCAGCTACGACAAGGCCAACCGCAGCAGCGACCAGGGCTTCCGCGGCCTGGGCGCCGAGCGCGGGCTGGAGATCCTGGCCAAGGTGCGGCGCGAGCTGCAGCTACCCGTCATCACCGACGTGCACGACGAGACTCAGGTCGCCGCCGCTGCGGCGGTGGTGGACGTGCTGCAGACCCCGGCACTGCTCAGCCGGCAGACCGACTTCATTCGTGCCGTGGCGCGCAGCGGCAAGCCGGTGAACATCAAGAAGGGGCAGTTCATGGCGCCCCACGACATGAAGAACGTCATCGACAAGGCCCGTGCCGCGGCACGCGAGGCAGGCCTGTCCGAAGACCGCTTCATGGCCTGCGAGCGCGGGGTCAGCTTCGGCTACAACAACCTCGTGTCCGACATGCGCAGCCTGGCCATCATGCGCGAAACCCGGGCGCCGGTGGTCTTCGACGCCACGCACAGCGTGCAACTGCCCGGCGGGCAGGGCACGAGCAGTGGTGGCGTGCGCGAATTCGTGCCGGTGCTGGCGCGCGCGGCCATCGCCGTGGGCATCGCCGGCGTGTTCATGGAAACCCATCCTGACCCCAGGCACGCGCTGTGCGACGGGCCCAACGCGGTGCCGCTGAAGCACATGAAGGCGCTGCTGGAGCAGCTGGCGGCCCTGGACCGTGTCGTCAAGCAGCAGCCGCTGCTGGAAGACGATTTCTCCTGCTGAGCCCAGGCCATGACCGCACCCGCCTACCTGATCGTCGAGATGGACATCTCCGACCTCGCGCAGTACCAGCGCTACATGGCCGAGGCGCCGGCCAAGGTGCAGGCCTTTGGCGGCGAGTACCTGGTGCGTGGTGGTCGCCACGAAACACTGGAAGGCGACTGGCAGCCGCACCGCGTGGCCGTGCTGCGCTTTCCCAGCTACGAGCAGGCCAAGGCCTTCTACAACGACGCCGGCTACCAGGGCGTGCGCCAGCACCGCCTGGGTGCCACGGCCTACTTCAACATGGTGCTGGTCGAAGGCGTGACCGCACCCGTCTGATTGCTTACCACCGAAAGGACATCATCATGAGTGCCATCGTTGACATCGTCGGCCGCGAAGTTCTCGACAGCCGCGGCAACCCCACCGTCGAATGCGACGTGCTGCTGGAGTCCGGCACCATGGGCCGCGCCGCCGTGCCCAGCGGCGCTTCCACCGGCAGCCGCGAAGCCATCGAACTGCGCGATGGCGACAAGGCCCGCTACGGCGGCAAGGGCGTGCTCAAGGCCGTCGAGCACATCAACACCGAGATCAGCGAATCGGTGATGGGCCTGGACGCTTCCGAACAGGCCTTCCTGGACAAGACCCTGATCGACCTCGACGGCACCGACAACAAGAGCCGGCTGGGCGCCAACGCGATGCTGTCCGTCAGCATGGCCGTCGCGCGTGCCGCAGCCGAAGAAAGCGGACTGCCGCTGTACCGCTACTTCGGCGGCATGGGCCGCATGAGCCTGCCCGTGCCGATGATGAACGTCATCAACGGCGGCGCGCACGCCAACAACAACCTCGACCTGCAGGAGTTCATGATCATCCCGGTGGGCGCACCGACCTTCCGCGAAGCCTTGCGCTACGGCGCCGAGACCTTCCATGCGCTGAAGAAGATCATCGACGCCAAGGGCATGCCCACCAGCGTCGGCGACGAAGGCGGCTTCGCACCGAACGTGGCCAGCCATGAAGCGGCCATCCAGCTGATCCTGGAGGCCATCGAGAAGGCGGGCTACCGCGCCGGCGAGCAGATCGCGCTGGGGCTGGATTGCGCGGCCAGCGAGTTCTTCAAGGATGGCAAGTACCACCTGGAAGGCGAGGGCCTGACGCTGGCCGCCGCCGAGTGGACCGACATCCTGGCCACCTGGGTCGACAAGTACCCCATCGTGAGCATCGAAGACGGCATGCACGAGGGCGACTGGGCGGGCTGGAAGCTGCTCAACGACCGCCTGGGCAAGAAGGTGCAGCTGGTGGGTGACGACCTTTTCGTCACCAACACCAAGATCCTGGAGCGCGGCATCAAGGAGGGCGTGGCCAACTCCATCCTCATCAAGATCAACCAGATCGGCACGCTCAGCGAGACCTTCGCCGCCATCGAGATGGCCAAGCGCGCCGGCTGGACCAACGTCATCAGCCACCGCAGCGGCGAGACCGAGGACAGCACAATCGCCGACATCGCAGTGGGCAGCAACGCCGGGCAGATCAAGACCGGCTCGCTCAGCCGCAGCGACCGGATGGCCAAGTACAACCAGTTGCTGCGCATCGAGGAAGACCTGGGCGACGTGGCCAGCTACCCGGGCCGCGCGGCCTTCTACAACCTGCGCTGAGTCCGGCCACCCATGCGCTGGGCCACGCTCATCCTCGCCGCCTTGCTGGTGGTGGTGCAGGGCGACCTGTGGCTGGGCAAGGGCAACTGGCTGTACGTGGCCGGCCTGAACAAGGACCTGGCCACGCAGCTGAGCGCCAACCGCGATGCCCGTGCGCGCAACGCGCGGCTCGCTGCCGAGGTCAGCGACCTGAAGGAAGGCCTGGAAATGGTCGAGGAAAAGGCCCGCGCAGAACTGGGCATGGTGCGCCCGGACGAGATCCTCGTCCAGGTCACGAGATGATTCCCGCCCCCGGAAGCGCCGGCGGGCCCGCGAGTGCCTGGCGCACGCCCTG